>NZ_CM151202.1:0-375000 GCF_056482505.1 Stenotrophomonas sp. 71799_Sma
ATGGATGCTTGGTCCCGTAGTCTCGAGCGCCTCGAAGCGGAGTTCCCGCCGGAAGACGTTCATACCTGGTTGAAGCCGCTGCAGGCCGATCTGCGCGTGGACAGCCTGGTGCTGTATGCACCGAATGCCTTCATCGTCGACCAGGTCCGCGAGCTGTACCTGGCCCGGATCCGCGAACTGCTGGCCCATTTCGCCGGTTTCAGCGACGTTTTTCTTGAAATCGGCTCGCGCCCGCGTCCCGTGGAGGCGCAGAACGCGCCGGTTTCCACGCCGTCGGCGCATGTGTCCAGCGAACCGCAGGTGCCGTTTGCCGGCAACCTGGACAATCACTACACGTTCGCCAACTTCGTCGAAGGCCGCAGCAACCAGCTGGGCCTGGCCGCCGCCTTCCAGGCAGCGCAGAAGCCGGGCGACCGCGCGCACAACCCGCTGCTGCTGTACGGAGGCACGGGCCTGGGCAAGACCCACCTGATGTTCGCCGCCGGCAATGCCATGCGCCAGGCCAATCCGGGTGCGAAGGTGCTGTACCTGCGTTCGGAACAGTTCTTCAGCGCGATGATCCGGGCTCTGCAGGAAAAGACCATGGATCAGTTCAAGCGCCAGTTCCAGCAGGTGGACGCGCTGCTGATCGATGACATCCAGTTCTTCGCCGGCAAGGACCGCACCCAGGAAGAGTTCTTCCATACCTTCAACGCGTTGTTCGATGGCAAGCAGCAGATCATCCTGACCTGCGACCGCTATCCGCGCGAGGTCGAAGGCCTGGAAGCACGCCTGAAGTCGCGGCTTGCCTGGGGCCTGTCGGTCGCGATCGAACCGCCTGACTTCGAGACCCGCGCTGCGATCGTGCTGGCCAAGGCACGCGAACGCGGTGCAGAGATTCCCGATGATGTTGCGTTCCTGATCGCCAAGAAGATGCGCTCCAACGTGCGCGACCTCGAAGGTGCGCTCAATACCCTGACCGCCCGCGCCAATTTCACCGGCCGCGCGATCACCACCGAATTCGCCCAGGAAACCCTGCGCGACCTGCTGCGCGCCCAGCAGCAGGCGATCAGCATTCCCAACATCCAGAAAACCGTTGCCGACTACTACGGCCTGCAGATCAAGGATCTGCTGTCGAAGCGTCGGACCCGCTCGCTGGCCCGCCCCCGCCAGGTCGCCATGGCCCTGACCAAGGAACTGACCGAGCACAGCCTGCCCGAGATCGGCGACGCCTTTGCCGGTCGCGACCACACCACGGTGCTGCATGCCTGCCGCCAGATCCGGACCCTGATGGAAACCGACGGCAAGCTCCGCGAGGACTGGGACAAGCTGATCCGGAAGCTGAGCGAATGATGCACGGATGCCGATGAGGCGTCATCGCACAAAACGGTGCAGAATCCGGTAGCAAGCGCGGGACACGTTGTGGATAAAAATGGCGTCTGAAATCGCGCTGGATTTATCCACAGCTTTCCCCACCCCCTGGGGGTCGGTAATACAGAGGGTTTCGATGTCTGAAATTCTTTTATTTACAAAGACTTAGCGTTGTTTTCCAGCGATTCTGTCTCTACCAGCACCACCAAGCTTTTGATTTATTCCACATTTTTTAAAGCATAGGGGCACGGAACCACATGCGTTTCACACTGCAGCGCGAAGCCTTTCTCAAGCCGTTGGCACAGGTCGTCAACGTGGTCGAACGCCGCCAGACCCTTCCGGTTCTGGCCAATTTCCTGGTCCAGGTGCAGAACGGCCAGCTGTCGCTGACCGGTACCGACCTGGAAGTGGAGATGGTGTCGCGGATCGCGGTTGAAGATGCCCAGGACGGCGAAACCACCATCCCCGCCCGCAAGCTGTTCGAGATCATCCGCGCCCTGCCCGACGGCAGCCGGATCACGGTCTCGCAGACCGGTGACAAGATCACCGTGCAGGCCGGCCGCAGCCGCTTCACCCTGGCCACCCTGCCCTCCAACGACTTCCCGTCGGTTGACGAAGTGGAAGCCACCGAGCGCGTGGCCATCGGCGAAGCGACCCTGAAGGAACTGATCGAACGCACCGCGTTCGCGATGGCCCAGCAGGACGTGCGCTACTACCTCAACGGTCTGCTGTTCGATCTGCGCGGCGATGCGCTGCGTACCGTCGCCACCGACGGCCACCGCCTGGCGCTGTGTGAAACCGATCTGGCCAAGCCCAGTGGTTCCAAGCGCCAGATCATCGTGCCGCGCAAGGGCGTGACCGAACTGCAGCGCCTGCTGGAGAGCGGCGATCGCGAGATCGAGCTGGAAGTCGGCCGCAGCCACGTCCGCGTCAAGCGCGACGATGTCACCTTCACCTCGAAGCTGATCGACGGCCGTTTCCCGGATTACGAAGCGGTGATTCCGATCGGTGCCGACCGCGAAGTGAAGGTTGATCGCGAAGCACTGCGTGCCTCGCTGCAGCGTGCCGCGATCCTGTCCAACGAGAAGTACCGCGGCATCCGCGTGGAAGTCTCGCCGGGCAACCTGAAGATCAGCGCGCACAACCCGGAACAGGAAGAAGCCCAGGAAGAGATCGAAGCCGACACCACGGTCAGCGATCTGGCCATCGGCTTCAACGTGAACTACCTGCTGGATGCCCTGTCTGCCCTGCGCGACGAGGAAGTCATCATCCAGCTGCGCGACTCCAACTCCTCGGCGCTGGTGCGTGAATCCAGCAGCGAGAAGTCGCGCCATGTGGTGATGCCGCTGCGTCTCTAACGGCAGCCTGTTCCACGTGGAACCGAACGACGCCCGGGATCTTCCCGGGCGTTTTTTTTTTGCAGGTTCCACGTGGAGCATCGCGATGGGCGGATCTCCAGGTGTGGGTGAATGGCTTCCTTGAGATCGCTGGTTGCCGATTGATCCTGGCTGCCCTTCCGATGCAATCGGCGCTGAGCGATTGGAATCCAGGTTGTGAGCTTGGGCGCTGTCCAGCCGCTCTCGATCGAGTATGCCGTTCTGGGTCTTCAGCCTGATGCACGTTCCCCGAACTTGCCGGAGGGGTGAAGCAGATCGTGGGTCGCAACGCTGCGGTTGCTTCATCTGCAGACGCCACTGTCCACAGGTCTCGTTGGGGTCGGATCGGGGCCGGCCTAGCTTCTAAATCTGGGTATAAATCTAAAGCATGGTGGTGATGGTAGGCCCAGATTTCGTGGAGAAATGCATTATCTAGTTGATTTTGAAGAGATTTATGCACCTGAAACCCCCTGTATAGAGGCCCCTCAGGCTGGGGGGGAACCTGTGGATAGTTTCGCAGGTCGGGCAAAAGGGCTTTTTTATCCACAGTTTGCCCATACCTTGTGTATAAGTCATACAGACCTGCTGTGGACAGTGTGAAACGGCGGGCTCGAAATCCTTGAAATCTGTGGAACCCTCCAGGGCATCGCATCGTAGATTTCAAGAAATCTGCGCGGTGTTCGCGCAAACCACCGTCGGGGCACCTGGCGATGCTCGCGGAATGAGGCTGAAATCGCTGAAATCTGAGGGCCGGTACCCTGCGCCGGCGCTCAGAATTCAAGGATTCCCGGGCGTATCCAGACCCAGGCGAGCCCAGGTGAGGGAGCGCCACCACGTGGAACACGCGTAGGGTTGCCAGACGGAGTCTTCAGCACAGTGGCGATGTCTGGCGCGGCACGGCTGGCTTGACCGATGCAGTAAGCTGATGGATTCCCTACCCCTCTACCGCCTTGTGCGGATGGTCTTTCGCGCCCCATGCAGATCCGCCGCCTCGCCTTGCATCAACTGCGTCGTTTCAGTGCGGTGGACCTGTCGCCCCAGCCGGGATTGAACCTGCTGACCGGCGACAACGGTGCCGGCAAGACCAGCGTGCTCGAAGCCCTGCACTTGATGGCCTATGGCCGCAGCTTCCGTGGCCGGGTGCGTGACGGTCTGGTACGCCAGGGCCAGGAAGCGCTGGAAATCTTCGTGGAATGGGACGAACAGCGTGCCCATCACCCGCCCCACCGCCGAAAAGCCGGCCTGCGCCACAGTGGTCAGGACTGGAAGGGGCGACTGGACGGCGAGGATGTCGCACAGCTGGGTAATCTCTGCGCAGCGCTGGCCGTGGTGACGTTCGAGCCCGGGAGCCATGCACTGGTCAGTGGTGGTGGTGAACCCCGCCGCCGCTTCCTCGACTGGGGCTTGTTCCACGTGGAACCGGATTTTCTGTCCCTGTGGCGTCGCTACTCCCGGGCGCTGAAGCAGCGCAATGCCCTGCTCAAGCAGGGCGGGCCGTCGCGGATGCTCGATACCTGGGATCACGAGCTGGCCGAGGCAGGAGAACCACTGACCAGCCGCCGCCAGCACTACCTGGAGCGTCTGCAGCAGCGCACGGTCGCCTTGGCCGCCAGCCTCGCTCCACAGCTCGGTATCCAGGGATTGGGGCTGAGCCCCGGTTGGCGGCGGCACGAGCTTCCCTTGGCCGATGCCCTGCTTCTGGCCCGGGAACGTGACCGGCAGGCCGGGTATACCTCGGTGGGCCCGCACCGCGCGGACTGGAGTGTGGATTTCCACAGCATTCCAGGTCGTGATGCGCTGTCCCGCGGCCAGGCCAAGCTGACGGCGTTGGCGTGCCTGTTGGCACAGGCGGAGGACTATGCGGAACAGCGAGGCGAATGGCCGGTGATCGCATTGGACGATCTGGCCTCGGAGCTGGATCGCACCCATCAGGCGCGGGTACTGGAGCGCCTGCTCAATGGGCCGGCACAGATCTTCATCACCGCCACCGAAACCCCGGCGGCGCTGCAGGAACTGACCCACATCGCCCGGTTCCACGTGGAACATGCACAGATCGTGGCTGTGCCATAGTGGGCACACCAGGGCCGCTCGACCCCGGCTGGTATAATTCGGGTTGGAATCCTTTCATTCTCGGCGCATCGCCCCAAGCGGTGCCCGACCTGCGGAGCCTACGGCAAGCGCAATGAGCGACGAACAGAACACCCCGGCAAACAACGGCAATTACGACGCCAACAGCATTACCGCCCTGGAAGGCCTGGAGGCTGTCCGCAAGCGTCCCGGCATGTACATCGGCGACGTGCATGACGGCACCGGTCTGCACCACATGGTGTTCGAGGTCGTCGACAACTCGATCGACGAAGCGTTGGCCGGCCACGCCGACCACGTTGCAGTGACGATCCACGCCGACGGCTCGGTCTCGGTGTCCGACAACGGCCGTGGTATTCCGACCGGCAAGCACGAGCAGATGAGCGCCAAGCTCGGTCGCGAAGTGTCTGCGGCCGAAGTCGTCATGACCGTCCTGCACGCAGGCGGCAAGTTCGACGACAACAGCTACAAGGTTTCGGGCGGCCTGCACGGCGTCGGCGTCAGCGTGGTCAACGCGCTGTCGCAGAAGCTGCTGGTGGACGTGTTCCAGAATGGCTCCCACTACCAGCAGGAATTCAGCAACGGCGCAGCCGTGACTGCGCTGGCCAAGCTGGAAGCCACCACCAAGCGCGGTACCACCGTGCGCTTCTGGCCGTCGACCGTCGCCTTCCACGACAACGTGGAATTCCACTACGACATCCTGGCCCGCCGCCTGCGCGAGCTGTCGTTCCTGAACTCCGGCGTCAAGATCGTCCTTGCCGACGAGCGTGGCGACGGCCGTCGCGATGACTTCCACTACGAAGGCGGCATCCGCAGCTTCGTGGAGCATCTGGCCCAGCTGAAGAGACCCCGCTGCACCCGAACGTCATTTCAGTCACCGGCGAGCACAACGGCATCGTCGTGGACGTGGCGCTGCAGTGGACCGACTCCTACCAGGAGACGATGTACTGCTTCACCAACAACATTCCGCAGAAGGACGGCGGTACCCACCTGGCCGGTTTCCGCGGTGCGCTGACCCGTGTGCTCAACAACTACATCGAGCAGAACGGCATCGCCAAGCAGGCCAAGATCAACCTGACCGGCGATGACATGCGCGAAGGCATGATCGCAGTGCTGTCGGTGAAGGTGCCGGACCCGAGCTTCTCCAGCCAGACCAAGGAAAAGCTGGTCAGCTCCGACGTGCGCCCGGCGGTGGAAAACGCCTTCGGTGCGCGGCTGGAAGAGTTCCTGCAGGAAAACCCGAACGAAGCCAAGGCGATCGCCGGCAAGATCGTCGATGCCGCACGTGCACGTGAAGCCGCGCGCAAGGCCCGCGACCTGACCCGCCGCAAGGGCGCGCTGGACATCGCGGGCCTGCCGGGCAAGCTGGCCGACTGCCAGGAAAAGGATCCGGCGCTGTCCGAACTGTTCATCGTCGAGGGTGACTCGGCAGGTGGTTCGGCCAAGCAGGGCCGCAACCGCAAGAACCAGGCGGTGCTGCCGCTGCGCGGCAAGATCCTCAACGTGGAACGCGCGCGTTTCGATCGCATGCTGTCCTCCGACCAGGTGGGTACGCTGATCACCGCGCTGGGCACCGGCATCGGCCGTGACGAGTACAACCCAGACAAGCTGCGTTACCACAAGATCATCATCATGACCGACGCCGACGTCGACGGCGCCCACATCCGCACCCTGCTGCTGACGTTCTTCTACCGCCAGATGCCGGAGCTGATCGAGCGCGGTTACGTCTACATCGGCCTGCCGCCGCTGTACAAGATCAAGCAGGGCAAGCAGGAGCTGTACCTGAAGGACGACCCGGCGCTGGACAGCTACCTGGCCAGCAGCGCAGTGGAAAACGCTGCACTGGTGCCGGCCACCGGCGAGCCCGGCATCGAAGGCCTGGCGCTGGAGAAGCTGCTGCTGGCCTACGCGGCGGCGCTGGATTCGATCGAGCGCAACGCACACCGCTACGACCGCAACCTGCTTGAAGCGCTGGTCGACTTCGTCCCGATGGACCTGGAAAGCCTGCGCGCTGCCGGCGAAGGCGAGGGCCTGGATGCACTGGCCAAGCGTCTCAACCAGGGCAGCCTGGGCAGCCCGCGTTTCACGCTGGAACTGCAGGACGCCAACGATGAGCGCCCGGCCGCTGTGCTGGTGACCCGTCGCCACATGGGCGAACAGCACATCCAGGTGCTGCCGATGTCGGCCTTCGAAAGCGGCGAACTGCGCGCGATCCACCAGGCATCGAAGCTGCTGCACGGTCTGGTCCGCGAAGGCGCGACCATTTCCCGCGGTGCCAAGTCGATCGAAGTCGACAGCTTTGCCAAGGCACAGAACTGGCTGCTCGAGGAGGCCAAGCGCGGCCGGCAGATCCAGCGATTCAAGGGTCTGGGTGAAATGAATCCGGAGCAGTTGTGGGACACCACGGTGAATCCGGAAACCCGTCGACTGCTGCAGGTGCGCATCGAAGATGCTGTCGCTGCCGACCAGATTTTCAGCACGCTGATGGGCGATGTCGTCGAACCGCGTCGCGACTTCATCGAAGACAACGCGCTGAAGGTCGCAAACCTGGATATCTGACACAATCGGGACACGGCCGGTGCGCGGGGAGGCGCGCCGGCCTTCGACTCTTGAACGCAGGTACCTGATGTCCGCATCCGCCCCGGTTTCCGCTCCGCCCCCGGTTCCGCCGGCTTCTGCCGCGCCGCGTGCCGTTTCGCCGTTGGCGGGGTTTTTCATCGACCTGGGTATCGCCGCTGTCACCCTGTTCGGCCTGAGCCTGATCAGCGGCCTGCTATGGGGCCTGTACCGTGGCGTGGTGGTTGGTTACGCGAACGCGCAGGCCGGCGCTGGCGCCCCCGACGCCAGTTCGGTAGCGGCATCACTGGGCCAGCCGGGCGCGCTTGCGCAGATTCTCATGGCGCTGTTTGCCACCGGCGGCGCCGCGCTGCTGCTGTACTTCTGGCGACGGCCGGCCAATGCCGCCGAGCGCCACGCGTCGCGCCAGGCGCTGCGCCGTCCCTCCACCTGGGGCTGGACGCTGCTGGTGGCGACCCTGATCGTGCTCGGCAGCAATGGCATCGCCTTCCTGTCCAAGCAGTTCGGCATCGAGCCGGTTCCCACCAATCTGGCGCTGATGCAGAGTGCGATCGCGCGCTTCCCGTTGTTCCTGGTGCTGTTCGCGGTGGTACTGGCACCGGCCTACGAGGAGCTGCTGTTCCGCCGCGTGCTGTTTGGCCGCCTGTGGAAGGCCGGACGCCCGTGGCTGGGCGTGGTACTGAGCAGCCTTGCTTTCGCCCTGATCCATGAAATCCCTGGCACCAGTGCCAACGGCCCGGCCGAGATCGCGCAGCTGTGGCTGGTCTATGGCGGCATGGGTGCCGCGTTCTGCTGGCTGTACCAGCGCACCGGCACGCTCTGGGCCGCGATCACCGCGCACGCGCTGAACAACGGCGTGGCGCTTGCCGCGCTTGTGTTCTTCGGGGCAACGTAACGCCGTGTCCGCTTGACGAAAGATTAAGCCGCTACGCTACACACTGCGCATATGAACACGGGGGTGGATCCATGAAACAACTGCTGCTGGCCCTTGTCATCACCACCCTGGTCAGCGCCTGCGCGACCACGACCTCCCCTACCGGCCGTCGGCAGATGGTGGGCGGGGTGTCGCAGGCGCAGCTGGACCAGCTCGGCGCACAGGCGTTCGCCGAAACCAAGCAGAAGGAAAAGATCAGCACCGACGGCCGCCAGAACGGTTACGTGCAGTGCGTGGTCAACGCCCTGGTCGCGCAGCTGCCGCCTCAATACCGTGGCGTACGGTGGGAGACGGCCGTGTTCGTCGACAAGGAGCCCAACGCCTTCGCCCTGCCCGGCGGCAAGGTCGGCGTGAACACCGGCATCTTCACCGTCGCCAAAAACCAGGATCAGCTGGCTGCCGTAATCGGCCATGAAATCGGCCACGTCATCGCCCGCCACCACGAAGAGCGCATCACCCGGCAGATGGGTGCGCAGACCGGGCTGGCCGTGCTCGGTGCGCTGGCCGGCGCGGCCTACGGAGAAGGCGCTGCCAGCACCGTCAACCAGCTCGGGGGCATGGGCGCGCAGACCGCCTTCCTGCTGCCCGGTTCACGCACCCAGGAAAGCGAGGCCGACGTGATCGGCCAGCGACTGATGGCCCAGGCCGGTTTCAACCCGGCGCAGGCGGTCGACCTGTGGCAGAACATGATGGCCGCCAGTGGCGGCCGCAGCCCGCAATGGCTGTCCACCCACCCCGATCCAGCCAACCGTATCCAGGAACTGCGACGCGATGCACCGGGACTGACGCCGGTCTATCAGCAGGCGCAGGCGGCCGGGCTGCGGCCAAAGTGCGGATGAGTGCGCAGTTCTATGCTGTATTGCAGCACATAAAACGATTTCTCACGCCATCTGTTTCTGATACGTTTGGCGGCTCAGATTTTTCTGACAGTCCGACTTTGCCGCTATCCGGCGGTTCGATCGAGGTGAACGATGATTTTCCGTAACCACAAAGCTGTGCTTTCCGTCCTCGTCGCGACCGCCCTGACCGGCGCCGTGGTCACCGATGCCTTCGCGCAGTCCTCGCGTTCCTCCGAGCGTGGCAACCGCGGCGGCAAGCAGGCCAAGGCCGAAGCGCTGTACCCGAACGCGACCCGCGAGGAGCCGACCGTCAAGGCATCGGCCAAGCTGGGCAGCAAGCTGCAGAAGATGATCGACAGCTACAACAAGGAAAAGTTCCCGGAGACGCGCACGCAGGCCGACGCGATCCTGGCTGACAGCGCCGCGAACGAGTACGACAAGTCGCTGGCCGCGCAGCTGGCCTCGCAGGCCGCCTACCAGACCGACGACACCCCGGCTGCCGTGGCCTACCTGAAGCAGGTCCTGCAGTTCAACGGCCTGGACAACAACGGCCACTTCCAGTCGATGCTGATGCTGGGCCAGCTGCAGCTGCAGGAAGACCAGACCGCCGAAGGCCTGGCGACCCTGGACAAGTACTTCGCCGAGAGCAAGTCGACCAAGCCGGAAGAGCTGATCGCCAAGGGCCAGGCGCTGTACCAGCTGGAGCGCTACCAGGAAGCGATCCCGGTGCTGAAGCAGGCCATCGCCGGTGCCACCGAACCGAAGGACAACTGGAACCAGCTGCTGATGGCGGCCCTCTCCGAAGCCGGCCAGTCCGGTGAAGCGGTGAAGGAAGCCGAAGCACTGGCCGCCAAGAACCCGAACGACAAGAAGGCCCAGCTGAACCTGGCCAGCATGTACATGCAGGCCGATCAGATGGAGAAGGCTGCCGCGGTGATGGACAAGCTGCGCAGCAGCGGCCAGCTCACCGAAGAGCGCGAGTACAAGCAGCTGTACTCGATCTATGCCAACACCGAACACAAGGAAAAGGACGTCATCGCGGTCATCAACGAAGGGTTGCAGAAGGGCATCCTGAAGCCGGATTACCAGGTCTACCTGGCGCTGGCCCAGTCCTACTACTACTCCGACCAGGTGCCGCAGGCGATCGATGCGTGGCAGAAGGCTGCCCCGCTGTCCAAGGACGGTGAGACCTACCTGAACCTGGCACGCGTCCTGCATGCCGAAGGTCGCATCCCGGAGGCCAAGCAGGCCGCCCAGCAGGCGCTGGCGAAGGGTGTGAAGAACCAGGCTGATGCCAAAAAAATCATCAACCTGAAGTAAGTAGGAATAACGCCTGAATGCCTGCACAGTTGATGCGCAGGCGCTCAGGATTGGTATAAGCTTGGAGGTTCCTGCGGTGTCATGCACCGCTGATCAGGGATTCCGCCCCCGGCATCCCGGCCCCACTATTGAGCTCTTGGCGCATGACGGAACAACTAGTCGTTCACCGGTACGAACAACCCGATGACAAGGGGCTGAGCTGGCCTCGCATCGTCGGCATCGCGTTTGTAATTGCCCTGCATCTGGCCGCGTTCATGATGCTCCTGATCCCCGCCGTGGCTCCCAAGGCCGTGGCTGAGAAGGAGCGCAACGTCATGGTGACGATCGTCGACGCCCCGCCGCCGCCGCCACCGCCGCCGCCGCCGCCGCCGCCGACGGATACTCCGCCGCCGCCGGTGAAGAACCTGTCGCCGCCGAAGCCGTCGCCGGTCCCGCCGCCGCCGCAGGCGCCGGTCGTGGACGTGCCGGAACCGCGCCCGAGCGATATCGTCACCCCGCCGTCGCCTCCGTCGCCGCCGGCTCCGCCGACCTCGATCGAGGCCAGCGTGGACATCTCGTCGAAGGCCATGAACCCGCCGCGCTACCCGCCGGCAGCCTTCCGCGCGGGTATCCAGGGCGAAGTGATCCTGATCATTGATGTCGATGCCAGCGGCAACGTCACCAATGTCACGGTGGAAAAGTCCAGCCGTAACCGCGACCTGGACCGTGCTGCGATGGAAGCAGCTCGCAAGTGGCGCTTCAACGCCGCTGAATCTGGCGGTAAGAAGGCGGCAGGTCGCGTTCGCGTCCCGGTCAACTTTGCGCTGAACTGATGCGTCCGGGTGGCCGCCTGGCCACCCCCGCTCCCAGTTCGATTGTTTAGCTTAGCTACACCCTTTATCACCACACACAACAAAGGTAAGCGTCATGCTGCAGGAAATTTTCATCGCCGCTGCTGCCGGGGGCAATCCGTCCAACGCCCTGTCGCAGATGGGCTTCGAGCACCTGATCCACGAAATGACCACCAAGCCGGGTGATTTCGCGGTTTCCTGGGTCGTGCTGCTGACCCTGGTCGTCATGTCGGCCATGTCCTGGTACTGGACCGTCATCAACATCTTCCGCGCCACCCGCCTGAAGAGCGCCGCTGATCGCGTCGTCAGCCTGTTCTGGGATACCCCGAACGCGCAGGACGCCATCCGTGCGATGGAAGAACAGCCGGCTTCCGAGCCGTTCTCCAAGATCGCCCTGGACGCTGCCCAGGCGGCTGCCCACCACCAGCGCGCTGAAGGCGGCGCCACCGGCGGCGTGGGTGAGAACCTGAGCCGTTCGGAGTTCGTCGACCGCGCTCTGCGTCAGGCCGTGACCCGCGAAAGCAACAAGCTGCAGTCGGGCATGACCCTGCTGGCCACCGTCGGCGCGACCGCTCCGTTCGTCGGTCTGCTGGGTACCGTGTGGGGCATCTACGGCGCGCTGATCAAGATCGGTGCCACCGGCTCCGCTTCGATCGACGCCGTTGCCGGCCCGGTGGGTGAAGCGCTGATCATGACCGCGATCGGTCTGTTCGTCGCGATCCCGGCCGTGTTCGCCTTCAACTTCTTCAGCAAGATCAACAGCGCGACCATCAGCAAGTTCGATACCTTCGCGCACGACCTGCACGACTTCTTCGCCACCGGTTCGCGCGTCCGCTAATTGCGACGCGCTGTACCCAGCGAGAACGTAGTCAACACGATCTAGACGGAGCCCGTTATGGCTTTCAGTAGTGGTAACAGCGGCGGCCCCATGGCCGACATCAACGTTACGCCCCTCGTGGACGTGATGCTGGTGCTGCTGATCATCTTCATCATCACGGCGCCCCTGATGTCCCACAAGGTCAAGGTGGATCTGCCGGAGGCCAACCTGGTCCAGAAGCCGGACGACACCAACGACCGCAAGGGCCCCATCACCCTGGCAGTCAAGGAAGATGGCTCGATCTACTGGAACGACGAAGAAATCAACAAGCAGACTCTCGAGTCGCGCTTGGCGACCGCCGCCCAGCAGACCCCGCAGCCGCCGTTGAACCTGCGTGGTGACCGCACCACCAAGATGCGTGTCATCAACGAGATGACCAAGATCGCGCAGGAACAGGGCATGCTGGACGTCGGCTTCGTCGCGACCAAAGAGAAGGGGCAGTAAGCCATGGCATTCAGTAGTGGTGGTGGCAAAGGCCCCATGGCAGACATCAACGTCACGCCCCTCGTGGACGTGATGCTGGTTCTGCTGATCATCTTCATCGTGACCGCGCCGATCATGACGTACCCGATCGCCGTGGACCTGCCGCAGCGCGTGCTCAACCCACCGCCGCAGCTGGTCGAACCGCCGCCGCCGATCGAACTCAAGATCGACGCCAGCAACCAGGTCTCGTGGAACAACAGCCCGATCAATGCGAGCGAGCTGCAGCAGCGGATGGAGAACGAGGTCCAGAAGGACCCGACCAACCAGCCGGAACTGCGCATCGATGCGAGCCCGGATTCCGAGTACGACGTGATGGCCAAGGTTCTGGCTGCCGCGAAGAACGCTCAGATGAAGAAGATCGGTTTTGTGCAGCAGTAACTGCTACACCGCAATACAACAGTCATGACGCGACTGCAGACGCCCCTGGAAACAGGGGCGTCTTTTTTATGCCTGACGGCCTGGACCGTTATGATCGGCGGATGCTCGCCCTCTTCGACTCCCTGCGCCACTGGCTCGACGGCATCGCCCACCTTGGCACGATCCTGGCGGTCGCCTATCTGCTGTACCTGTTCGCGCTGGCGGGCTGGATCATGCTGCAGAAGCGCGAGCCGGTGGCCACGCTGAGCTGGATCCTGTCGCTGGCGCTGCTGCCCTACCTGGGTCTCTTCATCTACTACCTGCTGGGCCCGCAGAAGGTGAAGCGGCAGCGCCTGCGCCGTGGCCGTGCCCGCTCGGGGATGGAGCACTACAGCGATGTCTGCCCACCCGACGCCGACTGCACCGAGCTGGCCAAGGTCGCACAGGCCACGACCGGGCTCGCGCCGAGCAGCGCCACCGAAGTCACCTGGCTGGTGGATGGCGCGGCAACCTACGCGGCCCTGCTGGACGCCATCGCGCAGGCCCGCGATCACGTGCACCTGGAGTACTACATCTTCAACCCGGACCATGCCGGCACCGCGCTGCGCGACGCCCTGGTCGAGCGCGCCCGCGCGGGTGTGCAGGTGCGCCTGCTGCTCGACGCGGTGGGTTCGTCGGCCCTGCCCCGCCGCTTCCTGCAGCCGCTGCTCGACGCCGGTGGCGAAGCGATCTGGTTCCACCCACGGCAGCTGCTGAAGCCATTCAAGCGCCCGTGGTTGAACCTGCGTACCCACCGCAAGCTGGTGATCGTCGACGGCCGCCTCGCCTTCACCGGCGGCATCAACATCACCGACGACGAGGATGAAAGCCGCAGGGCGGATGCCTACCGCGACCTGCACATGCGCATCCGCGGCCACGTGGTGCGCAGCCTGCAGCTGGTGTTCGCCGAGGACTGGCTCTACGCCAGTGGACAGGATCCCTCGCGCATGGACATCGCGCGTCTGTGGCCAGCCGACATGCCGCTGCGCGGCGATGGTGCGATCAACGCCCAGGTGCTGGTCTCCGGCCCGGACTCGGGCTGGGAAACGATCCATCGCCTGCATGTGGCGGCGATCCAGGAAGCGCACGAGCGCGTCTGGCTGGTCACGCCCTACTTCGTGCCGGGCGAAGCGGCGCGGATGGCACTGACCTCGGCCGCGCTGGGCGGGCTGGACGTGCGCCTGCTGGTGCCGAAGATGAGCGATTCCTGGTTCGTCACCCAGGCCGCCCGCTCCTACTTCGACGAGCTGCTGCATGCCGGGGTGAAGATCTACGAGTACGGCCCACGCATGCTGCATACCAAGGCCTTCATCGCCGATGACGACGTCTGCATCGTCGGCAGTGCCAACTTCGATCACCGCAGCTTCCGGCTGAACTTCGAGCTGTCGATGATGATCAGCGACCGTGACCGGGTGGCTGCGCTGGCCGAACTGCTGCAGGGCGAATTCGACCGTTCCACGCGTGTGCACGACCAGGCCGGTCGTTCGCTGTGGCTGCACCGCCTGCCCGAGGCCTTCGCCCGGCTGGCCTCGCCGCTGCTCTGACGCAGCGCTACACTGCGCCGATCATCCGGGGAGCCCGACTATGTACTGGTTGTACCTGCTGCTGGCGCTGGGCTCTTTCGCCTTCGCGCTGAAGACCCCCAGCCCCGGGCTGATGACCCTGTGCCTGCTGGCCGCCCTCGCCTTCCTGTTGGCCTGGGTGCGTGGCCGCTACGTGGCCCGTTTCGGTGATCCACAGCGCGATCCGTCCACACTGGTCGATGCCGAAGAACTGCGCCGCCTGCGCGAACAGGCCCAGGCCCGCCGCGGTGACGACCCCAACGATCACGATCCATCCCCTCTTTCCAAGTAGTTTCGTTCCATGACCCAGCTCAGCGTCAACGTCAACAAGATCGCCGTCCTGCGCAATTCGCGCGGTGGTGCCGAACCGGACGTGGTACGCGCCGCCCAGGCCTGCCTGGATGCCGGCGCGCATGGCATCACCGTGCATCCGCGACCGGACCGCCGTCATATCACCGCCGAGGACGTGCTGGCCCTGTCCACGCTGACCCGTGCGCGTGGGGTGGAGTTCAACATCGAAGGCAATCCGTTCGCACCGCCGCGCGAGGGTTATCCGGGGCTGCTCCCGCTGTGTGCACAGACCCACCCGGCGCAGACCACCCTGGTACCGGATGGCGATGGGCAGATCACGTCCGACCACGGTTTCGACTTCGAGCGCGATGCCGAGCGGTTGCGCCCATTGATCACCGAACTGAAAGCGATGGGTTGCCGGGTCAGCCTGTTCGTCGATGCCGGCAACCCGTTGCTGGAGCAGGCGGCCGAGGTGGGTGCGGACCGCATCGAGCTGTACACCGGGCCCTATGCGGAGGCGCATGCGGCTGGTGATGCTGACGCGATGCTGGCGCTGTTCGCCACTGCCGCACGCCGTGCACAGGCCGTTGGCCTGGGCGTGAACGCCGGCCACGATCTGTCGCAGGACAACCTGCGCGATTTCCTGGCCAACGTGCCGGACGTGCTGGAGGTGTCGATCGGCCACGCGCTGATCGGTGAGGCGCTGTACGACGGGCTGGACGCCACGGTGCGCGGGTACCTGGCGCTGCTCTGACCCTCCCCCTGTAGCGTCGAGCCCTGCTCGACTTCGGTCTTGGGCCACCCTGGGTGGGAGTCGAGCACGGCTCGACTCTACGGGTGGCGCTGAACCCTTCAGGCGGCCGTCGCAGCCACTGAGACGGCCGCGACTTACCCTGCCGCAATGGGTATTGCGATCAAGGGCCGAGGTTCCACGTCCCACCTTGCCGGGCGCTTTGAAAGCACTGTCAGCGAGGCGGTGGACGACGGCTGGGCGGTCGACGAGAGCGAGGAGTTCCTTGCCCCTCGCCTGCGTACCGAAGTGCGTGCCGAGACCGCGCGCAGCATCATCAGCCGCAACACCTCGCCGGACGTCGGCTTCAGCCAGTCGGTGAATCCGTACCGCGGTTGTGAGCATGGTATCAATACCCCCTGATTGTTCACTAGATAAATCCATATAGATCAACAGGTTAGAGAATAATCAGTAAACACATTGCTATCGGCACAATCCCCCGCGCAGTGCCGGCCAAACACGCCCATCCTGGAGAGGTTGGCCAACCTTCGTGGTCTGCAAAGAGTGTTAGAGCCCTGCGGCGCGCAGCAGGGCCGACATCGAGGTACCCATGCCTTTAGCAACTCGCTCCAAGGTAACGAGAGTGAGGTTCTTTTCGCCACGCTCGATCTTGCTGTAGTAGGCGCGGTGCATCTGGATGTGGTCAGCAAAGGCTTCTTGGCTGACACCCAGATCAATGCGATGCGCGCGGATCACATCTGCAAGTTTCGCTTGGTTCGTATGCTCGACCATACGAAGCAGCTTGTGGTTCCAGTACTTTAAAGACTACGCCTCTAAAGGTAGTCTACTTATAAGTACTAATTGCATCTCCCATGAACTTTTACCTCGTATGTCCGGAACTGGAGTTCACTCTTGAGCTTCCCTTTTCTCCCATGGGCAGGGAGCAGGTCGCTATGCAGATGCGTCGAATGCAAGAAGAGGAAGGGCAAGCAAGAGGCTTTGAGTACCGCCTGGCAGAAGAGCTCTCAAAGCTCATCCCCCAGCTAACGGATTGGGACATCAAGCCGCCCACGGGTGCACAGATGGCATATGCGACTTCGCTCTGCGCACAGTTGGGCATTCCACTGCCTGCAGCAACACGTCGATCGCGGGCATTGATGCAGATCTTCTTGGCGGAAGCCAAAGCGCTCCATGGCCAACGCAGCTGATAAAGGCCTTGCCAGCCGAAGCTGTGGATAAGCCTGGGCAGAACCTACTCGCCAAACGACCGTATGGCCTACAGCTAGCTGAATTTCACGGTGTTGCGGCGCCTGTGGTTAGCAATAATACTAACGGCCCGACCTTCCCAAGTTGTCGCCATGGAACAGGATGCTCGAAAGGCCCAAGTTCCCCTCAAAGGCAGAGGGGCCGCATCGCGTGTCCCAAGCCGTTTCGATACCACTGCAACAGTGGGAGTCGACGACGGCTGGGAGTCGGTCTACCAGGAGATGGAAGACGCGCCACCGCTGAGAACTCAGGTGCAGGAAGAGCGAGCGCGCACAGTGATCAGCCACAACTCATCCCCTGACGTTGGCTTTAGCGCGTCGGTCAACCCGTACCGCGGCTGCGAGCATGGCTGTGTTTACTGTTTTGCTCGCCCTTCTCACTCCTACTTGAGCCTTTCACCAGGCTTAGACTTCGAGACGCGCCTGTTTGCAAAGACAAATGCCCCGGAGCGCCTCAGAGCAGAAATTAGCAAGTCGAACTACAAGTGCACCCCGATTGCGTTGGGGATAAACACAGACGGCTATCAGCCGATTGAAAGGAATTACCAAATTACACGCCAATGCCTTGAGGTGCTTGCTGATGCCAAGCATCCGGTGAGCTTCGTCACCAAGAGTGCCTTGATCACCAGGGACGTCGAACTGCTGGCGTCGATGGCCAAGGATCGGTTGGTTACGGTCTACTTCTCGGTCACCACGCTCGACAGGAAGCTATCTGCAAAACTGGAACCACGAGCTGCTGCTCCCCACGCAAGGCTGCGAGCAATGAATCAGCTGCACGAGGCAGGAGTACCGGTAGGGGTTTTGATCGCGCCGGTCATTCCCATGATCACCGACCATGACCTAGAAGCCATCCTTGAGGCTGCTCACGAACACGGCGCTCGGGCAGCAGGCTACGTGCTTCTCAGGCTACCCAACGAGATTAAGGACATTTGGAGAGAATGGCTCGAGCTGCACTATCCGGACCGCGCTGCGCACGTGCTTAGCTTGATGCGACAGATGCATGGTGGAAAGGAGTATGACGCCAGCTTTGGCACCAGGATGTCCGGAACTGGCCCTGTAGCGGACTTGATCCGGAAGCGCTTTGAAAAGAAGCATCGTGAACTCGGTTTCACTAGGCTGCCAGCGCTGGCCACTCATCTTTTTCAACCTCCCCAAGACAAGTCGCCACAGGGGCAACTTTTCTAGCCGAACGGAAAACGAGGCTAGCATCAGTACAAAGCTATGGATGCAGTCCGAGCGGCGCCTACAGGGACAGAGCGTCCTAGGTTTCTGAGTACTGATAGCATCTCCCCGAAAAGGAAATAGCATCTCCTCCGCAGCAAGCTTAGACGGCTTTCCAAACATATTTGGTTATCCCGCTTCCTCATGAAAAGGACCAGCGTATGCCCAAGCAAGTGAGAGGTTTATCAGTCTACCGAAGCACGATTGAGCGGCTGCCACAGTTTCGCATTCTTAGCGGCCCACTCACAGAACACCAAGCGGCGATGCTGGGATTCGACGACCTTCCGCTCGCAGGCGCTTCCATTGTGCCAAGCGCCGAAGGACCCGCGACGTTATTCAATGCCCGAGGCAAAGAGATCATCCGAAAGGACCTTCCGATGGTCACCAAGTCTCGATCAATCAATACCTCGTGGAAGGACTGGCACGGACACACTCACCACGGTACTCAGACAAGATCCTATGAGACCTATCCCAGGGAATACGTTGCACCACCTGGTGAATTCCTCACTGCTGTAGATACAGACAGTGGTATCGCAATGGCTACTAGGATCATTGACCGGACGGAGCCAGAAGAGAGCATTGCAAACCTCCTCAACATCTACCTGGAATGCTTCCAACACTTCGAAATCGTTGACCCGGACCTCGCGGTGCCGGTCAGGGTCGAGAAGATCAACTGGCGCATTCTCCCTCCGGGGAAGTTCCCGTTCGATAGAGCGATGCAGGTATTGGATAGTTATCTGAAGCAGTTGACCGACAGCGACCGCGCAGTCGCTAAGCAGCGCATCCGGACCATCACTCGTCACGAGCCCGACTTCATGGCAGTCGGATTAGGCGGTTTCAGTGAGTACATCGTTTTTGGGTTCACGGGAAGGAATCGATACGTGTTCGAGAGTCCCGAGTCAGGCAATGCCACTTACATCTTCAGGAACGAGTGGGAGGCGGTGTCTCAGCTCACCAAACGCCAGATCCTTCAAGAGCAGCTGCAGGAGACCAGGATCATCCACACCTCGCGTTGGGCCGTAGAGGTCTCAGAAGCAATCCAACGGAAGTGAAGTGGTTGGGCAAAGTTTCAGAGGGGCGTAGCCCGAACCGGTACCCTGTGACCCACGCCATGGATAGCTACCTACCGATGCGTTTACTCAGGCTTAGAAGCTTAGACAGGAACTCCCAATGAAGCCAACCATCCTGGCACTGGACCTCGAAGGCACGCTCATCTCCAACGCAGTCAGTCAGATTCCTCGCCCTGGGCTTCACCGGTTCCTAGAGGATGTCCGATCGCAGTTCGAGGAACTTGTACTGTTCACTACGGTTCCCGAGGCACTTGCAAGAAGAATTGCCGGACTCCTGGCTAGGGAAGGCAGTGTTCCGGCATGGTTTGTCGAGCTTCGATACATCCACTGGTCTGGAAGGACAAAGGATCTTTCCTATGTCTCCCCCCACGTGGGTGAAGCCCTTCTCTTGGATGACCATGGCCCCTATGTGCATGATGGGCAGGAGAGACTGTGGGTCGAGATCCCGCTGTTCGGCTCCCCGTACTCGTCAGACGATGACGGGTTGCAGATCGCAGCTGAACGCCTGACCGATCGCATCATTGAACTGCAGAGTGCATCCGACCTTGGCCACATGATCGCCGATCATGGCTGAGCAGCGCGTTGTCTCGATGGCTCGTTGAAAGAGCGCGTATGCAGCGGCCGTCCTCTCGCACATTCGGCACAGTTAGGGATCAGCACGCGGGCAGCACTCGAGAAACTCTTTGATAGCGTCGCTCCGGAGAACCCGGAGACGGCCAACCAAAGGTTGCCAGCAATCAAAAGTGGTGCAGTGGCGTTGCGGCAACCTTACCTTTGCCGGCAGCAATTGAATCGGTAGCTCCAGGCGTACCCACTGCCCAGCCAACACGCTTCCCTAAAGAACGCGCAGTAGCAACCGCGGCGTCTCCCGATTGATGATGTCAACTCACTGCCAGCCTTGGGTAGCCATTGACCGCGCGCTACCGATTGCCGCGCCAAGCGGACACCAACATTGGTACTGAAGGAGCAAATCTAGCCTGCGCGACGAACGAACCCACCTCTCTGTTGCGCACTTCCCCCGTACCAGCGAGCAGGTCTTCCTTCACACCGAGCGTACCAGTAGGGTCACGATCACGCGTAAATATATGAATCAATGGAAGTAAAAAGTAGGCATGATTCTCATTTCAGTTGTTAACGTACCGTAAGGCTCACAGCAAAAAAAACTTTCCGTATACCTGATAGCTTTCGGCGCCATGGTCTATGACGTCGAAATATGCACCGCACGTGCAATCGCTTCGGAAGCGACAGGAATCAAGTGTGCGCAAGGCGTACCCTTACCCGAAGGCTTCTGCTTTTTGGTCAGCAGGTCTGATGGAACGATCGTTCAGCCCGCTTTTGAATTCTTTGCAGATGCCCATCTAACGATCGGTCCAAAGCCAAAGCTTGCCTGCAGCAAGAACACAACCGCAGCTATCGCGGCTGACCTCACCGACTTCCATCACTTTCTTGACGCAAGAAAAAAGCTCGTTTCCGACGTAGATGAGGATCTCCTCAGATCCTATGCGGACACCTTGACTGACCTGGACTCTGCGGTGACCTTGGATAAGCTCGCCGCCGCGACTATTCATCGAAGATGGTCGACCGTGACCAAGCTAATCGCATTCTGCGTGAAACGGGGATACCTGAGGAAGGCACCAGCGCTGCTGAGCAAGCAGACGAAGCGAGGAACTGTTCAAGTTCTCGACGTTGGCGTCGACCTTCCCGGGCTGAACGACGCTGACGAACTCATCACTGCGCTCCATCCCGAGACCGTCGTCGGTATTCTTGACGAACTAGGTCCAAACCCTGTGCTCGAGCGAAACGGTCTGGTTGAACTGGCATACGCAACCACGGCGCAGCGATTGATGGCTGAGCTTTGCTATCAAGCAGGACTGAGGCGGGCGGAAGTGTGCGATCTCAAAGCGAAAACCATCCTTCAGGCCCGTACGGAAGGGCGCGATCCTCTCACTGCAGTCGCCATCCCCGTGCTCGGGAAAGGTAACAAGAAGCGCAATGTTCCCGTTCCAGTCTGGCTACTCAACGCGTTGAAGCGCTATGCCAAAGGTGTTCGGCAGCGCCTCGTTGACCTCCGACTGGGATACCACAAGCTCGAGGATCACGGCGTCCTATTCGTCCTCGACGCAAACAACCGCAAGCATGCGGGCAATCCGATAACCCCGCAGATCTTCGACCGGCATTTCGCCCAGGCCAAGGACAGGCTGCTCAAACGGCTCTCCAAAGAGCGTGACCTGGCTCGCTACGAATCCACGCAGCGCGAGCGAATAACCATTCACGCCCTTCGACACACCTTCGCCTTGTACACGTACATGGAGAAGCGCGCAAACGGTGACATGGATGCGATCAAGTATGTTCAGTCGGTACTGGGACACAGTCTCAGGGATACGACTGAGTCCATCTACCTGCGAAGCGCGAACGCATTCGAGAGCGAAACCAGGGAATCGATCAGACTGCACCTTGAAGGTCAACCCTTTATGCGAATCGGCGTCGAGGCCTGACGAGTTGGAGCTCACACGGCTCCACGGCCAGCATACGCACTACTCCTCGCATGTGACCGACTCACCTTATCAAATCAGATTGAACACGGATTGGAGCGTTACGTGGCAGGAAGAAGATCCGCCCAGCTGCGGCACGCCGTAGTAGTTGAGGAAAAGGTAGGCAACACAAAGAAATGGGATGTCCGCGAGAGCGCTGGTCGCCTAGAAGTCGCGTTCAGGCGCGCCGGAGACCTGCGCGACAACATCGTTAATCTCAGCCGGTGGAAGGGCATAGGTGCAGCGGCACCGCTCTTCGCCGAGGCGTTCTGCCGAGCTAACAAGAACAGCAGGGAGACGACTAGATCCTCTTCAGCTAACAACATCGTGAGTGGCCTGGTGCAGTACCTAACCGTAAAAGGGGTAAAGATAAGCGGCCCAGACGACACTCCAATGGATCTCGGCGAGTCCTTTCTAACGTATCTGAAAGGTAGGGATACCACGCACCCGACAGTTCTCTCGGTGGAGACCCAGCGCCACTATTACGGGACCTTCAAGAAGGTCGTTCTTGCGCTGCACGAGATGGATCCACGGTGGAAGGTGATCCGTATTCCGCCAAAGCCGTTCGCAGGACTGCCACGGAAGAGCAAGCCGAAAGAGCTGGACCGTGCGGCTTGGGCCAACGTCATGAAGGCGGCGGTCGAAGAATGCATATCGACAATGGACGAAGTGTGGCCGCTTCTAGATAGGGTTCACAGTGCCCTCGCTCAGAAGAAAAAGGGCGACGCTGTATCGCTAAGCGATCCGGCAGAGGCAATTGCTCAAATATTGGCAAACTTTGACGGTCATCTTCCTCGCCAAGGCGCGGTTCACAAGCTCCCAGGCGTAGGAAAGATCAGCGAAAGCGAGTACTTCCGTCTGAGGAGACTAGCGCACCCGATCGGCGGCGATCTGATCCCATTCTTTCTCGTACTAGCCATGCACTCGGGCTTCAACGAGCAGCCACTTAGAACACTCACCCTGAATGGCATATCGGAGCACTACCCGCTTGGACAAAAGCGAACGGTGATCAAGTCCTCCAAGCGCAGGGCTGGAAGTTCCGCTCAGGGCGCGACACAGCGAGCAGCCTTCCCCGCTAGCGATCACCCGCTAGCGCCTGAAAGATTGATCAGTTTCGTTATTGCTTGGACCAAACGAATCAGAGACTACGCTGCTGGTGAGCTTGCCAATGACTTCTTCCTCCACGCAGTTTCCGAAGGCGGGCGGCACAAGCGCCGAGGAATGCACATCGACTCCTACTCAGCCAGAACCGACGACGTGACCACGCGGGTGACCGGTTACATCACGTTGTTCTGCAAACGAAGGGGGCTTAAGTACTCTGGCTCTCAAGCAAACAGGCTTGCGTTCTCCGAAGCGGTTGATGGGCTGACCGACGGCGACGCCTTCGAGCTCCGAGCAATGCTAGGCCATCGGCTACTGTCAACTGGTCAAGACAGTTACCAGACAACCACGATGCAGCATCGGCAAAAGGAACAGCTGGCAGGAGCCATGACCGCACAGGAGCGCTGGGTGACTTCAAATGGAAAGATCGACACACGCTCCGCCCGAAGTGATCGTGAGCAAACGGCAGCCACGCAGGGCTTCTGCTGTGCAGATCCATTCCAAAGTCCTCAACCAGGGCAGCGCCATGGAAAGCTCTGCACCAGCTATGGTTCCTGTCCTGCATGCCCGCTCGCCGCAGCTGATCCAAACGAAGCCTACGCGCTCGCGCGCTTTCTTCAACTGCAGGAGCTATACGAAGAAGCCAGGGCAGAGCTCGGCAGCGAGATCTGGAGGCGAAAGTTCGAGAATGCCTATCTCGCTCTCCGCGATTCATGGATCCCAGCAGTGAGCACAACTGCGAATCGACAATCAGCGATGATGATCATGCTGACGCCCCTGCCTGGACTTGAATAGTCCGGCTGTACCGCCACTAGCGAATCAATTCTAGAGATATGGCTATGCCCGCAGCAAGAAAGGTCGAAACAGCGCAGGCAGCGACCCTGCATCCTTCCTTCCAAGTTGACTATGACAGTGATGTCTGGACCTTTGCCCAGACCACGGTCGGCCAACAGAAGGAGTTTGTCACAGTTGACTGGGCAATCCCTGTGGCACGCGGAGAGTTGCTCACGGACTACAAGCACAGAGGACTGCTCTCTGAGCTGAAGTGCTACCTCAAGACCGCCATCATTGAGGACACCGTACGTATGACGGTTGGGTCTATCCCTGGCACTTACATGGGCATGAGGGAGCTGGTGAAGTTCATGGGAGAGCGGGAGATCCACTCCCTCTTCGATATCACCACGGCGATGAGCTGGGACTACGTCGAAGGTCTCGAAGAGCAGTACATGACGGCCCGAAGTGATGCCGGTCGAGACAGGGCGTGGACGCATGCGACCGCCTACAAACTCATCCATCCACTTACACAGATCTACGAAATCGCGGACAGCTTGCGCGCCAGAGGCGGACAAGCACCGTGCGAAGCGCCGTTTGACGGAAGAAAGACCTACGACGTCGTGACAGAGCCGCTCGGGCTTGCTCGAACGGGTGGATTGATGCCTGTCCCGGACGAGATCTCGGTACCGATTCTTTCCTACGCATGTGAATGGATTGAGTACGGCTCGGAGGATGTGATCAGACTTCAGGCTGAGGTCATCCCGATGCTGATCGACGCAAGAAGTGCTACGGGACCGAGACGAATCGCCTGCTTTCGTCAGATCAAACGGCACATCGAGGAGTTCCAGATGAGCCCGATCCCAGGGACACTGACACCCTGGCATGAGCCATTGGCCACCATAGATCGGATTGATGACGCTGGTGACGAGCGCGAGATTAGCGGAACTCAGGGCCTGAGACGCCTAATACTAATGACTCAAAGCGCATGCAGTGTCTTGCTGCAGGGATGCACCGGGATTCGAGCTCATGAGCTGATTGGCCTCTCCCTGGACCACGATCCGACGCTACAGCACGGTGTGGTCAAGTCAGTGACGTCGCTAGACGGACTAATGGAGGTGTTCTCCATCTGTGGCATTTCCGCCAAAAGGGAAGCGACTCGCCATGAGTGGACTGCCGGACTGCGCCCGTTGGGCACGAATCACCTGCCGATCGTGCTGAAATCCGTCGAGGTGCTGGTGCGGCTAATGGAGCCTTGGCGAGCACTATCGGGCACTAAGTCACTGATGCTCAGCTTCTCCCACGCCAAGTCCCTTCCATCGGGTCCCGATGGAATCGGCCGAATGACAGCATCCAGAAATTCTCTGCTGCAACGTGAGTTTGCCGTCGAAGCCCTCACGAAGAAGCGTGGCATCGAAACGACGCAAGCTGTTTACGAGGTGAGGTACCTACGCCCGCAGCGATGGAGGATCACCTTTGCGCACTATGTGTTCCGATCCAAGCCGGAACTAATGCCAGCGCTACGGACGCACTTCCGTCACATGAGCGAGCAGATCACGGATCAAGGGTACATTGGAAACGATGCGGCTCTGCTCGAGAACTTGGAAGGAGAGAGAGTCATGGAGACCTCTCGGTTCCTAGTTCAAATCACCCTCGGCAGGCCGATCGGAGGTGGACCGGCGCAGCGTCTTCTCATGCAGCATGCCGAATCAATGACCGAGGCACTGTCCAAGATGGACGGAGAGACGCCGATCGATAAGGCCGTGGCATACGTGAAACTCACCGACCTGCGGATATGGACAGGGACCTACGCAAGTTGCCTGATTGATATGTTGCCTGACCGTTCCAGCTGCAACCCACAAGCAAGCCTCCTCACTGTCCGCGCCTCGCCGAACTTCGGCCTACGGTCGCCCGGCCTGTGCGCGGGGTGCAAGTGCTGCATCATCCTGCCAGAGCATAAGGACTTTTGGGAGGATCGCCTCCTGAAAAATCAGGCCATTGTCCAGATGGAGCGGACCAACTCTAGGGATCAGTATTCCAAGATTGCTATGAGCCGTGTTGTTCAGAGTCGAGCAGTGCTGAGGATGATATCCAACGCTACCGGGGACGCTTCCGATCGTTCCGGCGAAAGTTGACGACATTTGCTCCATCGTCTCTCTTGGTACTCTGCTTCTGAAGCCGGGACACTGCGAGTTGGAGAGATGCGTTGTGGATGTTGGTCTTGTAAAGCAGAGCCTTCAACCTTGCGTTCTCAGCCTTAACCCTGGCGAGCTCTTCAGCTACTGAGCCTCGCCTCTCCTCCTCAGCCAGCTCCTGAATTTTAAGCCAGACGTGCCCAAGTCGAGCGTGCCTTGATCCAAAGCTCCCTCTATTTACTCCTGCCTCTGCCGCGACCGCGGTAGGCGTGATGATCCGATGACCTGCGGCCATCTTTGCCTTCAGCAGTTCATTGGTCGGGCGTCGCTTCACCAGGCGGTCAAGAGCGGCCAATGCCTTATCCTCTACTGAGTTGGGTCTGCTCATTCTGCTGTCCGCTGACGCATCATTGGTAAGCAGATAGCCTACGCCACCTTCGCCGCCCAATCATCTAGGTGGGACAAGGAGAACCTTGAAATCAATCCTGATGCAGTCGCTGCCCGGCGAGACCCACGTTCTTCAGACCCAGATGTTCAGCAACGACTTTGGGACAAGGTCCATTGTGACCATTGCAATGATGAAGCGCCGCAAAGCTTCGTGCCTGATAGGGCGCAGAATGGTTAGGTTGAGGCTATGGGGTCGGGGTCAGCGTTGGGGTACTGGAGCAGATCACCAGCCCTTTCGCACCACGCGTGAGGGCTACATAGAGGTTCTGCACGCTCATGCTCTCCGGATAGAGGACCACGGCAATGTCTGCCTCGAGACCTTTCAGAAGGAGAGTGCTGCCGACTGCTCTGCGCGCAATGGGGCGGCTGAGGTGACGATTTCGCTCGCGGGCATGAAGTGCGGCTCCTAATAGATCTTGCTCTCCGTTGATAACGCTTCGCATGGCTGATCGACAGCAGTGCAGAATCTCGGGCCGATAGACCCGAGTGCCTGTCTGTTCGGCCAAAGCGTCCACCAGCCGCAAGGCGCGCGTCATGGTCCGCTCGGACTCAAAGGCGACTGCCTCAGCTTCTACAGGAGTTGGAGGTGTCCTGGCTCTCCCTCTACGAATGGTACCGACACGCGTCACTAGATTCGCCGTGCCGACGCCCGTCATCATGAGAGCGGAGAAGGTGGCCAAGTCTTGCAGCGCACTAGGAGCCTGAAGATTGAATTGCCTGGCGAAGTTGACGAGGTCTCGCATGTCCACGGCTTCTACCGCCATTGCCCCAGGCGTTTGGCTGGTGAGTTGGTGGCGGCCTTGAACATTCATGGACTCGCCAATTACCAGAACCGTTCCTTGGCTACCAGGCGCATTGGTCCGTGCCGCAGTCAATCTTTGCTGCACTTCACTACCGGCAACCAGCTGGATCCAACGAACGGATGACGGAGCCGTAGTTAGATCAATGGGTAAGCCGGCCGTAAGAGCATGCCTTTGGGATAGCAGCCACTGGCCCAGCTCTTCATTACCTGCAATTTGCCAGCGCCAAGGGGTTCGAAGGCTACCCGCTGCTGGGAAGGACGATTGAACGTCTTGTTCCCAGTGAACCAGCCGATTTCCGCCAAATCCGAAGATGGCCTGCAGAGGGTCACCGAGGACGCACGTGGGCAAAAGCGCAGCGAGGGTGGACACGATGGAGTGCTGAACGGTGCTGCAATCCTGATACTCGTCAACCAAAAGCCGGGCGTAAGTGGCTGCGATGGGTGCAGCGATATGCCCCGAGTCCAAGAGTTGCCGGAATGATTCACGGATCGCGGGGTAGTCGCTACCCGCGTTGTTGAGCTCCAAGAGTTGGGGATGATGGCCACTGCGCGCCGGGAACTTGGCGATGAGACGCATAGCGAATCCATCAATCGTCGACAGCCGATAGGCAGAGCTGGGCACCCCCGCGCGTTTCAAGCGTGTCCTCAACGCGGTGACGCCAGCATTTGTGTGAGTCAGAACAAGGATCGGTCTGTTCCCAGAGTGGGATGCCAGCGCCTCGGCAATCAGCTGGGTTTTGCCGCATCCTGCTGGGGCGGTGATCGATCCGCGTTGGATAGCTAGCAGATCGATTTCAGGCAGCACGGGTAAAGGCCCAGAGTTGGTCTACTACTGCCTTGAAGCTAGCGTCCGCGTTTGCGTAGCCCCGAGAGACGATATCCAGGACGATTGACTGGTAAGTCGTAAGCGACTTGAACCAGCTATTCTTTTTGATACGGGAGACTTCGCCAAGCAGTACGCGAATATCAGGCGGATAGGGTGAATTCGGCCTCAGCGCTTCGATGGACGCCAAAGTTGTTAGACCGTTCGATTTGGCAACCAGCTGTTGGTTCATAAGATCTTCGCCAACACGCTCTTTAGCCTTCAGGAGCAGGGCATCAATCGATGTGTCAGGAAGGCAGAGGAACAGCTCGTCCTCCAACGTCATTCCTGCCCGCCAAGTCACGAGGCTGCCGCCTGATTGAAGATATGCTTCTGCAACACCTGGAGCGGCAGGTTTGTCAGCGTCTATGAAGACGAGGACTCGGTAACCCAGATCCATAAGCGCAGTCGCTCGGGCAAAAGCGTTGTCCGGAGTGCCTCCGCCTGCATTGACGTATGCACCACCTAAAGCCAAGAAAGAGGATTCTTTGCTGGCTACCCCCCATAGATCGAGGCCACGCACAAACCCTACCTCGCTTGCTCCCTCGCACACAATCACAGACTTCGCCAGAAAGGCCTCCGGGTCAGTGCGCAGCGTGCTTTGAATCTCGTCGGTCGAGCCAGCGGAAATGACGACATGGCCAGCCGGTCGTGGCCGAACTACAAGCAGCTGCTCACCTGAAAGCTCACGAAGTGCCACAGGGGAGTGTGTTGTGAGAAACGCTTGGAGAGGCGGCGGCGTCTCCTTGGCTCCCAAGGAATCCAGCAGCCGCATGAGCCGATGGGGCTCTAACCCATATTCCACCTCATCCACCAAGGCAATCGGCGCTGACTCCGCCGCGGCCCGTTGAAGTCCCGTCACCAAGAGTCGAGAAGAACCCGTACCAAGGGACCGAAGGGGGATGCCTGCCTCGCTGTGAAGCGCGATGGCGCCTTCGCCGATGGAGACGGAGTGCGAGTCGAGTAAGGCCTGCGGCATCGATCCGACGTCAACTCCAAGGCTCTGGGCAGTTGTCCGGACGATTCCGAGTGTCTGACTCAGGTGGGGCGATGCTTGAGCGCCAAAGTTGGCGCGCGCCTGACGCGCTGCTAGAGCGAGCTGGGCTCCCAATTCTGCGCGCTCGTCTGTTAGCCGGTTGAGCACCGACCCGCGGCTCCAAGATAAGTTGGAGCTTGTAAAGCTGCCGATGCGTGCCGGAGCTAACACGATGCGTTCTTTCCAAGGCAGGCTTCGTTCCAAGCCTTGTTGAAGCGACCTATCGGAGATCAGCGTCCAGCTGGGCTCAAGGTCCGCCCCGACTTGAAGCAGCAGCGTAAGCACTGTCTCCAACCCCGCGGCGGGTTCGTCTTCTAGGGTGTCAAATACCGAATCGAATCCTCGCAAGAAGTCGCCATAGACATCAATGTCCATCAGCGATGCCGGCAGTTCCCCGAATGTCACGGCAATACGAATGGGCTCTGAGACATCGAGGTCAAAAAAGTCCATGTCGCCGAAGGAAATGCTTCGTCGAGCACCCAAGCACAGGTCGATGGCATCGAGGATGGTGGACTTGCCACTATCGCCAGGACCGATCAAACAGTTGATGCCCGGGGCGGGCGACCAGTCGAGCGCCTTGATGGATCGAAAGTTCCGAATGGCCAAATGGCGAATTCGAGGCATGGGGCGTCCTGTAAGAGGCTTGGTCAACGGTCCGTGTAGGACGCAGACTGACACCAACTCCTACTACGCCCCTGAGGCAATCCTAGCCCTAAAGCGTTCTGCCAGTCATTGGCTCATTGGTGGAACTTGGCGCCACGCCGAGCTGCTTCGCGAACTTCCCTAACCTGTAACGCGGCAACACTGAGAGAGCGGTTCCAGGTCGCTTCTTCCGTGGTCACCTGCCCGCTTGCAGGCGACGGAGGTCCGTTCATCGCCAACAGCGGACTTCCCTGAGCGAAGGAAATTGGTTCGCGAAGCTGAATAGGCTTAAGCTGGTGTCCGCCCGGCGCGCGGCGGTGCTAGGATTCGGCCATGGACATCGGTCGGACAACCTTAACCGTCGGCGTCGCCATAGTCGCGGTTTCTTGCGGCGGGTCCCAGGGGCGCTGGACTGCCTTTGTCTATCCGCCCGGCGCGTCCACTCAGGAAGTCCGTCACGCTGTTTATGGCGATTACGACACCTTCGAGCATTGCCAGGCGGCTGCAATAGCCGCCCTGAGAAATAGCCCTCCACTGCCAGGGGCGCAGGAAGTGGGATCTTACGAATGTGGGCGCGCGTGTCGATATGACGTCGACATGGACTTGTACGTCTGCGACCAAACTCGCAAGTAGGTAGCTCCGTGCTCGCCGCCCGCCTGGCGCCTTGGTCAGCCTGGCCAGCGTGTGTGAAGTTGATCGATGACAAACCGGTGACGGTGCGTGCCATCCACGTCTCGGTGTGCCAAGAGGTGCGGGTCGTCCTCAGCAAGATGTTCGTGCTTATGCGCTATCTCCTCTGGATCGTGCGCCGGCCATCTGCGCCACGCGGCGACCAAACCGAGTGTGGCCAGAATCCCCAAGGCGGCCAAGGCAACATGCAAGCCGTAGCGCGCACCAACCCACCCGGCGAGTGGATAGGCGATCAACCAGCAAACATGCGATAGGGAAAATTGGGCAGCGAAGAGGAATGGTAGATCGGCGGACTCAGCCGAACGCCGCAGCAGCCGCCCGCCGGGGGTAACCAAGCCGGCATACGCCATGCCCAGCAGCGTCCAGGCCGGAATGACCGCCGTCCACCCGGGATGTCCCTTCAGGGCAAACCAGACGCCAAGGAAGGTAACCAGGACAACTGACATGAACAGTCCTGCAGCCAACATTACTGTCCGGTCCGAAATGCGGTCGAGAACCTTCGGAAGAAGAAGTGCGACCAGCATGGACCCGCCTCCGAAGGCCGCCAGCGCCCATGCAACCTGCTCCTCCGCCCCGCCCAGAACGGTGCGGACCATAACCACCGTATTGACGAACACCATCGCGCCGCCGGCTGCGGCGCAGAGGTTCAACGCGAGCAGGCCCTGCAATCGCGGTGTGCGGAGGTAGATTCGCATTCCACGGATGGCTCGGGCATAGGGACCGTCCTTGGAAGAGACCGCAGCGAGGGCCGGGAAGGTGGTGGACGCGACGAGCAGCGCCGAGAGGATGAAACCTACCGAGGTACCAGCGAACAGCCCGTGGAAGCTAATGATCGTCAGCAGTGCGGCAGCAAGCGCCGGGCTCAGCAGGCTTTCAAGGTCATATGCCAATCGGGAAAGTGAGAGCGCACGGGTGTAATCACGCTCTTCTTGAAGAATTTCGGGGATGGTGGATTGAAACAGCGGCGTGAAACATGCCGATGCCGACTGCAGCACAGCGATGAGGACATACACCTGCCAGATCTCGGTGACGAAGGGCAGGCAGACCGCCACAACCGCACGAACCAGATCGAGTGCGATCAGCACCCGCTTGCGCAGCCGTGCAGGGACCAACGCTCCTGAAACGGGCGCCAAGGTCACGTACACGACCATCTTGATCGCCAGCGCGGTGCCCAACACCGCTCCGGCCTGGCTGCCAGCGAGGTCGTAGGCCAGGAGGGCAAGGGCGACAGTCGCCAAGCCGGTTCCGACCAGGGCGACTATCTGGGCACCAAACAGGCGCCGAAACGCCGGGTGACTCAGTACTTCGAGCATGGGATTGTCCTGGTAGCAACGTTCTGACGGCACCAACCCGTGTGCGCCCTTTTGCCCGGATTCAGGGCAGAGGCGGCAGACAGGCGGAGTGTACGCCCACCACTGTTCGGGTCGAGGTGACGACCCCGCCGGAATGGCAGGGTCGTTGGCTAAATCCGAGTGGATTTACTTCTTCTTCGGAGCTGCCTGTGCGTCGCAACGTTCCTTCAGCGCCTTGGTCTGGGCATCCTTGAGGTCCACCTTGTACTTCGAACGGTCGGCAAGCTGTTCGCAAGTCGTCGGCTTGGCCTTGGGAGCAGCCGGGGGAGCCGGATCGGCATGGAGGGCAGGATCATGAGCGGATGCCGTGGTGAAAAGGGACATGCTGAAAAGCAGGCCGGCAATTACTGCGCTATGAGTTTTCATGTTGTTTCTCCTCGGGTTGGGTCGGCGAAGTGCCGGGTGTTACGGCTGATAGATGTCGGCTTGGTAGCCCACAAGTTCGATGCTCACGGTCACCGGCGTGTCGCTTCGGTTCTGCCAGTACCACCCATGAGTTCCTTCAAATGGCGCGACGAAGGTGCCGTGCGCCTCCCGCTGCGCAGCTTCGACGGCGTAGCTGGTCCATGCACCCTTCACGTCGGGCCGCTCACCATGCATATCGACTGCTACATCACCGGTCGCCTTCCAGCTGAACAGCATTCCCGCGCCAGCAGCCATGTGGGATTTGACCTCTTTGCCTTTCCCCGGCTCCAGCGTGATCGTCATCGCGTCCTGGCGAAGCTCACCGTTGGTGAGCGATACCGCGGCTGGATCAAGCGATTGCCCCTTGTTCGCCCCGAACGCAGCCGCAGCCTTTTCCGCCAAGGTGGTCGCTGCGTCCGATGCTGTCGAGGACGTCGGCGTAGCCGGGTCTGCGGCGGTGCTTCCGCCGTCTGCCAGGGCAGTCAGGCCCAGCGCTCGGCCGATCCCGGTGGGATCAATGCCGTACTCCGCCGGCAGAACGGCCGTAACGAGAAGCGCGCCGGCAATGGCGGCAGCGACAAGGGTCGACTTCAGCAGGCGGCCAGTCGTGGGAAGTGGTTGATTGATAGTGATTGACATGATGGGTCTCGGTCAGAAATCAGGAAGCGAAGTAGCCGGTGAGCTGCATGCCGATGAGCACGAAGCCGGCCGTCATCAAGATGGTGTTCACGCCGTAGGCCTGGCGGTTGAAGGAAGGCAGCCGACGCCAGAAGCCCATCACGATCAAGATGCCGGCAAGCGCCAGAAGTTGGCCGAGCTCAACGCCCACGTTGAACGCAAGCATGTTGGGGACCAGCCCGTCCGGCGATAGCGAGAAGTCCTGAAGCTTCGTGGCCAGGCCGAAGCCGTGGAAGAAGCCGAAGACAAGGACTGCAATCTTGGTGTTGGGTTGCACGCCGAACCACCGCTTGAACGCGCCCATGTTGTCCAAGGCCTTGTAGACCACCGAGAGACCGATGATCGCGTCGACCAGATAGGCGTCGACATGAAAGCCGCCGAGCACGCCGAGCAGCAGCGTCGTGCTGTGGCCAATGGCGAACAAGGTGACGTAGATGCTCACGTCCCGCATGCGGTATAGGAAGAAGATCACCCCGAACAGAAATAGAAGGTGGTCGTATCCAGTCACCATGTGCTTGGCGCCAAGGTAGGTAAACGCGATCAGTTGCCTACCGGTGCTTTCTTCAAGGAAGGCCTGGTCTCCCTCGCTTACACCGTGCGCGAACGCCGCAAACGGCAGGAGGACTGCGGCAAGCATCGAAAGCCAAGCAAAGAGCTTGTTGGAAGAAGTCAAAGACAAGTTCCTTGTGCAGAAAGGGGACGGGTGGTTCATGAGGAGCGACTTTCCAGAACAGAATCTTCGCGGTGAACCAATCGATACAGCGCCGGCAGCACGAGAAGTGTCAGCAGCGTTGAAGAGATGATTCCGCCGATAACAACAGTGGCGAGCGGACGCTGAACTTCCGCGCCAGCACCGACGTTCAGGGCCATAGGAAGGAAGCCCAGACTCGCCACCAAGGCCGTCATCAGGACTGGCCGGAGGCGGGTAAGAGCACCTTCGGTGACAGCCTTGTGCAGGGGGACGCCTTCTTCCCGCAGGTTCTTGATGAAGCTGATCATTACCAGGCCATTGAGCACGGCAACGCCCGAAAGAGCGATGAAGCCCACACCTGCGGAGATGGACATGGGAATGTCGCGCAGCCACAGCGCCACCACGCCCCCGGTCAGTGCAAGCGGCACGCCACTGAATACGATCGCAGCGTCCTTCCCTGAGCCGAATGCCATGAACAACAATCCGAAGATCATCACCAGAACCACTGGCACGACGACGGACAGCCGCTTGCTTGCCGAGATCAACTGCTCAAACGTGCCGCCGTACTCGATCCAGTACCCTTCCGGCAGCTGGACCTCCTGTCCGACCTTGGTGCGCAACTCCTCGACAAAGGACCCTAAGTCGCGCCCGCGCACATTGCTTGTGATCACCACCCTGCGTTTACCATTCTCACGGCTGATCTGGTTCGGACCAGGCGCGATCTCGACCTTGGCCAACTGGCCCAGCGGCACGAAGCTGCGCTCTTGGCCTGTGCTCACCCCGGGCGCGACGGCCACAGGTAGTGACGCCAGTGTCCGGACGTCCTGGCGAAGGTTCTCCGACAGACGAACCACGATATCGAAGCGCCGATCGCCTTCGAACACCTGGCCGACCGATTCACCTCCCAGCGCCACCGAGATGGTCTTCTGCACGTCGTCAATGGCTACGCCGTATCGTGCAAGTGCATCCAGGTCCGGCGTGATCGTCATCAATGGCAGACCGGTGATCTGCTCAAGTTTCACGTCGGCCGCTCCCTGGATCTCACTGGCAACGTTCTCTACCTGGCTGCCGATGGTTGCCAGTTGCTCCAGGTCGTCGCCGTACAGCTTGACAGCAACCTCAGCCCGAACGCCCGCAATGAGCTCGTTCATCCGCATCTGCACCGGCTGGGTGAACTCATAGTTGTTGCCAGGAATGGCGCGAACCACTTTCTCGAGCTCGGCAACAAGCTGTGCCTTCGGCTTGCGCGGATCAGGCCATTGGTCCCGATCTTTGAGCATGATGAAGGTGTCGGCTACGGAGGGGGGCATGGGATCGGTGGCCACCTCGGCAGTGCCGATCTTTGCGACGACTTCATCTACCTCGGGGAACTGTTTGATCGCCGCTTCCAGCTGACGTTGCATGCCGATCGCCTGGGTCAAGCTGGTCCCTGGAATTCGAAGCGCATGCAAGGCGATATCGCCCTCATCCAGGTTCGGAATGAACTCGGTGCCGAGGCGACTTGCAAGCAGGCCCGCCAGGACGGTGAGCACCGCAGCAGAGGCCACCACTACCTTGCGTGCATTGACGGCACGCTCAAGCATCGGGCCATACACGTTGGTGACTCGGCGCATGGCTTTGGTTTCCTTCTCCGAAACCTTTCCCGTTACGAACTGAGCCACAGCGGCAGGCACGAATGTCAAGGACAGTGCCATGGCACCGGTAAGCGCGATGACCACGGTAAGCGCCATCGGGTGGAACATCTTCCCTTCCACGCCGGAGAGGGCAAAGATCGGGATGTAGACCGCCGCGATGATGAAAAGGCCGAACAGGCTTGGCTTGATCACCTCTGCACTGGCACTTGCCGCCAAGGAAAATCGTTCTTCCCGAGTCAACAAACGGCCCTGAAGGTGTTGCCGCTCGCCAAAGCGACGCAGGCAGTTCTCTACGATGATGACTGCCCCATCGACGATCAAGCCAAAATCCAGTGCGCCCAGGCTCATCAGATTCGCAGAGACGCGATTCTGGACCATGCCTGTGATCGTCAGCAGCATCGTCAATGGAATGACCGCCGCAGTGATCAGTGCCGCACGAAGATTGCCCAAAAGCAGGAAGAGCACCGCGATGACGAGCAAGGCGCCTTCGAGGAGGTTCTTCTTCACCGTCTCGATGGTCCGATCCACCAGTTCGGTTCTGTCATACACAGGATGCGCCCGAACGCCGTCAGGCAGCGTAGCGTCGATGTCCTTGAGCTTGGCCGCGGTTCGCTGAGCCACGTCCCGGCTGTTTTCGCCGATGAGCATGAACGCCGTACCAAGGACCACTTCGTTGCCATCCTTGGTTGCCGCGCCTGTACGAAGTTCGGTGCCTTCTACAACTTCTGCCAGATCGCCAACACGCAATGGCATGCCATCACGGTTAGCCACTACGATCTTGCGCAAACCCGCCATGTCGGCCACTTGGCCCGGCACGCGTACCAAGTACTGCTCACCGCTTTTCTCGATGTAGCCGGCACCCACGTTAGTGTTGCTGCGGGCCACGGCTTCGAGCACATCCTGCAGCGTCAGTCCGTATGCTTGGAGCTTCTTCGGGTCCGGCGTGATGTGAAACTGGCGAACATAGCCTCCGACGGTGTTGACCTCGGTTACGCCTTTCAAGTGGCGCATCTGCGGTCGGATCACCCAGTCCTGCAGCGTACGAAGCGCCATTGGTGTCCACGTCTCTTCAGCACCGGACTCCGCTTCCACGGTGTACATGAAGATCTCACCCAGGCCCGTCGCTACCGGTCCAAGGCTTGGCTTTAGTCCCACGGGCAATTGGGATCCCGCTTGCTGAAGTCTCTCTGCGACCTGCTGACGGGCGAAGTAGATATCTGTGCCATCTTCAAACACGACCGTGACCTGAGACAGGCCGTAGCGTGAGATGGAACGGGTGTATTCCAGCTTTGCCAACCCGGCCAACGCTGTTTCGACCGGGAAGGTGACCCGTTGCTCGGCCTCCAGCGGTGAGTAGCCCGGAGCTTCGGTGTTGATCTGCACCTGGACATTGGTAATGTCAGGAACGGCGTCGATGGGAAGCTTGCTGTAGTTCCAGATCCCAAGGCCTGAGAGGGCCAGGACCAGAAGGAGCACAAGCCATCTGTGCGCGATAGACGCGCGAATGATTCGCTCTAGCATGGTGCGTCCTTAGTGGTCGTGGCTTGCGCCGGACTTTTCGATGTCGGCACGAATCAGGTAGCTCTGCTCGGAAACGTACCGGGTTCCCGGCTTAAGCCCTTTCAGTACCTCCACGCGATCGCCATCGCGCCTACCCAGTTCAAGCATCCGCACCTCATAGCTGTTGCCCACTTGGGCGAATACCACGGTGAAGTCCCGAAAACGCTGCAGGCCCGATTCCTTTACTGTTAATGGAACCTCCGTTTCCGCGATGACGACTTCGGCGGATACGGCCATTCCTGGTCGCCACCTGCCCTCGCTGTTGGTAAGGGCCACACGTGCCACCACGGTCTGGCCAGCGCTGGCCAACGGAAGGATGCCCTGCAGCTTTCCCGTTGCTTCCAAACCGCCTGTTGCCGAGCGAATGGTCACCATCTGGCCTGGCGACAGTCGCTCGGCATCGCTTCCCAGCGCACGCAGGTCCACCCAGACCTCCGAAAGGTCGGCAATTTCAAACAGCGTGTTGTCGGCAGCGACATCGCCTACCGACGTGCTGCGCGCGAGTACGACTCCACTGAAAGGTGCCGTGACGGAGTAGGTCCGCATGCTGTCATTGCCCTCGACTGTGGCCAACGTCTGACCAGCCGAGACGCGTTGTCCCATCTCGACCGCCACACTGCGGACCACGCCAGGGAAGCGTGCCTTGACCGCAGCAAATCGGCCGGTGTCGACCGCGACGTTGCCCATGAGGGAAACGGTGTCCCGGATGGTCCCCGGTTCGGCGGACTCGACCACGACACCTGCGTCGGCAGCGGCTTTCGGATCTATCGTGGTGCGCCCTTCATAGGAGGCGTAAGACCAGGCGTAGTTCTTTCCACCCACCACCGCATCGGCTTTGACATCAAAGGAATGCGGCTCGACCACCTCCCCGCTGCCGACCAGGTAGTCCTTCTCTGGAATAAAGCTGAAGTTGTTGACTTCGCCGTCCAGACGCTTGAGTTGTATCGTCGCTTTGACTTCTCCAGGTGCCAGCGGTTTGTCGTTGCGATAGGCATACAGCCGGAAATGAGGCGGGGTATTGGTTTCGTAAACAGTTACTTCAAGGGCGAAGTCGCCGTCGCGAAGCATGCGACCGCGATGCGGCCCTCGCTCATAGTCGCCTGCGGTCGCAGCAGTGTCCTCTGGCTTTGCTCGTTGCGACGATTCGTTGCCACCGCACGCAGCCAGGGCAATTGGAAGCAGGATCAGGAATACGTATCGGTTCATGGGCGAATGTCCAAGGCAGAAGCGGTGAGGCGGTCGGCCTCGACCAGGAGACGGAGATAGCGCGCGGCGGCTTCGACTTCCCGTTCGCGAAGATCGAAGAGCCTTTGCTGAGCCTGGCTGAGTACCAGGAAGGAGAAGCGTCCTTCCTCAAAGCCCCTGCGGCTCTGATCAAAGGCCTGCTGGGCCTTTGGCAACTGACGCTGGCGCACTGACTCCACTTCCGATTGCGCTTGCTTGAGCTGTTGGTAGATGCCAAACAGCTCCTGACGCATTTCCAGCATCTGCGCCTGGCGCCGGTATTTGAGAGAGGTGAGTTCGTAGTCCGCTTCAGCCACGGAGAAGTCCGATCGCCGACGGCTCCCCAACGGGACGGAGACGGACATCACCAGGCCGCTGTCCTTGGTGGCTTCCAGTCGGCGGATGCCGAGGCCAACGCTGACATCCGGCTTGGCGCTAGCGCGGGCGATCTCCCTCCTTGCATCTATAACTCCGGCTTGAGCGTCCAAGGCGCGCTGTTGTGGTGTCGTGGCGAGGCGCCGGCTCAGATCATCAAAATCATCCAGAGGGGGAAGGACCGCGGTATCCCCTGCAACCGAGCCGAAATCCGGACTTGGCGCCCCCCACGTGGCAGCCAGCGACATTCGCGCGCTTTCCAGAGCCTGCAATGCCTGCTCCCGCTTCAGCTCGGCATCGAGCAGGGCGATCTCGGCGGATCTCAGGTCCGAGTCGGGATTGCGGGCGGCCGCGACCCAACGGGCCACTTCACGGCGCATGGCGCTGGCCATTTTGATGCGCTCTTCGGCGTGCTCGACATGCTCCTGGGCGGCCAGCACGTCGACGAAACGCCCTGCGGCCAAAGTTGCGATAGCGATACGGGTGACGTCCGCTTCGCTTCGGGCAGCGTCCACCTCGGCGCCGCCGAGCGCTTGGCGCGCAGCCCGCTTCCCACCCAGTTCTAGAACCTTGGAGATGCGGAAGGTGGATTCGGCGGCGTCTAGGCCGCTCAGGCCGCCTGAGCCAGCCACGTTTTCAAGCTCGCCGCCCAGCACGAGCGGCGTAGGCAATGCCTCCCGGCCCGCCCGGCTTCTGACAGCTTCCAGTCGAGCGGTGTCTGCCTGGACGCTGGGATGGGTGCCGAGGGCGCGGGCGACCACATCCTCCAAGCGCAGCACTTCAGCGGCATGGCCAGGCACGGCCACACCGTAGGCGCCGGCTATGGCGAGCGCCCACAAACTACGTAATTTCACGGAAAATCTCCGACGATGGTCATGACGACGCGCTGCCGGCCAACATTGGGTGGACAGCGCGCTCAGGCCGCTACAGCGCGGCAGGTGTCGTCAGACGATCGGAGGTCTGAATGGCGAGCCGCGATGACCAGAGGGCTCATCGACGGAGTGCAGGCCGGGCAGTAAAGATGCCGGCGGAACAGTTGCTAGGTTCAGATTCGAAGACACCAGCATGCCGGCAAAGCTCACATCGGCCTGGTGAAGGACGCTGTGCACGCCCGATGCATGCTTCGGATCTACGTTGTCGCCAGTTCCAGGACCGTGTGAGTGCCCGTGCTCTGCCGTTGCAGCGATGTCGTGCTCGGCAGTATGGAGCTCGCCCTGTTGGATCACGATCGGCCGAACAACGACGCTCAACAGCATCAGCACGAAAAGGCTGAACCGGATGAGTCGACGGTGGCGGGCCGAGAAGGCGGACATGAAAGGAAGAATAGAGGCAGTCAAGCTGAGTTGTCGAGAGCCCTGAGTTGGAGCCCCCCCTGATCCAGTTATGGCTTGGCGCTCGAGGGAGGGCGTCGCTTAAGCCCACTCCGATCAGATCGCATTGCCTCAGGTATCGCCGCGCCTGCTGCCGCTTCTGGCCGATAGCGGCCGCCCAGTAAGGATGGTGCCGGCCAGAGGCTGGAACTGGGCCTCACTGCTCTCTGGAACCGCGTCCTCCAGGCTCGTTCCAACGTCGAATGGGGCCTGGCCCCTCTCTCAGGCGTTGGGCGATTCTGCGCTGCTTATGGGATTCAGTAAGACCATATCCGTACCACTAGGCTCACCGTTGGACTTTCAGGTTAAAAGGGCGCAGCGTTCGCTTCTCGCCCAACAGGGCCATTGATTTCGGAGAGCGCAGGTGAGCAGAACAAGTAATTCTCATCCACTGCAGATTGCGACGCTGCCTATCGGCGTGAATGGCGGTGCGATCGGCGTTACCTTTGCACCGGGAAAATATCAGGACGTCGCAATGACGGGGTCTTGGGCCCGAGACTTGGATATCGATCTGGCGTCGATAGTCGCGTGGGGAGCACAGCATCTGATCACGTTGATTGAGCCGTGGGAGTTCGAAGAGCTACGAATTACCTCCTTGGCAGAGCGTGCCAAAGCGCATGGCTTGATGTGGCACGGCCTACCGATTAAGGATGGTGCGGCTCCTGATGCACGGCTGCTTCTGCCATGGCAATCCACAGGACCCCAGTTCGCAGCCGAGCTCTTGTCCGGAAGCAGGATCGTGGTGCACTGCAAAGGAGGCCTAGGGCGAGCGGGGACCGTGGCGTCGATGCTTCTCATTGACACGGGCTGCGCTCCAGACGGCATCGATGCGATCGCTAAGGTGCGCTCGGTGCGCCCTGGTGCAGTGGAGACTGCGGAGCAGGAAGAATTCATCCTGAATTGGCCTGCTCGCAGAGCCTCAAGTCTGGGGGTAGTCGCAATGCCCGGCTAACCTACCCTTTACCGCCTTGGGCTGGAATACAAGAGGACGGAACTCCGCAGGTAGTCTGTAGGGAAGCCGCCGTAGGGGACGCAGTGCTGAACACTTTTCCTCGAACACATATAGTGTTGCTGCTCCTACTGCTTTGCGCGCCCCTCGCATGCTTATCTGAACCTGTCGCCGGGCCTGGATTTCGAAACCAAGCTGTTCGCCAAGACCAATGCGCCGCAGCTGCTGCGCAAGGAGCTGTCGAAGCCGGGCTACGTGCCGCAGCCGATCGCGCTGGGCATCAACACCGACGCGTACCAGCCGATCGAGCGCAAGTTCAAACTCACCCGCCAGCTGATCGAAGTGATGCTGGAGACCAAGCATCCTTTCTCGCTGATCACCAAGAACGCACTGGTCGAGCGCGATATCGACCTGCTTGCACCGCTGGCGGCGGAGAACCTGGTCAGCGTGCATTTCTCGGTGACCTCGCTGGACCCGCACCTCTCCGCGAAGCTGGAACCGCGCGCATCGGCGCCGCACGCACGGCTGCGCGCGATGAAGCGCCTGCATGAAGCCGGTATTCCGGTGGGCGTGATGGTGGCGCCGGTGATTCCGTGGATCAACGACAGCGAACTGGAAGCCGTGCTGGAGGCTGCACACGATGCCGGTGCCAGCACCGCCGGTTATGTGCTGCTGCGCCTGCCGCTGGAAGTGGCACCGCTGTTCCGCGAGTGGCTGGACACCCATCATCCAGATCGCGCCGCACATGTGATGAGTACCATCCAGCAGCTGCGCGGCGGCAAGGACTACGACAGCCAGTTCGGCACGCGCATGCGGGGCCAGGGCGTGTATGCCGATCTGTTGAACAACCGCTTCAAGCTGGCGCGCAAACGTCTGGGCTTCAATGCGCAGAACAGCCATTGGCCGAAGCTGGATTGCAGCCGGTTCCAGAAGCCGCTGCCGCCGAAGAAGGATTCGCCGCAGGGGTCGTTGTTCTGAGTAGAGTCGAGCTTGCTCGACTGGAGACGTAAAGGCAGTCGAGCAAGCTCGACTCTACCCTCCAAACAACTTCTGCGCACTCTGGAACAGGATCCAGCTGGTCGCGATGAACTTGTCCCCACCCTGCGGCCGGTTGCCACGATGCGTGTGGGTGAACGCAGTCGGCGCAATCAGCAGGCTGCCGGTGCGCGGCGCGATCTTCCGCCCCTGGAACAGGAACTCGGTTTCGCCCTCTTCGAAGTCGTCGTTGAGGTACAGCGTCCACAGCACGTGCCGGTGCAGGGTCTCGGCCTGCGCATCCTTCGGGTACAGCTCGCAATGCCAGTACGGGTAGCCGCCCTCGCCCGCCGCATACCACTGCAGGTTGATCGCACCCGGGCGCAGGCAGGTGCGGGCCAGATCGGCCAGCTGCTGCTGCGGCATGTCGGGGAAGTCCTCGGCAGACAGGCGTCGCGGTTGGCCGTTGCTGTCCTGGATCTGCAACATCAGCGGCGCAATCAACGCCTGTGGATAACGGCGTAGATAAGTCAGCAGGCCGTTGAACACCGCGATCTGCAGCTGCTGATCGACATCCTGCCAGCCGTCCAGGCCACTGATGCGCAGATCCTTGCTGTGCTTGAGTTCCGGGAACACGCCACTGCCCACCGCACCGGGCTGCAGGCCACGCGTAGCGCGCAGGCGCTCAACGATGGCCGCGCAGACCTCGCTGGGGACGGCGTTGTGGATGACTTCGATGAAATCGACCGGGCCCTGCTCGTGCATGCGTGCATTCCTTAGGCGGCAACGGCTTGATGGTGCCGTTTGCCGCCCTCGGTGTCACCCCGCGGTCATGTCATCGAACTGCCATGACCGCTGTCAGGCGATAGGCCGTCAGCCCTGCGCGTCGTCGTGTGCGTGGTGGTAGCGCACGGCTTCAGCCACTTCCTCGCGCGAACCCAGGAACACCGGCACGCGCTGGTGCAGCTGGTCGGGCTGGATGTCGAGGATGCGCTCGCGGCCGGTCCAGGCAGCGCCACCGGCCTGTTCGACCAGCAGGCCCATCGGGTTGGCTTCGTACATCAGGCGCAGCTTGCCGGCCTTGGACGGATCCTTCTTGTCCCACGGGTAGATGAAGATGCCGCCGCGGGTCAGGATGCGATGCACGTCGGCGACCATGCTGGCGATCCAGCGCATGTTGAAGTTCTTGCCGCGCGCGCCTTCCTTGCCCGCCAGCAGATCACCGACATAGGCCTGCATCGGCGCTTCCCAGTGACGCTGGTTGGACATGTTGATGGCGAATTCCTGGGTGGCCGCCGGAATCTGCATGTTCTCGGTGGTCAGCACGAACTCGCCCTTCTCGCGGTCCAGGGTGAAGGCATGGGTACCGTGGCCGACGGTCAGCACCAGCTGGGTGCTGGGCCCGTAGATGCAGTAGCCGGCGGCGATCTGCTTGCTGCCCGGCTGCAGGAAAGCATCATCGCCCGGCAGTTCGACGTTGGTCGGGCAGCGCAGCACCGAGAAGATGGTGCCGACGGAGACGTTGACGTCGATGTTGGAGCTGCCATCGAGGGGATCGAACAGCAGCAGGAAATCACCGCGCGGATAGATGTCCGGCACCGGCTGGCTGTGGTCCATTTCTTCGGAGGCGCAGGCGGCGAGGTGGCCGCCCCAGGCGTTGGCTTCGAGCAGGATCTCGTTGCTGATCACATCCAGCTTCTTCTGCGCTTCGCCCTGCACGTTGCCGGTACCGGCGTCGCCGAGCACGCCACCGAGGGCGCCCTTGCTGACGGCGATGGAGATGCTGGTGCAGGCGCGGGCGACGACCGCGATCAGCTGGCGCAGGTCGGCATTGATGCGGCCGGCGTGCTGTTCCTGGATCAGGAAGCGGGTCAACGAAGTACGGGACATGAGCGGGCAGGTCTCGGCAGCGGGAAAACGCCTATTGTCGCCCGTATGGCGGTGCCGTGCGTGAGCGCGGGAAGGCGTAATCGTTTCCAGATGCGTTGCGCTCGTGGCGCCTTCCTTCATGGAGGCGCAGGGCGAGGCACACCGTGGCCAGGACACGCCGTAAACCCCACTCCGTGGTCCGGCCCAGCCGCTGGCGGCTGTGCGTTCTGGCGCTTGCGAGGCATGCCTCGCAGGCAAGGCGCCCTCACCCATGGGGGCTCGATCGGCGCATCCATGCGCCTCACGGTCCTGGCCACGGTGTGCCTCGCCCTGCGCTTCAGGGTTCGCCGCGAGCGCGGTGGGGATGGCAAAGGCAAGAGCAAAAGCAAAAAAACAAAGGCGCCTTTCGGCGCCTTTGTCTTCAAGCTACTGGAGCGTTGTTTCAGCCCTTGGCCACAGTGGCCACGGCTTTGGCGACGTATTCCAGGTTGTTCTGGTTCAGCGCGGCCACGCAGATGCGGCCGGTGCCAACGGCGTAGATGCCGAACTCGTCGCGCAGGCGCTCGACCTGCTCACGGCTCAGGCCGGAGTAGGAGAACATGCCGGCCTGTTCGTTGATGAAGCCGAACTGCGGCGCACCGGCGGCAGCCAGCTTCTCGACCAGGCCCTGGCGCAGTGCGTGGATGCGCTCGCGCATCTCGGTCAGCTCCTGCTCCCACATCGCGCGCAGTTCCGGGTTGGTCAGCACGCCTGCCACCAGCGCGGCACCATGGGTGGACGGGCTGGAGTAGATGGTGCGGATCACGCGCTTGACCTGCGACTGCACGGCCTTGGCGTCAGCAGCGGTCGGCGCCACCATCGACAGCGCACCCACGCGCTCGCCGTACAGCGAGAACGACTTGGAGTACGAGTTGGCGACGATGAAGCTGTCGATGCCGGCTTCGGCGATGATGCGCACGGCGGCGCCGTCCTGCTCGATGCCCTTGTCGAAGCCCTGGTAGGCCATGTCGATGAAGGGGAACAGTTGCTTGTCCTTCAGCAGCTGCGCGACCTGCTTCCACTGGGTGACCGTGAGGTCGGCGCCGGTGGGGTTGTGGCAGCAGGCGTGCAGCAGCACCACGGTGCCGGCTTCCAGCTTGCCGAGGTCGGCCAGCAGGCCATCGAAGTTGACGCCATGGGTGGTCGGGTCGAAGTAGGTGTAATCCACCACCTCGAAGCCGGCGGCGCTGAACACCGCTCGGTGGTTTTCCCAGCTCGGGTTGCTCAGTGCAACGGTGGCGTGCGGCAGCAGCTTCTTCAGCACATCGGCGCCGACACGCAGCGCACCGCTGCCACCGACGGTCTGTGCGGTGGTGACGCGGCCGGCGGCCAGCAGCGGCGAGTCCTTGCCGAACACCAGCTCACGCGTTGCCTGCGTGTACGCCGGCAGGCCATCGATCGGCAGGTAGCCGCGCGGTTTGGCCTCGTTGGCGAGCTGCTGCTCGATCTGCTTGACGGCGCGCAACAGCGGAATGCGGCCGCTCTCGTCGTAGTAGATGCCCACACCCAGGTTGACCTTGGTCGGGCGGCTGTCGGCGTTGTACGCCTCGGTCAGGCCCAGGATCGGGTCGCCTGGGACCAGTTCCACGTTTGCAAAGAAGGACACGGCGGTACTCGTTCGGTAGACGGAAAGGGGGAGGAATTGCGCCACGCGGTCTGCGGCTTTTCGGCCGGAAACAGCCCATCGTAACAAAGCCTGCCGGGGCTGGCCGCCGCCATCGTCATCCGCAGCCCCGTACCATGGCGTGCGTTGCCGCCCGATCCATCAACCTGAATCATGAATCCCGCCGCACGACGCCACTGCCTGCCGTTGTCCGCCCTGCTGCTGTCGCCACTGGCAGCCATGGCCGAGCCTGCGCCCACCGCCCTGCCCGCCGTGCAGGTGCAGGCGGCGCGGGTGCCGGGTATCGACCCGTTCGCGCTGCCGGCCAGCCAGGACACGGTCTGGATCGACGCCGGCCGTGCCGGAACGGGCGCGCAGCTGTCCGAGGCACTGGCCGGGGTGCCGGGACTGCTGGCGCGCGACCGGCAGAACTTCGCCCAGGACACGCAGCTGTCGATCCGTGGCTTCGGCGCGCGCTCGACCTTCGGTGTGCGCGGGGTGCGGGTGTTGATCGACGGGGTGCCCGCGACCATGCCCGATGGCCAGGGCCAGCTGTCGCATGCCAGCCTGCTGGGTGCCGAACGCATCGAGGTGCTGCGCGGGCCGTTCTCGGCGCTGTACGGCAATTCCTCCGGCGGCGTGCTGCAGGTGTGGAGCGCGCAGGGCCAGGCCAGCGACCCGTGGCGGTTGCGCCTCAACGCAGGTGCCGACAACACGCTCAGCATCGGCGCGCAGCTGAAGGGAGCCAGCCACGGGCTGGACTACAACATCGCCGCCAATCACTTCCGCACCGATGGCTGGCGCGAACACAGCCGCGCGCGCCGCGAATCGCTCACCGCGCGCATCGGCGGCGATCTGGGCGGTGGGCGACTGGAGCTGCTGCTCAACGCGCTGGATGCGCCGGATGCGCAGGACCCGCTGGGCCTTACCCGCGCGCAGGTGGCGGCCGACCCACGCCAGGCCACTGCGGTGGCGCACCAGTACAACACCCGCAAATCGGTGCGCCAGCAGCAGGCCGGGTTGCGTTGGACCCGCGAAACCGACGCCCAGCGCTGGCAACTGATGGGCTATGCCGGGCAGCGTGAGGTCACCCAGTACCTGCCGATTCCGCCGACCGCGCAGGCCAACCCGTTGCATGCGGGCGGCGTGATCGATCTGGACGCGGGCTATGGCGGGCTGGACGCGCGCTGGGGCTGGCACGGCGATCTCGCCGGCCGCCCGTTGGATCTGGTGGCCGGGCTCAGCGCCGACCGCCAGCGCCAGCACCGTACCGGCTACGAGAACTTCATCGGCAGCACCCTGGGTGTGCGTGGGCGCCTGCGTCGAGACCAGATCGACACCGTGCAGAACGTCGACCAGTTCGCCCAAGCCTGGTGGCAGTGGAGCCCGCGCTGGTCGCTGCTGGCCGGCCTGCGCCACAGCGCAGTGCGTTTCGAGTCCGATGACCGCTACATCACCGGGCGCAATCCGGACGACAGCGGCCGCCGCCACTACCAGGCAACCACGCCGGTGGCAGGCGTCAGCTTCGAAGCCAGCCCGCAGTGGCGGCTGCACGCCGCCGTGGGCCGGGGCTTCGAGACGCCTACCTTCAATGAGCTGGGTTATCGCGCCGACGCCCAGGCGGGATTGGCGCTGGATCTGGCGGCTGCGCGCAGCCGCAATCTGGAGGTCGGCAGCAAGTGGCACGCACAGGATGGAACCCAGCTCGATGTCAGCCTGTTCCGTGCAGATACCGACGATGAGCTGGCAGTTGCCAGCAATATCGGAGGACGCAGCACCTATCGCAACATCGGCCGCACCCGTCGCCAGGGCGTGGAGCTGCAGTACCGACAGCCGTTGGCCGAACAGCTGGAACTGCAGCTGGCCTGGACCTGGCTGCAGGCGCAGGTGCGCTCGCCGTACCTGACCTCGAACAACGTGGTCGCCGCCGGCAGCCGTCTGCCTGGTGTGCCACGCCAGCAGGCCTTCGCCCGCCTGCAGTGGAGCCCCGCCGACTGGCAGTGGGCGCTGGAGGCCTCGGCCAGCACCGATACCGTGGTCAATGACGTGGCTACGGCGCGCGCGCCCGGTTTCGCTCTGCTGCACCTGGAGGGTGGACGCCGCTGGACCCTGCCGGGCGGTGAGCTGCGTGCCTTCGCGCGGTTGGAGAACGTGCTGGACCAGGCCTACATCGGCTCGGTGATCGTCAATGACGGCAATGGCCGCTTCCACGAGCCGGGACCGGGACGGCGGGCCAGCCTCGGGCTGCAGTGGTCGTGGCGCTGACGCCGTTCCCACGGTAGCGCCGGGCCATGCCCGGTGGATCCCGCGCTGCGCTATGCGCTCGCCGGGCATGGCCCGGCGCTACCCGTCAGTCGGGGGCCTTGGCCGGTACGAACGGCGAGGTCGGGTCGCTGGCCGGGAAGGTCTCCTCCAGCGCCTCGTCCTGGTTGTCGCTGGCATGCTGCTTGCGCTCGCGGCGTTTCAGCGGGCTTTCCTGGCCCCCACGATGGCGGTCGCCGCCATCCTTGCGGTCCAGCGCGGCCTGTTCAGACTCGTGCTTCACCGGCAGATGCTCGCCACCATGCTCGGCGTCAAAGAACGGTGCGCCGGTGCCGCGGTAGTCGGCGTTGTCGGCATCGCGCTTACCGCGCTGCTCGCCGGGAATGGGCGGGTGGTTTTCCCGCAGCGGGTCACGGGAGGTCTCTCGGCTCATGGTCTGGCTACCTGCGCTCGGGGGCTCCCACTACACCGCTCGCAAGGTAAAGCCGCCGCGAACCTGGCGTCATGAACATCTCGCTCACCCCCCGGTAACGGGACCGCGCGTATTCCTGCCCACCCGCCCCCGCTGCAGGAGCCGGCCATGCCCCGTCTTGAACGACCCGCACCGTCCGTGTTCAACGCCCTGCTCGATCCGCTCGGCCAGCGCACAGCTCAGCGCCGCACGCGTCGCCACGAGGACCCGCAGGCGGTGGCGCAGGACTACCTGCAGTACATGCTGAGCGATTACGAAGAGCGCCGTGGCCAGAGCCATCGCAATTGGCGTGACCTCTGCCCGGTCTACGCCTTTGCGCTGACCACGCATGCCGCCGACTGGCCGCGCGGTGACGCCGCCGATACCTGCGAGGAGCTGGCCGAGCACTGGGAACAGATGCGTGGGCACTCGCGCTTGAGCTGGTCGCAGGCGCGGCCGGTGGTGGAAGATGCGTGGCGCGCACTGGACCATATCCCGGCGGCAGCGGTGAGGCCGTTGCTGCAGTAGCGCTGGGGTTCTGCGTACAGGCTCAGGTGTGCTGTGGTTGCCGGCCAGCGGCCGGCACTACCGTGTTCCGTAGAACCCACGTGCACGGCACGGACACGGCTGGTTTACGCCCTCCGGCCCACGCTGGGCACCCTGCCCCGCCAAAGGTGCGCCCATGGCCCGCCCGATCTGGACCGGCACGTTGTCGTTTGGCCTGCTCAACGTGCCGGTGTCACTGATGTCCGGCGAACGCAAGGTCGATCTGCAGTTCCGCATGCTCGACTCCCGCGATCGCAAGCCGATCCGTTTCGAACGGGTCAACGCCGACACCGGTGAGGAAGTGCCCTGGAAGGACATCGTCAAAGCCTATGAGTACGACAAGGGCAGTTATGTCGTGCTGGAGGAAGGTGATATCCGTTCGGCGGCGCCGGAAAGCCACGAAGCGGTGGAGGTGGAATCGTTCGTGGATGCGGCGCAGATCGACCCACGCTACTACGAGAAACCGTATCTGCTGGTGCCCGGCAAGAAGGCCGAAAAGGGCTATGTGCTGCTGCGCGAAACGCTGCGCAGTACCGGCAAGGTGGGCATCGCGCGGGTGGTGGTGCGCACGCGCGAATACCTGTGCGCGGTGATGCCGCATGAGGACGCGCTGGTGTTGATGATCCTGCGCTATCCGCAGGAGCTGGTGGATCCCGAGGACTACAAGCTGCCCACCGGAAAACTGTCCGACTATCGCATCACCAGCAAGGAAACGGCGATGGCCGAACAGCTGATCGAGTCAATGGCCGGTGACTGGGATCCTTCGGATTATCACGATGAGTTCCGCGAGCGTCTGCAGCTGGTATTGAACAAGCGCATCAAATCCAAGGGCGGCACTACCCGGGTGGAAGACGAGCCCGCACCGCGTGAAGATGCCACCACCAATGTGGTGGATTTCATGGCGTTGCTTCAGAAGAGCCTGGACGCCAACAAGCGCACGCCGGCGAAGAAGACGGCAATGCGCAAGGCACCGGCGAAGAAGGCTGCGAAGAAGGCCGCCAAAAAGGCCGTAAAGAAGACCACGCGGCGCAAGGCAGGTTGAACCATGTCGCTGCACCAGTACCGGCGCAAGCGCAGACTGGGTGGTGGCGCCGGGCAGACGCCGGAGCCTGACGACACGCCCGCACGCGGCGATACGAAGCGGCGGCCGACCTTCGTCATCCAGCTGCATCACGCAAGCTCGCGTCACTACGACTTCCGCCTGGAAATGGACGGCGTACTGAAGAGCTGGGCCGTGCCCAAGGGGCCTTCGCTGCGCGTCGGTGAGAAGCGGCTGGCCGTGGAGGTGGAAGATCACCCGTTGTCCTACGCCGGTTTCGAAGGAGACATTCCTGAAGGCCACTATGGCGCTGGCCACGTGGATGTCTTCGATCACGGCACCTGGGCCTGTGAAGGCGATCCACTGCAGGCGCTGGCGGCTGGAAAGATCGACTTCGTGCTGCACGGGCAACGCCTGGCCGGTGGCTGGAAGCTGGTGCGGACCGCGATGAAAGGCCGCCAGGTGCAGTGGCTGCTGATCAAGCGCGACGACGGCGAAGCGCGCGACGCGGAGGCGGATGACCTGCTGACGGCACCCACGCCGAAACGAGCACCTGCGGCGAAGAAGCGTTCCACAGCGAAGGCGGCGCATGCTGCACCCGTCGCACGCACGACCACGCGCAAGGCCGATGCGCGTTGGCGTGCACGCGCGCTGCAACTGCACGGCGCACGTGATACGCCCTATCCCCTTGGGTTCAAACCGCAGTTGACCGATCATCGCGACAGTGCCCCCGACGGCGAGCGCTGGCTGCACGAGATCAAGTGGGACGGCTATCGTCTGCTGGCCGATCTGCACAATGGCGAGGTGAAACTCCGCTCGCGCAACGGCCTGGACTGGACGGCCGATTTTCCCGAGGTCGCGCAGGCCGTGCTGGCGCTGCCGGTGCGCGATGCGCGCCTGGATGGCGAGCTGGTGGTTCTGGACAAGGAAGGACGCAGCGATTTCGCAGCACTGCAGCGCGTGATCGATGGAAGCTCGAAGCAACCGTTGCGTTACATCGTGTTCGATCTTCCGGGTGTGGCCGGCGTGGACATCAGTCGTGCGCCGTTGCTGGAACGCAAGGCGCTGCTGAAGGATCTCATCGGGCCGGCGCCCGGCACACTGGCCTTCAGCGAACACGTGGTCGACCATGGGCCGCAGGTGTTCGATGCCAGCGGCGAGGCCGGCTTCGAAGGCATCGTCAGCAAGCAGGTGGATGCGCCGTACGTAAACACCCGCGCGCGCAGCTGGGTGAAGGTGAAGCACGAAGACACCGACGAGTTCGTGATCGTCGGCTATACGGCACCCAAGGGTTCCCGGGTGGGATTCGGCTCGCTGCTTCTGGCCACGCCGGACAAGGCCGGGCTGCGCTATGTGGGCCGCGTGGGTACCGGCTTCGACGACGAGCGCCTGCGCGCGCTGCTCAAGGCACTGCAGCCTTTGGCAGTGAAGACGCCGGTGCTGCAGCTGCCGGTGCATGTGCCGTTCCGCGCCGCCAGCGTACGCTGGGTGAAACCGGTGACGGTGGCGGAGGTGGCGTTCCGTGGCTGGGGCAAGGAAGGCCTGCTGCGCCAGGCCAGTTTCAAGCGGCTGCGCAGCGACAAGCAGAAGGAGGACCTGGGAATGAGCACCGCAGATGCCGAAGCCGGAGGTGAGGTCCAGATCACCCATCCTGAGCGGGTGGTGTTTCCAAAGCAGAAACTGAGCAAGGGCGACGTGGCCGACTACTACCAGCGCATGGCGCGCTGGATCCTGCCCGAAGTCGCCGGACGTCCGCTGTCATTGCTGCGCTGTCCGGATGGCGTCGGCAAGGCCTGCTTCTTCCAGAAGCATCATGGCCCCGGCCTGGGCGATGCGGTACATGCGGTGCCCCTCCAGCAGAAGAGCGGCCGCGAGGACTATGTCTATATCGACGATGCACGTGGCCTGTTGCAGCTGGTGCAGATGAACACCCTGGAGCTGCATCCGTGGGGTGCGACCGTGGCTGACCCGGAGCATCCGGACCGACTGGTGTTCGATCTCGACCCTGGTGACGGCGTCAGCTGGGCACAGGTGAAAGCCGGTGCGCGCGACGTGCGTGGCCGCCTGCAGCAGGTGGGTCTGGAGAGCTTCGTACGCCTGTCTGGCGGCAAGGGGGTGCACGTGGTGGTACCACTGCAGCCCAAGGCTGGCTGGGGCGAAGCCAAGGCATTCTGCGAGGCGTTCGCACAGGCGATGGCGGAGCAGGCGCCGGACCGCTACGTGGCGACGATGAGCAAGGCGAAGCGCAATGGCGTCATCTTCATCGACTGGCTGCGCAACACCCGAGGCGCCACCAGCGTGTGCTCGTGGTCGCTGCGTGCACGCGATTCTGGCGGCGTGGCGGTGCCGCTGCGCTGGGAAGAACTGGCGCGGGTGAGCGCGGCCGACGCGTTTCCGATGGCCAAGGCGCTGGCGCGTGCCAAGCGGCTGAAGGGTGACCCATGGCAGGGCATCGCGCGATTGAAGCAGACGCTGCCGACGCTGAAGCGGTAGTGCCGGCCGCTGGCCGGCACCTGTAGCATGGGCGAGGTTGCCGGCCAGCGGCCGGCACTACCTGGATGCGCTCAGCGCGGATCGCGCGACGCGCGGCGGCCGAACCACCAGCCGGCCAGCAGCTGCAACGGCAGCGATGCCAGCAGCGAAATGACGAACCACAGCGGGAAATCCGCGCCGGCGCTCCACATCGCGTAACCGCATCCGAGTGCGATCAACGACCAGATCGAAAAACCATGCGAACGCGGCCACCACGGTGCGTAGTAGGTGGCGAAGGAAATGCCAGCGACGCCGCCGAGCACGCTGAAGGCCAGGTCCCACCCCAGCTGCACGCAGTTGTTGTCCGGCGACATGCCCAGCAACGGGGGCAGCCAGCTGGCGACGCTGCTGACCAGCGCAAGCGACAGCACGCCGCCGATCAGGGCGACGAGGGACAGGAACAGGGTCTTGAGCAGGCCGGGCATGCGCGCATTGTACGGCGGCGCGAAATGCCTGGGGTTGCCGGCCAACGGCCGGCACCACCGGGGGATAGGCATGGCCGCCGCGTCCGTGGGAGAGGGGGACGGAGCGACGGCGGCCATGCACAGGCGGTCAGGCGGCGAAGTCGAGCACCACGCGGCCTTCAATGGTGCCCGCGTGCATGCGCGCGAACACGTCGTTGATGTTTTCCAGGCGGTCGGTGCTGACCGTGGCCGCGACCTTGCCTTCGGCAGCGAACTGCAGCGACTCCTGCAGGTCCAGCCGGGTGCCGACGATCGAGCCACGCACGGTGATGCCGTTGAGCACCATGCCGAAGATGTCCAGCGGGAAATTACCGGGCGGCAGTCCGTTGAGCGAGACGGTGCCGCCACGGCGGACCATGCCCAGCGCCTGCTCGAACGCCTTCGGCGACACCGCGGTGACCAGCGCGCCGTGCGCGCCGCCGATTTCCTTCTTCAGGAAGGCGGCCGGATCGGTGGTACGCGCGTTCACGGTGATCTGCGCGCCGAGGTGCCGGGCCAATGCCAGCTTGTTGTCGTCCACATCCACCGCAGCCACGTTCAGCCCCATCGCGCGGGCGTACTGCACCGCCATGTGGCCCAGGCCACCGATGCCGGAAATCGCCACCCAGTCACCGGGTTTGGTGTCGGTCACCTTCAGGCCCTTGTAGACGGTCACGCCGGCGCACAGCACCGGCGCGATCTCGACGAAGCCCACGTCCTTCGGAAGCAGGCCGACATAGTTGGCATCGGCCAGTGCGTACTCGGCGAAGCCGCCGTTGACCGAGTAACCGGTGTTGCGCTGTGTCTCGCACAGCGTTTCCCAGCCACCCAGGCAGTGTTCGCAATGGCCACACGCCGAGTACAACCAGGGGATGCCGACCCTGTCGCCTTCCTTGACGTGCCCTACCCCGCCTCCCACGGCCACGACGTGCCCCACGCCCTCGTGGCCGGGGATGAACGGCGGGTTCGGTTTCACCGGCCAGTCGCCCTCGGCGGCGTGCAGGTCGGTGTGGCAGACGCCACAGGCCTCGATCTTGACCAGCACCTCGCCCGCCCCCGGGCGCGGTACCGAGACTTCCTCGATCACCAGTGGCTTGCCGAACTCACGCACGACAGCGGCCTTCATGGTCGAATTCATGTTCGGATCTCCGTAGTGCGCTTGCCCACAGAATGACGCCGGCTCGAGGCCGGCGCTTTGATCACGATCAAACCTTTGACGATTCGTGCAGCGGTTCAGCCGGCCAGTACCGAGGCCTCGCGGGCCAGACGCTCGATCGCATCCCAGTCGCGGGTCTGCAGCAGCGCCGGGGTGGTCAGCCACGAGCCGCCCACGCACAGCACGTTGGGCAGGTGCAGGAACTGCGGCGCGGTCTGCGCGCTGATGCCGCCGGTCGGGCATAAGCGCACATCGGCGAACGGGCCGTGCCAGGCCGCCAGCAACGCAGCGCCACCGGCCTGCACCGCCGGGAAGAACTTGAAGGTGTCGTGGCCGTGCTCCAGGCCCAGGATCAGGTCGGAGGCAGTGGCGGCACCGGGCAGGTACGGCAGGTCGGCATCACGCGCGGCGGCATACAGCGTCGGCGTGGCACCGGGGGACACCGCGAAACGCACACCGGCCTCCTTGGCTGCCTGCATCTGCGCGGCGTTGAGCACGGTGCCGGCACCGATTACCGCATCGGGCACGGCCTCGACCATCGCCTTGATCGCATCCAGCGCCTGCGGCGTGCGCAGCGTCACTTCGATCACCGGCAGGCCGCCGCGGAACAGCGCCTGGGCCACTTCGACCGCTTCATTCACATCTTCGGGGGTGTACACCGGAATCACCGGTGCCAGCTTCAACAGCGCGCGCAGGCGCGGATCAGCGCTGGACATCGTCTTGCTCCTTGCCCGACCGGGCATCGCGGATCGCCGCCGGGTCCGGCAGCGCAGCGGCGCATGATGCCACGTGGCTCACGACGGTGCTGGTGGTGCCCCGCCCTGCCCCCGGCTCAGGCCGGGTCGGCCTGCAATGCCTGGATGCGACGCTGGTACCAGTCACCACCGAGCGGATCGAACACCGCAGAGCGCTCCATCTGCGCCTCGTACACGTGTACCGAGATCGCCAGCGCTTCGTTGCTGGCGTTGCGCAGGGTGTGGTACTCGTGCGGCGGAATCAGGCTGCCGGCACTGCCGCAGCCCCCGCGCAGCACGGCGTGGCGGCGGAAGCGGCAGCGCTCACCGTTGCGCTCCAGCAGTTCATAGCGGGTGATCTCCAGCTCGCCTGACCACACTCCCTCCACACACCACATGGCATCGTGGTCGTGCAGCGGCGTGCCCTGCCCTGGGCCCCAGCTCATGGCAATCACGCTGTAGCCGTGTTCGCGGCTGTGGTACAGCGGGCGTCGCGCGTAATGATCACTGACCGGACGGTGTACGCACTCGGGCAATTCGATGCGGCTGTCCGCGATGGCTTCCTGCAGCGCCAGCTGCAGGTCGGCGGTGATGCGCTCGGCATCACCGGAGGTCATCGCCGCGTCGACCGCAGCGATCAACCTGTCGCGGCCACGGAACACCGGAAACGGAGAAGTCTGCAGGTCCATGCCCCGACTGTAGCGGAGCCTGGTTAAGGGAATGTTGGCGTTCGCGCGCGTCGCGCCCGCATTCAAGGTGAACACGCGCGGAAGAACGGTTCAGATGGACATCAAGTAGAGCGATCACAATGGAACCTCGCGCAGCAGAAGCGGTCGAACACGACGCGATCCATCTTCGCTGCGACATTCCGCAACTTCGCGCCCCACGGGCGCAAGGCTAGAATTCTCCGACTTACCTGGTTCTATACATGTCAGTGCGAATTATTAGCGATGCCGCGTTGCCGGCATCGAAGGGCAAGGCTGCCACGATCAACGACATCGCACGACTGTCGGGAGTTTCCAAGAAAACGGTTTCAAGAATCATCAACAACTCGCCGCTGGTGCGCAAAGACACCCGCGACAAGGTTGAGGCGTTGATGCGCGAGGTCGGTTACGTGCCCGACCCCCTGGCGCGCGGCCTCGCGTTCCGCCGCTCCTTCCTGATCGGCCTGGTGTATGACGACCCGGGCGCCCAATGCATCGTCGACCTGCAGCACGGCGCGCTGGAAGCGCTGCGCGGCACCGGCTATGAACTGGTCGTGCATCCCTGCGACAGCCAGTCTCCGGACTGCGCGCACGGCGTGCGGCGCTTCGTGCAGCAGCAGAAGCTGCACGGCGTGATCCTGGGCCCGCGTGCCTCCGAGTCGGCTGCGTTGACGGAGATGCTCGACGGCATCGAATGCCGCTATGTCCGCATCAACGCGCATGTGTCGGATGACGAGGCACAGGCCGTGGTCACCCATGATCGCGACGGTGCAGCCGCGGCAGCGGGCTACCTGCTCTCGCTCGGCCACCGCGACATCGCGGTGATTGCCGGTCCGGGTGACCGCCGTACCGCACGCGAGCGCACCCATGGCTTCCTCGACCGGCTGGCGCAGGTGGGCCTGACGCTGCCGGGTGAACGCGTGCTGGAAGCGGGCGATACGTTCGAGTCGGGCGTGCATGCCGCCGAACGGCTGCTGATGGGTGGACAACGGCCCAGTGCGATCTTTGCCGGCAACGACGAAATGGCTGCCGGCGTGTATCAGGTGGCGTTGCGTGCGGGCATCGCGGTGCCGCAGCAGTTGTCGATCGTCAGCTACGACGACAGCCCACTGGCGTCGCGGCTGTGGCCGCCGCTGACCTCGGTGCGCCGCCATGTGTCCGACATCGGGCGCATGGCGGCGGCGATGCTGGTGCAGGCCGACGTGCCGGATGCGCCGACCGCAACCAGCGTGCATCCGCAATTGATGGTGCGCGGTTCCTGCCGGGCCGTGGACGGCTGAGTGCCCTGCCCTCGGCAGCAACGAAAACGGCGCATCCAGGTGCGCCGTTTTCCGTTCAATGCGAAGCGCTGTACGCCGTTCGCCTACACATCGCCGCCGTCGGCCCAGCCTTCGCCGGTGCCCTTCTGGAACACGCGGTCATCGGCCTGCACATCGCCCGCCGGCAGATGCGCCTGATCAGACAGCGTCGCGTAGATCGGGGTGAAGTCCGGCGACGTTGCCTGCATCAGCTGTTCGAAGCTGTCGATGACGAAGTAGGTCTTCTGGTAGGTGTCGATGCGGTACTTCGTGCGCATGATCCGCTGCAGGTCGAAACCGATGCGGTTGGGCGCAGCCGACTCCAGCGAGTACAGCGATTCGCCCTTCGACGACACGATGCCGGCGCCGTAGATGCGCAGGCCGTCGGGCGTATCGATCAGGCCGAACTCCACCGTGTACCAGTACAGGCGGGTCAGGTTCTGCAGTGCATCCGGGCCAATCGCGTGGGCTTTGACGCCGCCACGGCCGTACGCCTCCATGTAGTCGGCGAACACCGGGTTCATCAGCAGCGGCACATGGCCGAACAGATCGTGGAACAGGTCTGGTTCGGCGATGTAATCGATCTGGTCCGGGCGACGGATCCACCAGGTCACCGGGAAACGACGGTTGGCCAGGTGGTCGAAGAAGTCCAGTTCCGGCAGCAGGCCTTCCACGCCGACCAGGGTCCAGCCGGTGGCGGCGCCGAGCACTTCGTTGAGCTGGTCGAAGCGCGGAATCATGTGCGCGCTCATGCCCATCTCGTCCTGTGCATCCAGGAATTCCTGGCAGGCGCGGCCGACCAGCAGTTCGCGCTGGCGCTGGTACAGCGTGCTCCAGGTGGCGTGGTCGTCGGCGCTGTAGGTGTCCCACGGCTGCTCGACGAGCGCGGTGGTATACACCGGCACGTAGCCCTTGTCGGTCTGCTGGTGTTCGACGCGGCGGGGCTGGGCGAGGTCCATGGGGCACTCCTTGACGGGATACCCACGATGCTAGGGCAGGGCGCGCGCAACAGGGTTGCAAAAGTTGCGTCGATTGGCCTTGTTGGCGCAATATCCTTGCGTACTCACCATGTTGCGGGGCAACAATGGCCGGAGAAGTCCAGTTCGATCGCACGGATATACGCCTGCTGGCTGAAATCCAGCGGGATGGGCGCGCCACCAACGCCGAGCTGGCGACACGGGTGAACCTCTCGCCCTCGGCCTGCCTGCGTCGCCTGCAGCGGTTGGAAAGCGAGGGCGTGATCGTCGGCTATGGCGCGCGGCTGGAGCCACGGCAGCTGCGGCTGGGCCTGCAGGCCTTCGTGCGCGTGCAGCTGGAAAAGCACGACCAGGCCGCCATCGGCCACTTCGTGGACAGCGTGCAGGGCTGGGATGAAGTGGTGGCCTGCCATGCACTGACCGGCGACATGGACTACCTGCTGCACGTCTACGTGCGCGACCTGGAGCACTTCTCGCACTTCCTGCTGGACCGGCTGCTCAATGCCGGCGGCGTGGCCGATGCCAATTCCAGCTTCGTGCTGCGCACGGTGAAGGGCTTCCAGGCATTGCCGCTTTCGCAGCTGGAATGAACGCGCCGCTGCGATTTGACGGCGCCGGGCGGGTAGCCGAGCATCTCCGCCCTGCGCGCGTCGCAGCGTTCCTTTCCGGTTCCACGCATGCCCGAACTCCAGCACCCGCTGCCCACCACCACGTTCCTGCCGTTGCAGCGCAAGTCGCTGGCGCGCTACGTTGCCCATGGCACGCCACCGCAGACCGCAGTGGAGCAGGCCGGCCTGATGGCCGCGCAGCTGTGCCGGACGCGCCTGCATCCGGCGGCCGAGATCGAGCGCCTGCTGCATGATGCCTGCGCGTTGTTTGCTGGCAACGAAGGCGCGGCTGCACAGCTGGCCGGGCCCGGTGGCGGTGGCCAACCGGAGCTGGATGCCTGGCTGAGCGCATTGGCCGGCCACGGCGTGCTGCTGACACCGGCGGAGATCCTGCAGGACGTCATCGCGCAGTCGCCACGGGAGTATCCGGGCCTGGCCCTGCAGCAGGCCTGTCAGGAAACCCTGGTCGAACATGAGATCCGCTTTCCCGCCACCTTTTCCAGTGACGATGACGAGGCCACGCAGGATGAGGTTGTCGCCGAGGATGCACGGTCGGTCGAACACCATGGCCTGTACACCTCCGAGCAGGCCCGCGTGCTGCGCGCCATCGCCGCCAACCCCGATGAGCTGATCGACCTCGATGGCTATGCCGGCACCGGCAAGGGCCACCTGGTGCTGGCGCTGATGGAGGCGCGGCCGGGCCGCTACACCTACGTGGCGCCCTCGCGTGGGCAGGTGGAAGCCTTCCGCGCCCGCGTGCCGGCCAGCACTGCGGTGCGCCTGCTGACCCAGATCGAGTTCGCCAACCGCGTGGCCCAGCACGCCGCGCGCAGCGGCCAGACCGGTGGCTTCGTTGCCAGCTACCGGCGCAGCACCCGTACTCCGCGCGAGATTGCCGGCCGCATCGGACTGCAGGGCATCGGTGGGCGCAGCCCGGAGCAGGTGCTGCTGACCGCGTTCGAGGCCATCAACCGTTGGTGCGCCTCGTCCGCGCCGCGCATGGCCTTCCAGCATTTCGACCGTTCGGTGCCCGCTGCGATGCTCGATGTGTCGCCGTACATGGCGGCCGCCGAGCACGTCTGGCGCTGCATGTTCGACGCCGAGCTGCAGCGGGGCACGCTGCTGAGCCTCAGCCCGGCGCACATCGGCAAGTGGCTGGCGCTGCGCGGCGTCACCCCGCCGCAGGATATGGGCATGCTGCTGGTGGACGAGGCGCATGACCTGAGCCCGTCGTGGAAGCAGTTGCTGGCCGGCCATGCGCCTGGCGTGGTCAGCCTGGGTGATCCGCACCAGTGCCTGACCGGTACGGTGCCGCGCTGGGCCGCGTCGAAGGTGCTGGAAATGCACCAGTCGGTGCGCCAGGGCAACCAGGTCGAGGGCCTGGTCAACCAGACCCTGGCACTGGATGGACTGGGCCAGGAAAGTGGGCCGTTCGTCGGTGCCACCGACCGCGCCACCGGTGTGCTGCATTACCGCGACTGGGCGCAGGTGCCGAGCGAGGGCCTGCGCATCCATGGCAGCGTCGCCGATCTGGCCCTGGATGCGGCACAGCTGCACGCGCTCGGGCTGCGGCCCTACCTGCATCCGGCATCGCTGCGTGCGCTGCGCAGCGTGCTGCAGCGGCCGCTGGATGCGTGGCGCCGGCGCCGCGACAGCGCCTCGGACCCGGCATGGAAGCACGTCCTGGCCACGCAGGCTGACGAAGGGCAGGGCGCGCTGGTCGAACTGTTTGCGTCTGCCGATCGGGTGCAGTCACTGCTGCAGGCGCTCGATGACCAGGACACGCCCGCTGAAGGGCGGGTGGCGCTGTGCCTGGCCGAACACGCGAAGAACCTGCAGTTCGACGTGGTCTCGCTGTCGCCCGGTTGCTTCAGTGCGGGGCAGGGCGGGCGCATCTGGCACAACCCGGTGCGCGCAGTCTATCTGGCACTGACCCGTGCGCGACGCCAGCTGCATGTGCCGGCCGATGGCATGGAACAGCTGCAGCATACGGCGACATTGCAGGAGCAGGCGCGCCAGATGCGCAGGCGCGAGCGGCAGCAGGCCAGCGGTTACCGGCCCGCGCGCTAGCATGCGCGTCGCTGTCTGGAAGCGACACGCTGGCTCAGGTCAGCACTTGTCCTTGCGGCCCATCAGCTTGCCCAGGCGCGAGGCTTCCTCGCACTTCGGCGCGGCCACCGGTGCCGGTGCGGCCGCCGCGGCACGTGCGCGCTGCAGCTGCTGGATTTTCGCGCGGATCTGCGGCATCGCCGCCATCGCGGCCTTTTCGCCTTCCAGGATTGCGGTGCCACGCTGGCTGAAATCGGCGGCGCCGATGTCCAGTACCTTCGGGCGGATGACGATGTCGGCGCGCGCCAGTTCCTGCTCGCCCAGGCGCTGGCCCATGATCGAGATGGACTGGTTGACGATGCCCAGCATGTCGGTCGGCGCCTTGCCGCTGGCCTTGCTGGAGATGTCCACGGCGATCACGAAGTCGGCGCCGAGCTGGCGTGCGGCATCCACCGGCACCGGGCTGACCACGCCGCCATCGATGTAGTTGCGACCGCCGATCTTCACCGGTTCGAACACGCCGGGGATGCTGCTCGACGCGCGCACCGCCTGGCCGACGTTGCCGCGCACGAAGATCGAGCGCTCGCCGGTTTCGAGCTGGGTGGCGACGGCGGCGAACGGCTTCTTCAGGCGCTCGGCAGGACGGTTGGCAACCTGCTCGTTGACGTAGTCCTGCAGCTTCTGGCCCTGCACCAGGCCGCCGGAGAACAGGCGCACGTCGCGGATGCTGGCTTCGTCCAGCGCGACCGCCTTGCTCTGCATCTGGAACGCGTCCATGCCGCTGGCGTACAGCGCACCGACCACGCTGCCGGCGCTGGTGCCGGACACCACGGCCGGTTCGAAGCCGTTGGCCTCCAGTATCTTGATCACGCCGATGTGCGCGAAGCCCTTGGCTGCGCCGCCACCGAGGGCGATGCCGATCTTCACCGGCTTGGCCTGCGGCACCACGGTCGGCGCCGGCGGCGGTGTGGGGCGGACCGGATCGCCACCGCAGCCGGCCAGCAGGCCGATCAGGGCGACGGACAGCAGCATGCGGGGACGGAACAGGCTCATCGGCAGTGCGCTCGCGGCGCCGGATTCAGGAAAGGGCGCCAGCATACCGAAGCTGTGGCGGGGCGGGCAGGGTGGGAAACATCGCCCATTCATAAAGGTAGTGCCGGCCGCTGGCCGGCAATCATTGGGAACCTGGCAGCGGTTCATGAGGCTGCCGGCCAGCGGCCGGCACTACCGGGACGCTCGCCAAGGTCCATGAGGCTGCCGGCCAGCGGCCGGCACTACCGGGATGCGCGCCAAGGTCCATGGGGCTGCCGGCCAGCGGCCGGCACGACCGGAGGCGGTCAGAACCGGTTGTCGCCGTCCAGCATCCGGCCCAGGCCGCCCAGCACCGAGCCTTCGCCGCGGTTCTGGCCACCGCCCTGGGGCGCGGCCATCCACATGCGGCCGGCCAGGCGCGAGAACGGCAGCGACTGCAGCCAGACCTTGCCCGGGCCAGTCAGCGTGGCCAGGAACACGCCTTCGCCACCGAACAGCATGCTCTTGATGCCAGCCACCCGGCGCACGTCCATGTCCACGGTCGGGTGGTAGGCCACCACGCAGCCGGTATCCACATCCAGGCGCTCGCCGGCCGCCAGCTCGCGCTCCACCACGCAACCGCCGGCATGGATGAACACCCAGCCGTCGCCTTCCAGCTTCTGCATGATGAAACCTTCGCCGCCGAACAGGCCGGTCATGATCTTGCGCTGGAACTGCACGCCGATCTGCACGCCGCGCGCGCCGGCCAGGAAGCTGTCCTTCTGGCAGATCAGGCGGCCGCCATGCTGGTCCAGCTTCATTGCCAGCACGGTGCCGGGGTAGGGCGCGGCGAAGGCGACCTTGCCCTTGCCGTGGCCGCTCTGGGTGTAGACGGTGGCGAACAGGCTCTCGCCGGTCAGCACGCGCTTGCCGGCGGCCATCACCTTGCCCATGAAGCCGCCGCCCTGGTCGCCGTTGGCGGCGCCGAACACCGTGTCCATCTGCACGGTGGCATCCTTGAACATCAATGCGCCGGCCTCGGCAATGGCGCTCTCACCGGGGTCGAGCTCGATCTCCACGAACTGCATTTCATGGCCGACGATGCGGAACTCGATGTCGTCGGCGCGGCCGCTGGCCGCGGCGGGGACCGGCGGCGGGGTGTTCGGCATGCCCGGGGCCGCGGACTGCAGTTCGGGCACCTCGGCAATCGAGGTCCACCCGCTCATGCCCTGGCACCAGGCCAGGGCGCGCGGGTTGGCCTGCGCATAACGGCGCGCGGCCTCGTCATCAAGCGGGCCGATACGCTCGGCCTGGGCGGAGGCATGGAAGTACCACTGGGTCATCGCGGCGGCTCTGCAGGGCTGGAAAACCCCGAGTCTAGCGAGGGCGCGGGGGCCGGAGCGACGCGGCCATGAACGGCAGGCATTTGCGGGGCAGGTGCTGTATTGCAACAATTATCTGGTAGCGCCGTTTTACCACCCCTCCAAACACAGCCTACCGCCATGTCTCCGACCCGCACTTCCCGTGGCCGCCTTCCGGTCGCGCGCCCCCTCGTTGCCGCTCTTTCCGCCCTGTTGCCGCTGGTAGCAGCCGCCCAGGAAACTCCCGCTGCCAAGGATCCGGTTGCCCTTGATGCCCTGCAGGTGACCGCGCAGCGCCGCGTCGAGAACGCCAAGGACGTGCCGGTCGCGATCAGCGCGATCCAGGGCGAGAAGCTCGATGTGCTGGGTTCGGCGGGCGATGACATCCGCTTCCTGGCCGCGCGCGTGCCCAGCCTCAACATCGAGTCGTCCTACGGCCGTGCCTTCCCGCGCTTCTACATCCGTGGCCTGGGCAACACCGATTTCGACCTCAATGCGTCGCAGCCGGTGTCGCTGGTGTACGACGACGTGGTGCAGGAAAGCCCGCTGCTGAAGGGCTTCCCGCTGTTCGACCTGGCCAATGTGGAAGTGCTGCGCGGCCCGCAGGGCACGCTGTTCGGTCGCAATACCCCGGCCGGCGTGGTCAAGTTCGACTCGGCGCGCCCGTCGCAGGATGCCGACGGCTACGTGCGCGTGGGCTATGGCAGCTACAACAGCTGGAACGTGCAGGGCGCCTATGGCGGCCCGCTGACCGACCGCTGGTCGGCACGCGTCTCGGCCATCTACCAGCGCCGTGACGACTGGGTCGACAACACCCGCGCCGGTGCGCCCAACAGCGGTTTCGAAGGTTATGACGAAGCCGCCGGCCGCGTGCAGTTCCTGTACGAAGGCGACGACTTCGAAGCGCTGTTCAACCTGCACAAGCGCAAGCTCAACGGTACCGCGCGCCTGTTCCGCGCCAACATCATCCAGAAGGGTGGCAACGGCCTGGTCGAGAACTTCGATCGCGACAAGGTGGCCAACGATGGCGTCAACTTCTCCGACCTGGAGACCTGGGGCGGCAGTGCGCGCCTGCAGTGGAACCTCGGTTCGGTGACCCTGCACTCGATCACCGGTTATGAAACCGCCGAATCGCTCAATCGTGGTGACATCGACGGTGGCTACGGCGACGCATCGCTGGGCGCTGGCAACTATGGGCCGGGCTTCATCCCGTTCTCGTCGGAGTCGGCCGACGGCCTGCCGCACCATCGCCAGTGGACGCAGGAATTCCGCGTTGAATCCAACGAATGGGGCCGCTTCGACTGGCAGGCCGGCGTCTTCTATTTCGACGAAGACGTGACCATCAACAACTTCAACTACAACTCGTTGAAGCCGGGCAATCCGCAGACCGGCCACGTGGTGCAGAACCAGCGCAACAAGGCCTGGGCGGTGTTCGCCTCGGGTGACTTCGATGTCACCGACCGCTTCAAGCTGCGCGCCGGCGTGCGCTACACCCAGGACAAGAAGGACTTCAACGCCAGCGTGCTGCAGGCCGTCCTTCCGTTCGGCACCCCGGTCAGTGGCCCGTACCTGGCCAACACCGACGTCAACGACGTCAGCTGGGATGTCAGCGGCGTGTACAAGCTGACCGACAACGTGAATGCCTACGCCCGCGTGGCCAAGGGCTTCCGTGCGCCGTCGATCCAGGGCCGCCTGGCCTTCGCGCCGGGCCTGTCGCAGGCCGATTCGGAGAAGGTGATCTCGTACGAAGCCGGCATCAAGGCCGACCTGTTCGAGCGCCGCGCGCGCCTGGGCCTGAGCGTGTTCCGCTACAACGTTGACGGCCAGCAGTTGATCGCCGTGGGTGGCACCAACAACACCGCCACCCTGCTCAACGCTGACAAGACCATCGGCCAGGGCGTGGAGCTGGACCTGGAAGCCTATCTGGCCGACAACGTGCTGCTGACCTTCGGCAGCAGCTACAACGACACCGAGATCAAGGACAAGGATCTGGCGGTAGCGATCTGCGGCGGTGGCTGCACCATCAACGACCCGACCACCGTCATCAACGGTGGCACCTATGCGCTGGTGAACGGCAACCCGCTGCCGCAGGCGCCGAAGTGGATCCACAACGCGACCCTGCGTGTCGGCTTCCCGCTCAGCGATGGCAGCGAGCTGTATGCCTACACCGACTGGGCCTACCGCAGCGCGGTGAACTTCTTCATCTACGAGTCGCCGGAATTCCGCGGCCGTAGTTCGCTGGAAGGCGGCCTGCGCCTGGGCTACAACTGGGATTACGGCCAGTACGACGTGGCCGTGTTCGGCCGCAACCTGACCAACCAGACCCGCGTGGTCGGCGCGATCGACTTCAACAACCTGACCGGCTTCCTCAACGAGCCGCGTACCTGGGGCGTGGAGTTCACCGCGAAGTTCTGATGCGGTGACCGCGTAGATGCAATGAAGAAGGGCCGGCGCAATGCCGGCCCTTCTGCTTTACACCCATCGGTAGTGCCGGCCGCTGGCCGGCAACAATTGAACCGCCAGGCGCTTACAGCGCGCTCTGCGGGCGCACCTTCAGCACCGCTTCCTCGGCCGCGCAGTCGCGGCTGGAGTGCAGGCCGGCCTTGCGCGCGGCAGCGATCTCCTTGCGTGCGGCCAGCAGGTCCTTGTTGAACGCGGTGTTGTCATGCAGGCGGGCCACGGCGGCGGCGCCCATGAAGCGGCCTTCGAGGATGTCGCTCTGCCAGTGCACGTTGCAGACCAGGCGGCTCTCGCCGTAGTTGCGGCCGCGGGCCTGGATGGCATCGGCGCGATCCGGTGCGATCTCCGACAGGATCAGGGCCCAGGCCCAGCCGATCGAGGTGTGGCCGGACGGATACGAGCCGTTCTTGCGCAGGCCTTCTTCGTCCTTCGTCGAGCAGGTCGGTTCACCATTGACCATGAACGGGCGCGGGCGCTGGTAGTGGTTCTTGGCGGCCTTGGTGGCGGCGCTGGCGTCGATCCGGCTGCGCTCCAGCAGGCGGTACAGCGCCGGGGTCTTCACCGCATCGACGTCGATGTCGGCGGCGCAGGAGAAGTGGTTGGCGCCTTCTGGGAAGCCGAGTTCCGCATCGACACCGGCCTGGGCGAAGCGCGGGCTGCCACGCAGCGCGCGGGCTTCACGGCTGACCTGTTCGTCGAGGGCGAGGGCGGCCGAACCGGCCACCGGCGGTGCTGGCACCAGGTCGAGGCTGGCCGGTACCGCGCTCTTGTCCAGATAGCCCACCGCCTTGGTGGTGATGTTGGCTTCGACGGCGGTCGGCTTGGCGGCGGTGGCGGCACAACCGGCCAGGGCCGCGATGACGGCAAGGCCGAGCAGCGGGCGGGCAGGGTGGGAAATCAGCGACATGGACAGGCTCCGGAGGAAAAACATCGCGCCATGATCGCAGCCCGTATACGACACCGCAGTGGCCATCGGTCATACGGCCAGACCCGGCATGGTCATCCCGGCGATATGAAAAGCGTCATCGAGTGACGTCAGTCTCCTGAATCCGGGCGCAGCGCACGGACTTTCACGCGGCCTCGCCGCGAGCATCGGCACAACGGCAAGCACCAGGGGCCGTCCAGTTCCAGCCGGGTCGGGGGGATCCGTTGACAGAGGGAGAGAAGCGATGCGCAGCACCGCAACAGGAAGTACCGTCCTGGCCCTGCTCCTCGGGCTGGCAACCGCGCCGGCACAGGCGGCCGACGTGGTCGGTGTGGCCTTCGTGCATGGCACCGGCGCACAGACCAACGCCACCCAGGACTACTGGCAGCCGGCGATCATCGACACCGTGCGCCAGGGCCTGCCGAACAGCAGCAACTATGTGGTCATCAACTGCGACTTCACCCAGTACATGTGGAAGCCGGAAGCGGCCGGCTGCCTGGCCAATCAGCTGACCGGCTTCATCGACAGCCGTGGCATCACCCAGCTGGTGGTGATCACCCACTCCAACGGCGGCAACGTGATGCGCTGGATCCTGTCCAACCCGACCTATGACAGCCGCTATCCGAAGATCATCCGCACGGTGCGCAAGGTCAACGCGCTGGCACCGTCTTCGGCCGGCACGCCGTTGGCCGATGCGGTGCTCAACGGCAACACCTTTGAAACCTCGCTGGGCTGGCTGCTGGGCTACAAGAACGACGCCGTGCGCCAGCAGCAGGTGGCGAGCATGGCCACCTACAACGCGCAGAACCTCTACGGCACCGCTGGCCGCCCGGCGCTGCCCAAACCGTTCCGTGCGGTGGTCGGCAGCGATGTGGAATCGGCGGTGTGGGACAGCAACAGTTACTGCGGTGGCTATGCAGCCAATGTCGGCCTGGAGTTCACCCAGAACTGGCTGTCGTCCTGCTCCGATGGCTTCCTGGAGTGCAGCAGCCAGAAGGCCGCAGGCACCACCTGGTTCACCGACAAGGCGCGCACCCAGGGCGCGGAACCACTCAGCCACAACCAGAGCCGCCGCGAGTGCTTCGGCCTCGGCACCCTGCTGCGCAACGACCTGACCCAGTGAGGGAGACGACCATGACGATTCAATCCACCCTGCTGGCCGGCGCCACCCTGGCAGTGCTGTCCCTTTCCGCAGCGCAGGCCGCGGAGCCGCTGCAGGCCGCCCGTGCGGGCGATCAGGTGCCTGCCGCCCTGGTAGCCGCGCCGCTTCCCACCGATGAGAGCGAACACGCGCCACTGGCCTTTGCCTGGGCGCTGGACCCAGCACAACCGCTGCAGGCGGCCACGCCGTATGCCTCGGTCAGCCGCAGCTACTGGCAGCAGGTTGATGGTACGCAGCTGCAGCGAGGCCTGGACCTGCCACTGACGGCGCCGGATGCGGTGATCCAGCTGAGCCCGACCGCAGGTGCCCGCGCGCTGCCGGCCAACACGCTACAGGTGCGCGACCCGGCCGGCCGCAGCAGCGTGGCGCGCAGTGTCGATGCGCGCGCGCTGCAGGACGCCGGCATGCCGGTCAGCGATGGCAGCAGCATGCTGCGTACCGGCGCGACCAGTGCCGTCGGTGCCTACACGCTGCAGAGCGCGCAGGCCCAGGGCCGCTACGTGGTACAGGTGCTGGAGCCGAACAGCCCGCTGCGGCTGGAGGTGCAGGCCAACCAGGCCCAGGTGCTGGCCGGCGGTAACATGCAGCTGCAGGCACGCCTGCTGGAAGACGGCGCCACCACCGCGCAGCTGGCATCGCGTCGTGGTGGGCTGGGCGGTGAAGCCCTGCTGGTCGCACCGGATGGCCGCAGCTGGCCGCAGCGGTTGCTGCGAACCACCGATGGCAGCCTGCGCGCGCAGGTGCGGATCCCCGCCGACGTCGGCAGCGTGCAGGGGCTGTGGGAATTGCAGGTGTTCGCCCAGGCCGACGGTGTGCTGCGCGATGGCAAGGTCGCCTTTGCGGTGGCACGGCCGACTGCCCGCTTCAGTGGACAGGCCGCGCCGGACCCGGCCAGTCGGCAGGTGGCGCTGCCGCTGCAGGTGGCCGCCGCCGGCCGCTATGAGGCGCGGGGCACGCTGTACGCCACGGCCCGCGATGGCCAGTTGAAGCCGGTCGCACAGGCACATGCGGCCGCGTGGTTCGATGGCCCGGGCGCAGGCCAGCTGGCGCTGCCGTTCGACCAGGCGGCGTTGCCGGCCGGATTCGGTGCGCCGTACGAGCTGCGCGACCTGCAGCTGCAGGACCAGAGCCGGATGGCACCGATCGAGTCGCGCGCACTGGCGTTGCGGTTCTGAGCAAAGCGGTGGCGGGCCGGAACATCCGGCCCGCTGCCCCGCCTTCTGTAGAGCCGAGCCATGCTCGGCTGCTTCTGCTCGCGGCGAACGGCAGTCGAGCATGGCTCGACTCTACAGACGGTTACGGAGAGCGATGCATCTGTCTATCCCGCGTACGCGGTCAGTCGGCCTTCCTGCTCGACCACCGTAATCGCACCGCCGAACACCGCCGACAGCGGTTCGTTGCGCAGCAGCTCGGCGCGGGTGCCATCGGCCAGTACGCGGCCGTCGCGCAGCAGCACCACCCGCTCGATCTCGGGAATGATCTCTTCGATGTGATGGGTCACCAGCACCAGGGTGATGCCCTGCTGTGCCAACACCCGCATGGTCGCCACCAGCTGCTCGCGGGCGACCAGATCCAAGCCGGTGGAGGGCTCATCCAGCAGCAGTGCCTGCGGCCGGTTGACCAGCGCGCGGGCGATCAGCACGCGGCGGGTCTCGCCGGCCGACAGCTCTGCGTAGGCGCGTTCACGCAGCGACAGCGCGCCGGTCATCGCCAGTGTCTCGCCGACGCGTGCACGCATGTCGGCGGTCACCTCGCGGAAGGCCGGTACCACGTAGCTGGCGAAGAAGCCGGACAGCACCGCCTGTTCCACGGTCAGCCCGGGCATGTCGGCCAGGTTGCTGCTGAGGTCGCCGGTGACGATGCCCAGCTGCGAGCGCAGCCGGTCCACCTGCCAGCGGTTCTGGCCCAGCACCTTCACCGCCACCGCGCCGTCGCCCTGGGCCAGCGGGTACAGCTCGCGGGTGATCAGCTTGATGAAGGTGGACTTGCCGCAGCCGTTGGGGCCGAGCAGGGCGGTGTGCTGGCCCTGCGCGATGCGCAGGCTGAGCCCGTGCAGCACCTTCACCTGGCCGCGTACCACGGTGGCGCGGTCCAGTTCGATCAAGGGGGGCAGCTCCGGCAGGGGCGGGGCGGCGGTCATGGCGCTGGCGCGTGGATCAAGGCTCGACAACTCAGGTCCCCAACTGTGAACGGTGCCTCGGATGGCGATGCAAAGCATCGCCGCAGGGATGCAGTTTGCAACGCAAGCGCCCATGATGTCTGCCATCCCCGCGTCGATCCGGAGAGCCGTCATGCCAGATGCCCTGATGTCCCTGTTGACCGGTGGTGTGCTCGGCCTGGGGTGGTGGGCCATGCTGGCGGTGCTGCTGGTCTTCACCCAGATCACCATCTTCTCGGTGACCCTGTACCTGCACCGCAGCCAGGCCCATCGCGGGGTCGATTTCCACCCGGCGCTGGCCCATGTGTTCCGCTTCTGGCTGTGGCTGACCACCTCGATGATCACCCGCGAGTGGGTGGCCATCCACCGCAAGCACCACGCCAAGGTGGAGACCGAGGACGACCCGCACAGCCCGGTCACCCGTGGCATCGGCAAGGTGTTCTGGCACGGCGTGGAGCTGTACCGCGAAGCGCGTGGCATGCGCGCGGACATCGAGCAGTACGGGCGCGGCACCCCGGATGATGCGATCGAGCGCCGCCTGTATACCCCGCATGCCACGTTGGGGCCGGTGCTGCTGTTCGCGATCAATACCGTGTTGTTTGGCCTGCCGGGCGTGGCCCTGTGGGCGATCCAGATGGCATGGATCCCGTTCTGGGCCGCGGGCGTGGTCAATGGCCTGGGGCACTGGTGGGGCTACCGCAACTACGAGTCCGCCGACACCTCCACCAATCTCACGCCGTGGGGGTTCTGGATCGGTGGCGAGGAGCTGCACAACAACCATCATGCCTTCCCCAGTTCGGCGCGCTTCGCGATGCGGCGCTGGGAGTTCGATATCGGCTGGAGTGCGATCCGCCTGCTGCAGGCGCTGCGCCTGGCCAAGGTGCTGCGGGTGGCGCCGGCCATGGACGTGCGCCCGAACATCGCGGTGCCCGATGCCGAAACCCTGAAGGCGCTGCTGTCGCACCGCTTCCAGGCGATGACCGATTACCAGCGCAATGTGTTCATGCCGGCCCTGCGCGAGGAAGCCGTGCAGGCCGGGGCCAAGCTGCGCCGCCTGCTGCCACGCCGGCTGCGCCGTGGCCTGGTCAACGATGGCCGCTGGTTGAAGCCGGACAGTCGTGCCCAGCTCAGCGAATGGGTGGCGCAGCGCCCGCGCATCCGCACCCTGGTCGAGTACCGCGCGCGGCTGGCGGCGCTGCTCGAGGCCCGCGGCCACGATGCCGCTGAGCGCCTGCATCAGTTGCAGGCGTGGTGCCGTGAGGCCGAGGAAAGCGGGATCGCCGCGCTGCAGGCCTATGCCGCACGGTTGAAGGGCTACAGCCTGGTGGGCGCGTGAGGGCTGGGTACGGGGTTCTGCTGGCGGTGCTGCTGCCGGGCGTGGCGCTGGCCCAGGTCACCGACACCACCAGCTACCTGCAGCGGATGGACAGCGATGGCGACGGCCGGGTGAGTGAATCCGAGTACGTGCAGTGGATGCTGTATGCCTTCGACCGCATGGACCGCAATGGCGATGGCGTGCTGGGCGCCGATGAGCTGCCGGGCGGCAAGGGCAGGGCGATCAGCCGCGAGCAGCAGCGGCAGGTGATCGTGCAGCGTTTCCACAAGCAGGATGCCAACGGTGATGGCGTCCTGGATGCCCGTGAACTGGCGGCACCGCCACGCTGAGCGGGCGTAGAATCGGTTCATGCCTGAACTGCCCGAAGTCGAAACCACCCGCCGCGGCCTGGCGCCGCACCTGCAGGGTCGCCGCGTGCATGGCGTGATCCTGCGTCGCGCCGACCTGCGCTGGCCGATTCCGCCGGAAGTGGCCGAGCTGCTGCCGGGGCAGCGCATCGAGGAGATCCGCCGGCGCGCGAAGTACCTGCTGCTGGATACCGCCATCGGCAGCGCGGTGCTGCACCTGGGCATGTCCGGCAGCCTGCGCGTGCTGCCCGGTGATACGCCGGTGCGCGCCCACGACCACGTCGACATCAGCCTGGACAACGGCCGCCTGCTGCGCTTCAACGACCCGCGCCGCTTCGGCAGCCTGCTCTGGCAGCCCGCCGGTGAGATCCATCCGCTGCTGCAGGGGCTGGGCCCGGAGCCGCTGGACGACGCGTTCGACGGCGACTATCTGTTCGCCCGCAGCCGTGGCCGCAGCGCGCCGGTGAAGACCTTCCTGATGGACCAGGCGGTGGTGGTGGGCGTGGGCAACATCTACGCCGCCGAGAGCCTGTTCAAGGCCGGCATCAGTCCACTGCGCGAGGCCGGCAAGATCTCGCGCGGGCGCTATCAGCGGCTGGCCGACGCGGTGAAGGAAATCCTCGGCTACGCCATCACCCGTGGCGGCACCACGCTGCGCGATTTCATCAGCCCTGACGGCGCACCGGGCTATTTCGAACAGGAACTGCTGGTGTACGGCCGCGATGGGCTGCCCTGCCCGAACTGTGGTCGCGCGCTGAAGCACGCCACCATCGGCCAGCGCGCCAGCGTCTGGTGCAGCCATTGCCAGCGCTGAGCCGGGCGGCCAGCGGCAGCTGAACGGGCAGGGCACGTCTCCGCTGCCCGTTAACGTTTGTCTGCCTATGATGGCCGACCTTCCCTCTGTGCCTGACGCGCCTGCATGCAACGACGCGACTTCATCCGCAATGCCTCCCTCGCCCTGGCTGCATTCGGCCTGCCGTCCCTGCCCGCGTGCGCGGCCAGCAAGAGCGGCCAGATGGGCCTGCGCCGCCTCGGCCAGCCGCAGCCGTTCGACTTCGCCACCCTGAAGGGCCAGGCGCGCGCGCTGGCACAGGCACCCTACAAGAGCCACAAGCGGGTGCTGCCGGGCCGCCTGGAAGGCCTGGACTGGGACCAGTACCAGTCGATCGGCTACCGCCAGGACCATGCGCTGTGGGCTGACCAGCCTGGCAAGTTCCAGGCCAAGTTCTTCCACCTGGGCCTGTACTTCCACTCGCCGGTGCGCATGTTCGACGTGGTCGACGGCAAGGCGCAGGAGCTGGCCTATGACGGCGCGGCGTTCAACTACGGCAAGAGCGGCATCAAGGACGGCGAGCTGCCGGCCGATCTGGGCTTCGCCGGCTTCCGCCTGAACACCCGCAAGGACACCGACCGCGACTTCGCCGCCTTCCTCGGCGCCAGCTACTTCCGCGCGGTCGGCAAGGAAGGCCAGTACGGCCAGTCCGCGCGCGGCCTGGCGATCGACACCGGCATGGGCAAGCCGGAGGAATTCCCGGACTTCATCGCCTACTACCTGGAGCAGCCGTCGGCCGATTCGGAGACGATCGTGGTCTACGGCCTGCTGGATTCGCCCAGCGTGGCCGGTGCGTACCGCTTCGCCATCACCAACGGCGACGTGCTGCTGATGGATATCGACAGCGCGCTGTACCCGCGCAAGGCGATCGAGCGGCTGGGCATCGCCCCGTGCACCAGCATGTACCAGGTGGGCGAGAACGACCGCCGCATGGCATGGGACTGGCGCCCGGAGATCCACGACACCGATGGCCTGTCGCTGTGGACCGGTGCCGGCGAATGGATCTGGCGACCGCTGCTGAACCCGCGCAACCTGCGCTTCAACATGTTCGTCGACCGCAACCCGCGTGGTTTCGGCCTGCTGCAGCGCGACCGCAACTTCGACCACTACCAGGACGACGGCGTGTTCTACGAGAAGCGCCCCTGCCTGTGGGTGGAGCCGAAGGGCGAATGGGGCGAGGGCTCGGTGCAGCTGGTGGAGATTCCCACCGTGGACGAGACCTTCGACAACATCGTGGCGTTCTGGAACCCGAAGGAAAAGCCGCAGCCGGGCCAGGAGCTGCTGGTCGGCTACCGCCTGTACTGGGGCGCCGAACCGCCGGCACGGCCGCCGCTGGCGCACTGCGTGGCCAGCCGCACCGGCCTGGGTGGCGTGGTCGGCAAGAAGCGCGAGTATTTCAGCTGGCGCTTCGCGGTGGACTTCGAAGGCGGCGAACTGGCCAGGCTGATCGACAAGGGCGAGGTCGAGGCCGTGGTGGAAGCCAGCCGTGGCCGGGTCGAGATCGTGTCGGCGCGCCCGCTGCGCGAGATCAACGGCTACCGCGCGATGTTCGACCTGGTGCCGCCGGAAGGCAGCACCGAGCAGATCGACATCCGTCTGTTCCTGCGCAGTGGCGGCAAGACCCTCACCGAGACCTGGCTGTACCAGTACACCCCGCCGCCGGCAGGTGCGCCGGAGCGCACGCTGTACTGAATGGATGCGGCCCGGTGCCGGCTACACGCCGGCACCGTTGTTTCAAGGCTTGCTGTCGGTGGCGTGCGACTGGGTCGGCACACCCACTTCCACCGTGCCCCGGCGGATCTTCATCCAGGTTTCGTCCTGCCAGCGTTCGTACTGCTTCGGGTCCCAGTACTTCGGGTCGTAGAGGCGATCGGCCTTGATGGTGCGGGAGATTCCGCCGTCCATGTACACGATGTCGACGTTGTTGGACATCGAGCCGACGCGGCTGCCGGTCATCTCGCGGCGCCCCTTTCTGAGCACTTCGGCCATGCGTGGGCGCGCGACTTCGTCACCATACTCGGCGCGCAGCGCGATTGCCTGCGCGCGCGCCGCATCATGCTGCTCCAGCGGCAGCGTGGCCCAGTACTCGTTGCGCAGCTCGACGAACAACGGATAGCCACGTTCGGCCGCCACCTCCATCCAGGCATAGGCCATGACCGGATTGCGCGGCTGCTCTACCCCGTACCAGTACATCTCGCCGAGGTAGCCCTGGGCAGGCTTGTCCGCATACCGCGCGGCCAGCCGGAAGTTGTCCATCGCGCCGTTGACATCGTTGCGACGCAGCGCGTTGACGCCCCATTGCCGGTACATCATGTCCGGGTGGCTGTCCATGAAACCGGCGCCGATCACCGCCGCATCGTCTTCACCTGACGGGCGCTCGGCCGCGGTGGCCAGCAGGGGCAGCAACAGCAGCGGCAGCAGCAGGAGGGCAGAGCGCATGTCGGACGTCCAGTTCGGCAGCAGGGGAGCCGCAGCCTAGGCGCGACAGCGCGTGCTTGTAAACCGCTGGAGGTCATGGCGCACCGGCGCGCCTGCTACAGCGGCAGCGGCGCCTGCGCCGGATCGATCCGCCCTTCGCCGCGGGTGATCTTCTTGAACTCGGCGCGACTGACCGACACGTAGCGGTCGTTGCCGCCGATCTCCACCTGCGGGCCGTCCTGCACCGCGTGGCCATGCTCGTCCACACGCACCGTCATCGTCGCCTTCTTGCCGCTGTGGCAGATGGTCTTGATCTCCTGCATCTCATCGGCCCAGGCCAGCAGGTACTGGCTGCCTTCGAACAGCTCGCCGCGGAAGTCGGTGCGCAGGCCGTAGCACAGCACCGGAATGCGCAGCTGGTCGACCACTTCGCTGAGCTGCCAGACCTGGGCGCGGGTCAGGAACTGCGCCTCGTCCACCAGCACGCAGCCCATCGGGCCGTTGGCTGCCAGATCCTGCTCGACCCAGCGCTGCAGGTCGGTATCGCGGTCGAAGGCCATGCCGTCCGCACGCAGGCCGATCCGCGAGGCGACCACGCCGGCGCCGGCACGATCGTCCAGGCGCGGGGTCAGGATCGCCACCCGCATGCCGCGCTCGCGGTAGTTGTGGGCGCTCTGCAGCAGGGTGGTGGTCTTGCCGGCGTTCATCGCCGAATAGTAGAAGTAGAGCTTGGCCATCGACGGATTGTACGCCGCAGCCCCGCTTCGCCGAAGCCGTTCAGCAACCCCACCGGCGGCCCGCTGTGGTCGTCACCCGGCCCCGCTACAATCCCCATCCCATGCACGGTCTCAATCCCCCCCAAGCCGCCGCCGTCCTGCACATCGAAGGTCCATTGCTGGTGCTCGCCGGCGCGGGCAGCGGCAAGACGCGTGTGATCGTGGAAAAGATCGCCCACCTGATCGGTTGCGGCCGCTATCCGGCGCGCCGCATCGCGGCGATCACCTTCACCAACAAGTCGGCCAAGGAAATGCGCGAGCGCGTGGCCAAGCGCCTGCGCGAGCAGGACGCCGACGAGGTGACCATCTGCACCTTCCATGCGCTGGGCCTGAAGTTCCTGCAGATCGAGCACGCGGCCGTTGGCCTGAAGCGCGGCTTCTCGATCTTCGATGCCGACGATGCCGCTGCGCAGATCAAGGACCTGATGTACGGGGCCAAGCCTGACGACATCGAGGACATGAAGAACCTGGTGTCGCGCGCGAAGAACGCCGGCCTGTCGCCCGAACAGGCGATGGCCGCCGCGCGCAGCAATCGCGAAAAGGAGGCGGCCAGCGTCTACGAGCGCTACCAGCTGCGCCTGACGGCGTTCAATGCGGTCGACTTCGATGACCTGATCCGTCTGCCGGTGCAGATCCTGGAAGAAAATCCGGAGATCGCGCTGGCCTGGCGCGAGCGCATCGGCTACCTGCTGGTGGACGAATGCCAGGACACCAACGACGCGCAGTACCGGCTGCTCAAGCAGCTGGCCGGTGACAAGGGCAACTTCACCTGCGTGGGTGACGATGACCAGTCGATCTATGCATGGCGCGGCGCCAATCCGGAAAACCTGCAGCAGATGGGGCGCGACTATCCCACGCTGGAGATCATCAAGCTGGAGCAGAACTACCGCTGCTCCAACCGCGTGCTGCGCGCGGCCAATGCCCTGATCGCCAACAATCCGCACGAGCACCTGAAGAAGCTGTGGAGTGACCAGGCCGACGGCGAACGCATCCGCGTGTGGGAGTGCCGCAACAGCGAACATGAGGCGGAAAAGGTTGCCGCCGAGATCGCCTTCGTGGCGCAGTCGCGCAATGTGCCGTGGAGTGATTTCTGCATCCTGTTCCGCGGCAACTTCCAGTCGCGTCCGCTGGAAAAGGCGATGCAGCTGCTGCGCATTCCCTACCACCTGACCGGCGGCACCATGTTCCTGGAACGCCAGGAAGTGAAGGACACGCTGGCCTGGCTGCGCCTGCTGGTGAACCCGGACGACGACACCGCGTTCATGCGTGCGGTGCAGTCACCCAAGCGCGACGTCGGTGCCGGCACGCTGGCCAAGCTGGCCGAGCTGGCGCAGGAGAAGGACATGCCGATGGCGCAGGCTGCCGAGGCGATCGGTGCCCTGCAGCAACTGCCCCCGCGCGCGGCCAACAGCCTGGCGCGCTTCACCGACATCCTGCGTGACCTGCGTGCACAGACCCAACAGGTCACTTCCGGCGACATGATCCGCAAGGTCGCCAAGGAATCCGGCCTGCTCAGCGAACTGCGCCAGCAGGCCAAGGAAGAGGCGAGTTACCAGCGCCGTGCCAACAACATCGAGGAACTGGCGCAGTGGTTCGAGGGGGGCCCGCGCGGTGCCACTGCCGCCGACCTGGCCGGCCAGCTGGCGCTGCTGTCGCGCAGCGACAAGGACGAGGGCGGCAACCAGGTGCGCATGATGACCATGCATGCTTCCAAGGGCCTGGAATTCCCGTACGTGTTCATCGTCGGCTGCGAGGATGGCGTGCTGCCGCACCAGGTCAGCCTGGACGAGGGCAACCTGCAGGAAGAGCGGCGCCTGCTGTACGTGGGCATCACCCGCGCCAAGATCCAGTTGTGGATGAGTTACAGCAAGCTGACCCGCAAGTTCGGTGAGCACGTGCGGTTGAAGCCGAGCCGGTTCTTCGAGGAGATTCCGGCGGAGGAGATCCAGCGCGATGGTGCTGATCCGGTGGCCGATGCGGTGCGCAAGAAGGAACGGGCGAGTGCGGGGTTGGCGGCGATCGAGGCGCTGTTCGATTGACCGGCGAACGGCGCAGCCCCTCGTGGCTGCCGCCGTTCGCAGCGCATTCGTGGTGGGCCGGGCGGGTGGGCTGGTCGGGACACGCCGTAAACCCGTCCATGAAGTGACCCCCGAGACTTGGACGGGGTCAGGCGGCCGATTGGGCCTGCTCCCGGTACTTTATCGGGCTCAGACCTTTCAGTTTCAGTTTGATGCGCTCTTCGTTGTAGTACTGGATGTATTCCACCAGCCCAGCCTCCAGACTCTCGAGGCTGTCAAAGCTGTTCAGGTAGAAGAACTCCGACTTCAGCGTTCCAAAGAAGCTCTCCATCGCCGCATTGTCCAGGCAGTTGCCGCGCCGGGACATGCTTTGCTTCAACGAGTGCTTTTCCAGCATATGCCGGTAGTTTTCATGCTGGTACTGCCAGCCCTGGTCGGAGTGGATCATGGGGCGCTCATCCGGGGAAAGCTTCTTGATGGCCTCCTCCAGCATTTGACCCACCAGATCAAATACGGGCCGACGCTTGATCTGATAAGCCACGATTTCACCGTTGTAGAGGTCCATGATCGGCGACAGGTACAGCTTCATGCCCTGCACCTTGAACTCGGTCACGTCAGTCACCCACTTCTGGTTGGGCCGCTCGGCATGGAACTGGCGATTGAGGTCATTGCCAACCACAACATTGGCCGCCCCCTTGAAGGCCTGGTAGCGCTTCACACGCACCCGCGATTTCAGTCCCATCTCCCCCATCAGGCGCTGAACCCGCTTGTGATTGGTCCGATGACCCTGATTGGCTAATTCCAGCGTCACCGTGCGATAGCCATAGCGCCCTTGGCTTTGATCGTAGATTGCACGGATGCGCTCGCACAGGGCTGCCTCATCCTGATCCGGATGGGCCAGGACATGGTTCTGGTAATAGAACGTACTGCGTGACAGCTCAGCTGCTTCGAGCAGAAGCGACAGCGTATGAACCTGCCTCAATCCTTGGACGGCTTGCGCTTTGCGTCCTGCGCCGCCTGCTCTTCCCGGATCAAGGCATCGAGTTTTTTTAGGTAGTCGGTCTCCGCACGCAGATAGGCGACTTCCTTGAGCAGCTCATCGCGGCTCATATCCTCAGGTGGCTTGGACGAACGGGTCTTTTTCATCGGCTTTCGGGGCGGCGGCGGAGGGGGTGCCAACGCTTGGGCACCGCCTTGAGCATACAGGCGCCGCCATCGTCCCACCGCGCCGGCATCGCCAATTTGAAAGTAGGTGGTGGCCTCCCGCCCGGACAAGCCGTCCTGGCTCATCTTCTCCAGGACAGCCAGTTTGAACGGGAGGTCATAGGACCGGGCCTGGCGATGAAATCCCCGCCTACCATGCAGCCGATAGGTCGCCACCCAGCGCCTGACCGTGGAGAACTCCAGGCCGTGGCGACGGGCAATGGCTTTGACCGATGTGGAGGTCTTGCAGGCCTCTTTGGCGACCTGCAGTTTGAAACGCGCGTCGTATTTGTTCATGTATCCCTCGGGGTTGGATCTGGTGTCCAACTCCCGGGGGTCACTTCACCATGGGGGCTCGGCCGCGGCATCCATGCCGCGGACGGTCCCGCCCAGCCCACCCGCCCGGCCTCTGACAGGTTCCGTGCGCGCCAGCCACGGAAAAGAAAAAAGAAAATCAAAAGCAACAGCCGGGGGTTGAGGCAGAATCGGGGTTTCGGCTGGAGGTCTGCGCGTGCATCCAATTGAAAGTGAACGCCTGCGCCTGCGTGCGATTGAACCTGATCGCGATGCGGCGCAGATGCTGGCGCTGTTGAATGATCCGGGCTTCGTGCGCTTCATCGGTGACCGCAACGTGCGCAGTGAAGAACAGGCGCGTGAGTACATCGCGCTGCGGGTGCTGCACAGCTATGCGTTGAATGGGTTCGGCATGTATGCCATCGAGCGGTTATCCGATGGGGCGTGGCTGGGCAATGCCGGGCTGGTGCGCCGCGATGGCCTGCCGGGGCCGGACATCGGCTACGCGGTGCTGTCTGAATTCGCCGGGCAGGGTTATGCCGGTGAGGCGGCGCGGGCGGTGTTCGCGCATGCGCGCGCTGAGCTGGGCCTGCAGGATCTGTACGGCATCACCGATCTGGACAACGTGGTGTCCGGGAAGATCCTGCTGGGCCTGGGCATGCAGGAGCGCGGGGTGATCCAGTTGCCGGGCATCGAAACGCCCAGCCGGCTGTACGCCACCTTGGGTGCGGCTGACGTCGGGTAGTGCCGGCCGCTGGCCGGCACAGTAGTAGCTGACGGTGGGTGCCGACCGTTGGTCGGCACGATTCAGATGCAGTGCCGACCAACGGTCGGCACCCACCATCAGCCGCGCAGTTCGGCCAGCTGCGCCTGCAGCTCGGCCACGGCCGCTTCCAGCTGGGCCACGCGCTCGGCCAGGCCCGGATCGGCCGCGTCGCTGCCACCGCCGCTGCTGGCGTATTTGGCCGCAAGTGCCGCGCCGTCCACTTCACCGCACAGCAGGTGCATGTAGCGGTCTTCGCGCTGGCCGCTGGCGCGCGGCAGTACTACCAGCAGCGCGCGCTGCTGCAGGCGCTCGATGGCGTGGCGGGCTTCGTCGGCGTCGGCGAAGCGGTGCAGGCGCTCGCTGCGCGTGACCAGTTCGCCCAGGGTCTGCGGCCCACGCAGCAGCAGCATCGCCAGCAGCACGGTCTGCTGCCGGGTCAGGTCCAGCGCGGCCTGCAGGCGGTGCTCGTAACGGTCTGCGCGCGAGGAGAAGTGCTGGCGGGCCAGGCCCAGTGTTTCCAGCTGGCGCAGCGCGTGCTGCACGCTGCCGGCATCGACGTTCATCACCGGCTCGCGGGCGGTCTTCTGGTTGGCGGCCGATTGGGCGGCGTTGACCGTCAGCGGATAGGTGTCCGGGGTGGTTGCCTCCTTCTCCACCAGGCAGCCCAGCAGGCGGGCCTGCACGGCGTCGAGCAGGGGGACGTCGGGGGTCTGGGTGGAATCGGTCATGGCGGCCTCCGGAAGGGCAACGGGTCAACCGCCAAGCATAGCCGTCCCGGGACCGCCTTTGCCGGTAAAATGCGCCGGTATATCTGATTGCCGGTGAATCCATGCGTCGTCCCGTTTCCCTGTCCCTGACCCTGCTCGCCACTGCGGCGCTGGGCCTGTCCGCCTGCAAGCGCGTGGATGCGCCCGCCGCCGAAGCCGCTGCGCCGGAGGCCCCGGCCGCCGCTGCCAAGGCCGACGGCGCGCTCGATGCCACTGCCAACGACAATCTCAATGCGGTGCTGTGGATGCAGCGCGCGCAGGAGTACAAGGCGATCACCGAGCAGACCTACCGTGCCGCCGCCGACCACCTGGATGCCGCGCTGAAGGAAGCCCACTGGGATGCGCTGGTGCCGGAAGAACGCGGCAACGAGGCCAAGGGCCTGAAGCCGGCGGTGGTGCTGGACGTGGATGAGACCGTGCTGGACAACTCGCCCTACCAGGCGCGCCTGGTGCGCGACGGCAAGGAATACGACGAGCTGACCTGGGACCAGTGGGTGGCCGAAAAGAAGGCCAAGGCCATTCCGGGCGTGGTTGATTTCGCCAAGGCCGCCAACGCCAAGGGCGTGACCCTGCTGTACATCTCCAACCGCGCCGTGCACCTGAAGGACGCAACCCTGGCCAACCTGCGCGAGCAGGGCCTGCCGGTGGCCGATGACAGCGTGTTCCTGGGCCTGGGCACCGTGGTCGAAGGCTGCGAGCAGGCCGGCAGCGAGAAGAACTGCCGCCGCCGCCTGGCCGGGCAGAAATACCGCGTGCTGATGCAGTTCGGCGACCAGCTGGGCGATTTCGTCGAAGTGACCGCCAACACCAACGACGGTCGTGACGCGCTGCTGCAGCAGTACCACGACTGGTTCGGCGAGCGCTGGTGGATGCTGCCGAACCCGACCTACGGCGGCTTCGAGCCGGCGCAGTTCAACAACGACTACAGCCAGTCGCGCCAGGCCCGCCACGACGCCAAGCGCGCTGCGCTGGACTACGCACCGTGAGCCGCGCGCCGCTGCCGCTGCGCGATGGCGAGCGCCTGATCTTCGCGCTGGACGTGCCTGATCGCGTGCAGGCGCTGGAGTGGGTCGACCGCCTCGGCGACAGCGTGGCGTTCTACAAGATCGGCATGGAACTGCTCGCCTCCGGCGAGTACTTCCAGGTGCTGGACGAGCTGGCCCGCCGCGACAAGCGCGTGTTCGTCGACCTGAAGTTCTTCGACATCCCGGCCACCGCCGCGGCGGTGATCAAGCGCCTGTCGCAGTGGCCGGTCAGCTACGCCACCATCCACGGCTGGCACCCGGCGATGATGGAAGCCTGCGCCGCCGCCAACAGCAGCGACATGCGCCTGCTGGCGGTGACCGTGCTGACCTCGATGGGCCGCCCGGACCTGGCGCAGATGGGCATCGACCGTGAGCCGGTGGACGTGGTGGTCGAGCGCGCGCTGGCCGCGCAGGCGGCCGGTATCGATGGCGTGATCGCCTCGGGCCAGGAAGCCGGCCCGATCCGCGCCGCTACCGGCGCCGGGTTCTCGATCGTCTGCCCGGGCATCCGCCCCGGTGGCCCGGTCGGCGATGACCAGAAGCGTACCGTTGGCGTGGCCCAGGCCTTTGCCGATGGCGCCGATGCCATCGTGGTCGGTCGCCCGATCCGCCTGGCCGCCGATCCGCAGGCCGCGGCCCGGGCCATCCAGCAGGAAATCGCGTCGGCGTTGGCTGCACGCTGAGATTCCGCTGTGCAGTCTGCAGGCCCGAACGCCATCCCGACCCGCGCGGGATGGCGTTTTTGCATCCGCCGAAGGACCGGTTGTGCCCGAATCGCCGCAAAACCTGCCGTAGATTTCATGGCCCCGGCGCAAGGCATCAGGCTACTCAATAAAATCAATGATTTATATGACACTACGTGAAGTGTTGCCTTAACTTGAGCGGCAGCGTAGGATCGCCGCCATCCGGTCCTCGGACCGGACATGTGCCACAACACTGTCCACCGGCCCTGCGCCGGCTTGAAGAGCCTGTGATCCTCGTGATCCCGGCTCTTTTTTTATTCCGATCAGTGACTTGCACAAGCAACCGCGGAAACCGTGACGTCCCGGCTTGCCGCTGTCACCTCGCAGGCCGCAAGATGCGGACCGGTCCGGGGAGTCCGAGTGCATGAGCGTGGCAGTGCGAGGAAGGTCTGCGCGTGGATGGGGGCTGGCAGTCATGCTGCTGGCCGTGACCGCGTGCCGTGAACCGGCCAACGATCCGGCCAGGCCGGCAGCCGAACCAGTTGCGGCGGTGCAGGCGATGGCCCTGCGCCTGGCCGAGGACGATCTGGTCGGCTATGCAAAGCTGTCGGTTCCGCCCAGCCAGTACCAGCGCCTGCAGCAGGCCTGGGCCGAGGGCCGCAGCCAGTGGCCGCTGACTGAACTGCCACTGGGCGACCAGCTGCTGCCGATGCTGGCCGCACTGCGCACGCCCAATGCCGGTGCCGAACTGCAACGCAGCTTCGACCGCCAGCTGGCCGGCCAGGCCGGTGCCGTGCGCCAGGCCGCGCAGTCGATGGGCAACTTCGGCGTGCAGTACCTGCGCCACCAGAAGGGCTATACGCCCGGCCAGCAGGCCCATTACATCGCCCTGGTGGAAACCCTCGCCAGCTGGGCGCAGGGCGCGCCGATCAGTGACCGTGCGCGTGCACGCAGCACGATCGCCGCGCTGGTGGGGGCCGCCGGCAAGGTCGGCTTCGACGATGAGGCCGGCCTGCAGGCCGCGGGCATGGAAGGCAGCCTGCAGCAGCTGGCGCCGTTCATCCATACCCTCAAGGCGGTGTTGGGCAGCTACGGGTTGGGCGTGGATGACGCACTGCGCAGCGTGCGCGGTGAACTGCTGTCGGTGGAGGGCGACAACGCGCTGGTACGCCTGCACTACGACCTGGCGGGGCGTGAGATGACCCTGCAGCTGCCGCTGAGCCGGCGCGAGGGCCACTGGTACCTGACGCGCACCCTGGCCGATACCGATGCCCTGCTGCGCCAGGCCGATGCTGCCCGCGCCGCTGCGTCGCCGTCACCGGCTGAAGCCCCCGCCGAGGGTGGGGAAGCGGCAACGCCGCCGCCTAAGCCATAATGGCGCCGATGTCGAAACAGAACCCGCTGCCGTTCCCCGGCGAAGAATCCCAGTCGACGCCCGCCGATACGGTGCCGGCGTCCCCCTCGACCGGTACCGGCCCGAACCCGGTACCGCCGCCCGCGCATGCGCGTCCGGCCGGCCGCCGCCCGCTTTGGGCTCGGCTGCTCGGCCGCCTGGTCGAGCCGTGGCTGTCGCTGAAGATCGAACCGGAAGACCCGGGCCAGTACAACGATGGCCGCCCGGTCATGTACGTGCTGGAGGACTACGGCCTGTCCAATGCGCTGATCCTGGACAAGGCCTGCCGCCAGGCCGGCCTGCCGTCGCCGCTGGTGCCGCTGGCCGGTGACCCGACCGGCCGCAAGCGCGCCTACCTGGCGCTGTCGCGGCGCAGCTCCAGCAACTCGCTGATTCCCGAACAGCGCGGCGCCAAGACCCATTCCGATTCGCTGGCCAAGGTGCTGCAGGCCCATCGCGTGCGCGATGACCTGGACGTGCACCTGGTGCCGGTGTCGATCTTCGTCGGCCGCGCGCCGGACAAGCAGAGCGGCTGGTTCGCCGTGCTGTTCTCGGAAAACTGGGCGCTGGTCGGCCGCTTCCGCCGCCTGCTGGCGGTGCTGCTCAACGGCCGCAGCACCATCGTCCGCTTTGCCCCGCCGATCTCGCTGCGCAGCACCGTGGACGAAGGCCTTGAGCCGGAGCGCACGGTGCGCAAGCTGCAGCGCGTGCTGCGTACCCATTTCCGCCGCATCCGTGAATCGGTGATCGGCCCTGACCTGTCGACGCGGCGCCTGCTGGTCGACCAGGTGCTGGCCGCCGAACCGGTGCGCGAAGCGATCGCCGCACAGGCCAAGCGCGACAATTCGAAGCCGGCCGATGCCTGGAAGAAGGCACACGCCTACGCCTGGGAAATCGCCGCGGACTATTCCAGCCCGGTGGTGCGTTCGGCCAGCTTCATGCTCAGCCACGTGTGGAACCGCATCTATGCGGGCGTGCTGGTGCACCACCTGGACAAGTTCAAGGCCGCCGCGCCGGGCCACGAAGTGGTCTACGTGCCCAGCCACCGCAGCCACATGGATTACCTGCTGCTGTCCTACCTGCTGTACGACCGTGGCATCGTGCCGCCGCACATCTTCGCGGGTATCAATCTGAACCTGCCGGTGGTCGGTACCCTGCTGCGCAAGGGCGGTGCGTTCTTCGCGCGCCGTAGTTTCCGTGGCAATCCGCTGTATTCGGCAGTGTTCTCCGAATACATGGCGCAGCTGGTGTCAGGCGGATATTCCATCGAGTACTTCGTCGAAGGTGGCCGCTCGCGTACCGGCCGACTGCTGCAGCCCAAGGGAGGTGTCATCTCGATGACCCTGCGGGCCTATCTGCGCCAGCCGCGCAAGCCGGTGCTGTTCCAGCCCATCTACATCGGCTACGAGAAGCTGATGGAAGGCAACAGCTATCTGGACGAGCTGTCCGGCCGGCCGAAAGAAAAGGAATCGATCTGGTCGCTGCTGTGGGGCATCCCCAAGGTGCTCAAGCAGAACTACGGCCAGGTGGTGGTGAACTTCGGCGAGCCGATCGAGCTGACAAGTGTTCTTGCAGCCAATGCTCCCGAATGGGATGGCCGGGCTGTGCCGGAGGATGAGAAGCCGGCTTGGCTGATGAAGACCGTCGATACTCTCGCGCAGAGCATCAACGTGCGCGTCAATGCCGCCGCCGACGTCAACCCGATCAACCTGCTGGCGCTGGCCCTGCTGTCCACGCCGAAGCACGCGATGGGCGAGGCCGACCTGATCGCGCAGATCGAGCTGTGCAAGACCCTGCTGGTCGAGATGCCGTACTCGGACCGGGTGACGGTGACCCCGCACTCGCCGGAGCGGATCATCGCCCATGCCGAGGAAATCAACGTCCTCACCCGCATCAAGCACCCGCTGGGCGACGTGCTCAGCGTCAGCGGCGATACCGCGGTGCTGCTCAGCTACTTCCGCAACAACGTGGTGCACCTGTTCACCGCCTCGTCGTGGGTGGCCTGCTGCTTCCAGAACAACCGCCGCATGAGCCGCACCGGCCTGGTCCAGCTGGGCCGTACGGTATACCCGTTCCTGCAGGCCGAGCTGTTCCTGCCGTGGAGCGAGGACGAGTTCGCCCAGCGCATCGACCGGACCATCGACGTGTTCGTGCGCGAAGGCCTGCTGCAGAACGTCAACGATGACGATGGCGGCATCCTGGCGCGCAACACCGGGCAGACCGACGAGGTGTTCCGCCTGCGTGCGATCGGCCATTCGCTGCAGCAGGCGTTCGAGCGCTATTACATCGCCATCTCGGTACTGGTGAAGAACGGCCCCGGCGTGCTCGGCGCGGCCGAGCTGGAAAGCCTGTGTCAGCAGGCCGCGCAGCGGCTGAGCCTGCTCTATGCACCGGCGGCACCGGAGTTCTTCGACAAATCCCTGTTCCGTGGCTTCATCCAGAAGCTGCGCGAGCTGCGCCTGGTGTGGCCGGACGAGAACAGCAAGCTGCTGTTCGACGAACGCCTGGACGCCTGGGCCAAGGATGCCAAGTTCATCCTCGGCCGCGAGCTGCGCCACACCATCGAGCGGGTCAGCCCGGAAGCGGCCCGTCCGGACGAGCCTGCGCCGCAGGATTGAAGGCAGCGCCCGGCGATGCCCGGCGAACGGCATGCCAACCAAGGTTGGCATCTACCGGGGCGAAGCAGTAGATCCACGCCATGCGTGGATGGGCCACCGCTCAGGCCGGTTCGTCGGGAATCTGCAGGCTTTCCAGCCTGGCGATGCAGTCCTTCAGCTGAAGCTTGCGCCGCTTCAGGCGCTTGGCTTCCAGCTCGTCCTCGCCATTGGCGGCCATGCGGGTGATCTGTTCATCCAGCAGGCGGTGCTCGGCGCGCAGGGCGGCGAGGTGCTCGACGATCTCGGCGGGGCTGTAGGTGTCCACAGCCTCCGAGCATACACAGCGATGATGACTGCCGGGAGAGGGGAATCCCGACCCCCGGCCGTGGCCGCTCCGAGCCGTTAGAATGGAACCCATGAGTGCCGTGATTTCCCTTCCCGATCCCCAGCCGCGCATCGCCCGTGATCCGCGCGTGGCCGAGCGCGAGCAGCACAAGCTGGCCAAGCGCCTGCGCCGCCAGGTCGGCGAGGCGATTGCCGACTTCGGCATGATCGAGGCCGGCGACAAGGTCATGGTCTGCCTGTCCGGCGGCAAGGACAGCTACACCCTGCTGGACGTGCTGCTGCAGCTGCAGAAGAAGGCGCCGGTGCCGTTCGAGCTGGTGGCGGTGAACCTGGACCAGAAGCAGCCGGACTTCCCCGAGCACGTGCTGCCGGAGTACCTGGCCGGGCTGGGCGTGCCGTACCACATCATCGAGCAGGACACCTATTCGGTGGTCAGCCGGGTCATCCCGGAAGGCAAGACCATGTGTTCGCTGTGCTCGCGGCTGCGTCGTGGCGCGCTGTACAACTACGCCGAACTCCATGGCTTCACCAAGATCGCGCTGGGCCACCACCGCGACGACATGGTGGCCACGTTCTTCATGAACCTGTTCCACCACGCCAAGCTGTCGGGCATGCCGCCGAAGCTGCGCAGCGATGACGGCAAGCACGTGGTGATCCGGCCGCTGGCCTACGTGCGCGAAAGCGACATCGTCGAGTACGCACAGGCCCGCCAGTTCCCGATCATTCCCTGCAACCTGTGCGGCAGCCAGGAGAACCTGCAGCGCCGCCAGGTCGGCCTGATGCTGAAGCAGTGGGAAAAGGACCACCCGGGCCGCATCGAGCAGATCGCGCGTGCCATGGGCGAAGTCCGGCCCTCGCAGCTGGCCGACACCACCCTGTTCGACTTCATGGCGCTGGGCCGTCGCGACGACGCGCCGCTGCCCGACGCCCATGCCTGGCTGGCCGGTTCCCCGGCCGACGCCGACGCAGATCCCGAGACGCCCACCGTTTAAGGTCGGTCGCCCTTCCTCTTTGCCATCCGGAATTCCATGTTCTTTCGCAACCTGACGTTCTTCCGTTTCCCGACCACCACCGATTTTTCCGAAGTCGACACCCTGCTGCCGCACGCGCTGCTGAAGCCGGTCGGCGCACTGGAAATGAATTCGCGCGGCTTCATCTCGCCGTTCGGCCGCGAGGAGAAGGAACTGCTCTCCCACCGCATCGCCGAACATCTGTGGCTGACCGTGGGCGGCGAGGACAAGATCCTGCCGGCGGCGGTGGTCAACGACCTGCTCGAGCGCAAGCTGGAGGAGATCGAGGAGAAGGAAGGCCGCCGCCCGGGTGGCCGCGAGCGCAAGCGCATGAAGGACGACCTGCTGCATGAACTGCTGCCGCGCGCCTTCGTGAAGTCCTCGCGCAACGACGCCTTCATCGACCTGCAGCACGGCTACGTGGCGGTGGATACCTCCAGCCGCAAGACCGGCGAGTACTTCATGTCCGACATCCGCGGCCTGCTCGGTAGCTTCCCGGCGATGCCGCTGAATGCCGAAGTCGCACCGCGTTCGATCCTGACCGGCTGGATCGCCGGCGAGCCGCTGCCGACCGGGCTGAGCCTGGGCGAAGAGTGCGAGATGAAGGACCCGGTGGAAGGTGGCGCGGTGGTCAAGTGCCAGCACCAGGAACTGCGCTGCGACGAGATCGACAAGCACCTGGACGCCGGCAAGCAGGTGACCAAGCTGGCGCTGATCTTCGAAGACAACCTGTCCTTCGTGATCGGCGACGACCTGATCGTGCGCAAGCTGAAGTTCCTCGACGGCGCCCTGGACCAGCTGGAGCATGCCGACGAAGACGGCCGCCGCGCCGAGTTCGATGCCCGCTTCGCCCTGCAGAGCGCCGAGATCCGCCGCCTGTTCCTGTTGCTGGAAGAAGCCTTCAAGCTCAGCAAGGCTGACTGAACAGGCAGCCCGACGGCCGCCGGTCATCCGGCGGCCCGAAGCGGCGCTATGCTGGGCGCATGAGCCGTCTGCTGCGCCGCCTGATCAGCCCGACCCCGCCCGCCACCGTACAGCGCGACACCGTTCGCCTGCGCCTGGAGGATGCCGAGATCGAGGTGCTGCGCGTGCGCGATCCACGTGCGCGCCGCATCAAGCTGAGCGTGGACGAACGCGGCGCACGTTTGACCCTGCCGCCGCGCGCAAGCCTGGTGATGGGCGAACGCTTCCTGGAACAGCACCGCGACTGGCTGGCACTGCAGCTTCGCCAGTACCAGGGCCAGGGCCTGCCGGCACCGCTGCAGCCGGGCGAAGACGGCGTGCTGCCCCTGCGTGGCGAACTGCTGCCGCTGCGCTGGCAGGAAGGCCGCTACGCGCGGCTGGAGATCGACGAGCACGGCGCCTGCGTGCAGTGGCCGACCCGCGGCGGTGATGCCACCCTGCGCCGCCTGCTGCGCGAGTTCTACGAAGCCCAGACCCGCGCCGACGTTGGCCGCTGGCTGCCGAAGTACCTGCCCACCCTGCCGCGCGCACCCAGCCGCCTGCGTCTGAAGGTGATGTCCTCGCAATGGGGCTCACTTGCCCCGGACGGCAGCATGGCACTGGACCTGGCCCTGGTGCTGGGCCGATCCGAGGCGTTCGAGTACGTGCTGGTGCACGAACTCTGCCACCTGATCCAGCCGAATCACTCACCCGCGTTCTGGCACGAAGTGGAACAACGCTTCCCCGCCTGGCGCGAACAGCGCGATTACTTCCAGCTCGAAGGGCGCCGCTTGAAAGCTATGCTCCGCCAGCTGCTGTAGAGCCGAGCCTATGCTCGGCTAACGCGCGTAGCGCGGATATTCAGCCCTCGCGATCAACAGCAGCCGAGCATGGCTCGGCTCTACAAAAGCGCGCGCAGCGCGCGACCCGCTTTCGCTCCTGCTCTTCTTTCTTTCTTCCGTGGTGGGCACACCGGAAAGTGTCCGTGGCCGGGTGGGGTGGGTTGCGCAGGGGCGTGAGCCGCATGGGCCCGAGGCATGCCTCGGGCGGGTTGGGCAGGACGCCCAAGCCCGGTCTTGCCGTGTGCGCAGGACAGCGCACACGAGCAAGCGGCGACCGAGCTTACAGGGGTGAAGGCGCTTTGCTTGCGAAGCACTGCTTCGCAAGCGCCTGAACGCACAGCCGCCAGCGGCTGGGCCGGGCCCCGGAGGGGGACTTGCAGCGACCCCTGCGCAATCCACCCCACCCGGCCAAGCACGGCTTCTGATCTGAACGACCCACCACGAGGGGCTCAGCCGTTGGCCGAAACCCTCACCCCGCCCGCAACGCCGCCGCCGCCGCCCACCGCGCCGCCACCCGCGGCGCCGTAATGCACACCGCCTGATCGGTCACCGTGGTCACCGCGCGCTCCAGCAGCTGGATATCCGCCTCATGCTGGCGCGCCACATGCGGATCCTCGAAGAAGATCGCGCGCTGGCAACGCCCCTCCAGCACCCGGTCGGCAATCTGCGCATCACCGCCCATCGGGCCGCTCTGGTAGCGCGTCACCCACGGCGTATCACGCGGCCAGCCCCGGCTCCAGGCCAGCTCGTTCAAACGCTGGCCGGTGGTCCCGGTGGCCACCCGCTCACCGAACCGGGCCAGCACATCGAAGTGCTCATCGGCGAAGGCCAGCATCGCCGGCTTCATCGCATCGTGCGCGATCAGCGCCAGCGTCTGGCCTTCGAACGCATGCAGGTCGTCGGCGCCGGCATCTGCTGCCAGCCCGGCGTGGACGCGCTCCACCTCCACCCAGTCGCGTGCGGTGGCCACGGTCGAAATGAACGGCTTGCCGTGGATCACGCACTGCCGCTTGAGCGCGGTTGCTTCCGGAAACACCGAGGATGGATCGACCGGGTCGATCAGGTAGATCGCGCCATCCAGTGTCCGATCCGGACCCATGCCAACGACTTCGGCGACCAGCTTCATCAGGCCACCCTCGCGTCCGTAGGGATAACGGTGCAGGCCCGCGTACCCGGTCAGGAAGCCCTGCCGTTCGATCGCGTCATGGGTGCGGCCGACCGCATGCAGCGACACGCCCAGCTCGCGCAGGCCGGCCTCGCTGCTGCGCAGCCAACGGAACAGCGCAGCGCGCGCGTCGTGGTGATGAAGACGGTTGGCAGCCAGGCCGATGCGCATCGAACGCTCCGCAGGTACGGGTGAAGGCGGCAGTGTATGTCGGCATTCCCCCATCTGGATGCTTTTACAACTTTCTTCATTGCCGTCGGCCCGCGCGTCGATAGCGTGGCAGGCAGCGGTACCGCAGCGCGGCCGTTCCTTCCGCCCGCGAGATGAGGATGCCTACCGTGAATGTCGCCGGCTTCCCGGCAGCCATTGCTGTCATGGCCAGCCTGCTGCTGCCTGCCGCGGCCTCCGCCACGGGCTGCAGCACACCGCTGCGCATCGCCTGGCCGTCCGACCGTGATCCTTTGTCGTCCAGCGAACAGGGCGAAGCCCGGGGGCTCGGCGCGGCGTACCTGAAGCTGCTGGGCGGGCAACGGCCACTGCAGCTGTTGCCCGTGCCGGCCACCAGCGTGGACCGGGACGAGCTGCCGGCCGGCACCCAGGCGCTGCTGGGATGGCCACGCTCGCAACTGCCTGCCGGATGGGTGGTCAGCACGCCCTACCTGCAGCTGCCACAGGTGATCGTGCGCCGGGAGGATGCGCCGCCGGTGCTGGGCCTGGAAGATCTACGTGGACGCATTGTGGCCAGCCCCAGCCGGGTGCCGCTGCAGGGGCTGCTGGCCGAGCAGGCAGCGGGTGCACAGCTGCTGCCTCCGGCAGCGCTGGACGATGCACTCCCGCTGCTGGGTACCGGATTGGTCGATGCGGTGGTCGCCAACCTCGGCGACGTCGAGGCGGCGTTGCGCCGCTACCAGGGCGGTGCACTGCTGATCGCCGCGCCGGCCGGTTTCGATGATGCCCTGGTGCTGGCGACCACGCCCGCCTGCGCCGATGTCATCGCCGGCTTCGAACAGGCGCTGTCGCAGCTGACCGACACCGAACGCGATCAGATCCGCGCGGCCTGGCTGCCGGACCGGCCGCGCAATGCTCCGTCATCGTCGCCCCTGCGCTGGCTGGTGCCGGCCTCGCTCATCCTGCTCGCCCTGGCGCTGGTCCATGCCTTCGGCTACTGGCGGGTCCATCGCGAGAGCGTGCGCCGCCGAGGGGTGGAGCAGCGCCTGCAGGAGGTGACCGCGAACCTGCCGGCGGTGGTCTACCAGGCGCGTCGTTCGGCGGGCGGCCACTACAGCTTTCCGCAGATCGCCGGGGACGTGCAGGCCCTGTTCGGAATCAGCGTGGAGACCGCGCGGATCGATCACCAGCGGTTGTTGGCCGCGGTCCACCCGGATGACCGCAACCAGGTGATGGCCTGCGTCGAGATGGCTGCATTGGCGCGTGGCCCGATCGACGTCACCTTCCGCACCCGCTCGCCACAGGGCTGGCGATGGGTGCGCTCGCATGGGCGGCCGTTGTCCTGCGACGACAGCGACGTCGAGTGGAGCGGCTACTGGATCGACGTCAGTGAGGTGCAGTCACGTACCCGCGCGCTGGCCGAAGCGCGCCGCGAGGCCGAGCAGGCGGCACAGGCCAAGGCGCACTTCCTGGCAACGATGAGCCACGAGATCCGCACCCCGATGAGCACGCTGCTGGGCATGCTCGAACGGCTGGCGGGCAGCAGGCTGGAGCCGCGCCAGCAGCAGGTGCTGGCCACCGTCGATGATGCCGCGCGGATGCTGCGGCAGATCCTCGACGATGTACTGCACAGCCAACGCCTGGAGGGCGCACCACTGCAGCTGCGGCCCACCGACCTGGCGGCACTGGTGCGCGCGGTGCAGCAGCTGCTGATGCCGGTGGCCGCCAGCCGAGGCCTGCACCTGCAGGTGGTGCTTGATCCGGAGATGCAGCCGGGATCGCTGGCCGATGGCCTGCGCCTGCGCCAGATCCTGTTCAACCTGGCCGGCAACGCGTTGAAGTTCACCCGGCACGGCCACGTGGAACTGCAGGTGCAGGTACTGCAGCAACGCGACTGGGGCCAGCGGCTGCGCCTGCAGGTAAGCGACAGCGGCGTGGGCATCAGCGAGGAGCGCCAGCAGGCGGTGTTCGCTGCCTATACCCAGGCGGAGCGCTCGACCACGCGGCGCTTCGGCGGCAGTGGGCTGGGCCTGGCGATCTGCCGCGAGCTGGCGATCTCGATGGGGGCGGAGCTGCAGCTGCGCAGCTCACCCGGGAAGGGCACCACGGTGTGGCTGGATCTGGACCTGGATGCCTGTGAGGCACCCGTGGCCGCGCCCGCGCCGGCGGTTGCGGACGAGCGTCCATTGCCGGCGGCGCGCGTGCTGATGGCTGAAGACCATCCCACCAACCTGCATCTGCTGGAGCAGCACCTGTGTGCGCTCGGGCTGCAGGTCCACGCCTGTACCGATGGACGGTCGGCGCTTGAAGCATGGCAGGCGCAGCCGTTCGACCTGGTCATCACCGACTGCCACATGCCGGGCATGGATGGCTTCGCGCTGGCACGGGCGATCCGTGCCGATGCCTGCCCGGCGCGTGCGCAGTTGCCGATCATCGCGCTCACCGCCAGCGTGATGGAAAGCACCCGCGAAGCCTGTCGTGCGGCTGGCATCGACCACTTCCTGGCCAAGCCGGTGGAGCCGCACGCACTGCGGGCGCTGCTGGCGGCATTGCTGGTACCGGACTCAGTGGGCCAGTAGCCGCACGATGCTGGCGGCGGCATCGCGGCCTTCGGCCACGGCGGTCACCACCAGGTCAGCACCGCGCACCGCGTCACCACCGGCGAACAGGCGCGGATGCGCGGTCTGGAATGGCAGGCGGTCCTTGCCGCCGGCCACGATGCGTCCGTTGGACTGGCCTTCCACGCCCAGCTCGGCCAGCCACGCCGGCACGCTCGGTGAGAAGCCGAAGGCGATGATCACCACGTCCGCTTCCAGCAGCGATTCACTGCCTTCGATCGGCACGGCGTTCTGGCGGCCGTTGGCATCGGGCTCGCCCAGCCGGGTTTCCACCACGGTCACGCCGATCACTTCATCGTCGGCGCCGGCTTCGATCGACAGCGGCTGCCGGTTGAACAGGAAGCGCACGCCTTCTTCGCGGGCATTGGCCACTTCGCGCGCGCTGCCGGGCATGTTGGCTTCGTCGCGGCGATAGGCACAGGTGACCTTGGCCGCGCCCAGCCGCACCGCGCTGCGCACGCAGTCCATGCCGGTATCGCCGCCACCGAGCACCACCACGCGCTTGCCGTTGAGGTCGGGCAGGGCAATGGTGTCTTCCCAGCCGGCAATCGGCCGACCCTTCGGGTCATCGCCGCCCACAATGCGGCTGTTCTGTACCAGGAACGGCAGGGCCGGCAGCACGCCCTTCAGGTCCTGGCCGTCGAGGCCACCATCGGTGTAGCGGTAGGCGCCGGTGCCGACGAACACCGCGTCGTGGCTGTCCAGCAGCTGCTGCACGCTCAGGTCACGGCCGATCTCCACGCCGAGGCGGAACTGCACGCCCATGCCCTCCAGCACTTCGCGGCGGCGGTGGATCACGTCCTTGTCCAGCTTGAAGCTGGGAATGCCGAACTGCAGCAGGCCGCCGATCTGCTCATAGCGGTCGTAGACCACGGCGGCAATGCCAGCGCGGGCGAGGCGATCGGCGCAGGCCAGGCCGGCTGGACCGGCGCCGATCACCGCCACGCTGTGGCCGCTGGGCTGCACCGCGCCCAGGTCAGGGCGCCAGCCGCTGGCCAGCGCGGTATCGACGATGTACTTCTCCACCGCACCGATGGTGACCGCACCGAATTCCTCCAGCGTGCAGCTGCCCTCGCACAGTCGATCCTGCGGGCAGACCCGGCCGCACACCTCCGGCAACGGGTTGGTGCTGTGGCACAGCGTGGCGGCTTCGTGGATGCGGTTCTCCTGCACCAGCTGCAGCCACTGCGGAATGGCGTTGTGCACCGGGCACTTCCAGCTGCAGTAGGGGTTGCCGCAATCCAGGCAGCGACCGGCCTGGTACTGGGCGTCCTCCTTGCCGAACTTGCCGTACAACTCGCCCCAGTCGCCGGACGTGCGCAGTTCCACCGGAATGCGCTGCGGCATGGTGCGGGGCAGGTCGAGGAACTGGAAGGCGTGCTTGCGGCTCATGGCGGGCTCTTTGATGTTTTCCGGTTGCCGGCCAGCGGCCGGCACTACGTGATCCTGGGTTGCCGGCCAGCGGCCGGCACTGCCGTTAGGCGGCGCGTCGCAGGGTTTCGGTCAGCGACTCGATGCTGGCGGCCTTCGGTTTGACCAGCCAGAACTTGCCGATGTAATCGCGGAACTCGTCCAGGATCTGCTGCGCCCAGATGCTGCCGGTCAGCTCGCGATGGCGGCCGATCAGGCGGTGCAGGTGCTGGCGGTAGTTCTCGAAGCCTTCGGCGGAGACGCGATGGATGTCGATCAGCTCGTGGTTGTAGCGGTCGACGAAATCGCGGTCGACATCCAGCACGTAGGCCAGCCCGCCGGTGAAACCCGCACCGAAGTTCAGGCCGACCTTGCCCAGCACCAGCACCACGCCATCAGTCATGTACTCGCAGCAGTGGTCACCGGCACCTTCGACCACCGCCAGCGCGCCGGAATTGCGCACCGCAAAACGCTCGCCGGCACGACCGGCAGCGAACAACTCGCCACCGGTGGCACCGTACAGGCAAGTGTTGCCGATGATGGCGGTGCTGCGTGCCTCGAAGCGCGCGCCGCGCGGCGGACGCACTACCAGGCGGCCGCCGGCCATGCCCTTGCCGACGTAGTCGTTGGCTTCGCCTTCCACTTCCAGGTGCAGGCCGCCGACGTTGAACGCGCCGAAGCTCTGCCCGGCACTGCCGCGGAAACGCAGTTCCAGCGGCGCCTCGGCCATGCCCTGGTTACCGTGTGCGCGTGCCACCGCACCGGCCAGGCGGGTGCCGATGCTGCGGTCGGTGTTGTGGATCAGGAAGCGGTGTTCGCCACCGCGCTTGTGTTCGATGGCCGGGGCCAGCAGGCCGTCCATCTGCGTGGCCAGGCTGTCCGGCGATTCGTACAGGCGCTGCGCGGCACAGTGACTGCCCTCGTAGCGGGCATCGGCCAGCAGGCGTGACAGGTCCACGCGCACGCCGTCGCGCGGCGCCGCCTCGATCTGCCGCAGCAGGTCGGTGCGGCCCACGATTTCTTCCAGCGAACGTGCGCCCAGGTAGGACAGCCAGCCACGCACTTCCTCGGCCAGCAGGCGGAAGAAGTTCTCCACGCGCTCGGGCTGGCCGGTGAAGTGGTTCTCGCGCAGGCGCTCGTCCTGGGTGGCCACGCCGGTGGCGCAGTTGTTGAGGTGGCAGATGCGCAGGTACTTGCAGCCCAGTACGATCATCGGTGCGGTGCCGAAGCCGAAGCTGTCCGCGCCCAGCAGCGCGGCCTTGACCACGTCCAGGCCGGTCTTCAGGCCGCCGTCGGTCTGCAGCAGGGTGCGCCCGCGCAGGTCGTTGGCCAGCAGCGCCTGGTGCGCTTCGGCCACGCCCAGTTCCCACGGTACGCCGGCATAACGGATCGAGCTGACCGGCGAGGCGCCGGTGCCGCCGTCATGGCCGGAGATGGTGATCAGGTCCGCACCGGCCTTGACCACGCCCGCGGCAATCGTGCCGACGCCGGCATGGCTGACCAGCTTCACCGACACCAGCGCGGTCGGGTTGACCTGCTTGAGGTCGTAGATCAGCTGCGCCAGGTCCTCGATCGAATAGATGTCGTGGTGCGGCGGCGGCGAAATCAGGCCGATGCCCGGGCGCGCATAGCGCAGCCGCGCGATCAGTTCGTTGACCTTGTGGCCGGGCAGCTGGCCGCCTTCGCCGGGCTTGGCACCCTGCGCGACCTTGATCTGCAGCACCTCGGCATTGACCAGGTATTCGGCGGTGACGCCGAAGCGGCCCGAGGCCACCTGCTTGATCTTGCTGCGCTTGGCGGTGCCATAGCGGGCGGGATCCTCACCGCCTTCGCCGGAGTTGCTGCGACCACCGAGGCGATTCATCGCAATCGCCAGCGCCTCGTGTGCCTCAGGGGACAGTGCACCCAGGCTGATCGCCGCGGTATCGAAGCGCGGGAACAGCTCGCTGGCCGGTGCCACGTCATCGAGTGGTGTCGGCGCAGCGGCCGGCACCAGTTCCAGCAGGTCGCGCAGTGCCGACGGCGGACGCGCGTGCACGGTATCGCAGTACTGCTGCCAGGCACGCGGATCGCCGCTGCGCGCCGCGCGCTGCAGGGTGGTCACCACGTCCGGGTTGTACATGTGGTACTCGCCGCCGTGCACGTACTTCAGCAGGCCGCCGACATCCACATCCTGCTGCGCGTCCCAGGCCTGCGCGCACAGCTCGCGTGCGTCGGCATCCAGGCGCGCGAAACCGGCACCACCGATGCGCGAAGCGGTATCCGGGAAGCACAGGTCCACGACTTCCGGTTCCAGGCCGATGATCTCGAACAGCTGCGCGCCGCGGTAGCTGGCCACGGTACAGATGCCCATCTTCGAGATGATCTTCGACAGGCCCTTGTACACGCCCTTGCGGTAGCGGCGGCCGATCTGCGACTGCTCACCGCCCTTGCTGAGCTTGAGGATACCGCGTCGGCCCAGGTCGAACAGGGTCTGATAGGCCAGGTACGGATACACCGCGGTAGCGCCGAAGCCCAGCAGGCAGGCCATGTGGTGCGGGTCGCGCGCGGTGCCGGTCTCGACGATGAGATTCACGTCGCAGCGCAGGCCCAGCCGCGAGAGGTGATGGTGGATGGCGCTGGTGGCCAGCAGCGCATGCACCATCGGCCGCCCGGCCACCGGGTAGCGGTCAGACAGCAGCAGCATCACCATGCCGTCGCGCGCGGCCTGTTCGGCCTCGGCACAGATACGCTCGATGCCGGCGCGCAGGCCCTCGTCTTCGCTGTAGGACAGGTCCAGCAGGCGGTTGGCCTGCACGTACTGGTCCATCTTCAGCAGCTGGCGCAGCTTGCGCTGGCTCAGTACCGGCGAGTTGAGGATGACGTGGTTCACCGTCTCCGGACCGGCATGGAAGATGTTGGTCTCCTTGCCGAGCTGGGTGGACAGCGACATCGCGCAGTCTTCGCGCAGCGGGTCGATCGGCGGGTTGGTGACCTGCGCGAAGGCCTGGCGGAAATAGTCGTACAGTGGACGGCTGCGCTGGCTCAGCACCGCCATCGGCGTGTCGTCGCCCATCGAGCCGGTGGCTTCCTGTTCGGTCTCGGCCAGCGGCCGCAGCACCTGTTCCACTTCCTCTCTGCTGAGCTGGTAGAGCTTGTGGTAGCTGCGCAGGGTGCCTTCGTCGAAGGGTTCCTCCACCAGCGACGGGTCGATCAGTTCGGTCTGCAGGTAGGTCACGCCCTGCTGCAGCCATTGCTTGTACGGCGCGCGACCGCGGTTGATGCGATCCACCGCATCGGAGTCGAGCAGGTCACCGCGCTTGAGATCGATGGCCACCATTTCGCCGGGGCCGAGCTTGCCCTTGCGCACCACGCGCTCGGTCGGCACTTCCCACACACCCGCTTCGGAGGCGACCAGGAAGTGGCGGTCGGCGGTCAGCATCCAGCGCGCCGGACGCAGGCCGTTGCGGTCCAAGGTGCACACCGCATAGCGGCTGTCGCAGGCGACGATGCCGGCCGGGCCATCCCACGGTTCGCTGTTGAGCCCATGGAACTCGTAGAAGGCGGCCAGGTCCGGATCCTTGAATTCCAGCGACTGGGTGGCCGGCGGCACCAGGATGCGCAGCGCCTGGATCAGCTCCATACCACCGGCCACCATCAGCTCCAGCATGTTGTCCAGGCTCTGCGAGTCAGAGCCGTGCATGGAGATGACCGGGTCGAATTCACCGATGTCGAAGCGCGGCGTCTTCCACACCTTGCTGCGCGCCTGGGCCCAGCGCCGGTTGCCTTCGATGGTGTTGATCTCGCCGTTGTGGGCGAGCATGCGGAACGGGTGCGCCAGCGGCCAGCGCGGCAGTGTGTTGGTGGAGAAGCGCTGGTGGAACACGATCGCGCTGGAGGCCAGCTCGCGGCGCTGCAGGTCCGGGAAGAAACGGCTGAGCTTGTCCGGCAGCACCATGCCCTTGTAGCTGATCGCATCCGGGGTGAGGGTGGTGACGTAGAAGTCGGCGTGTTCGCGCAGCTGCTGTTCGCTGCGGCGACGGGCCAGGAACAGCGCCAGCGCGAAGCCGGCATCGTCCTGGCCGATGCCGGCGTCGACGAACACCTGCTCGATGCGCGGCAGCGTGTCGCGCGCCAGCTGGCCGCAGACGCTGTCATCGGTGGGCACCTCGCGCCAGCCGGCGACCTTGCAGCCGACCGCTTCCACCTGCGCCTGCAGCTGCGCGCGGCAGGCCTGCGCCGCGTCGGCGTCGTGCGGCAGGAACACCAGGCCGGCGGCGAAACGCGCAGCGACCGCGATGCCGGCTTCGCTGGCCAGCAGTTTCAGGAACGCATCGGGGCGGCGCAGCAGCAGGCCGCAGCCATCGCCGGTCAGGCCATCGGCGGCGACACCGCCACGATGGGTCATGCGCGAAAGCGCGGCGATGGCGGTATCAACCAACAGGCGCGATGGTTGATCGTCGAGCTGGGCGACCATGCCAAATCCACAGGCATCGCGCTCGGAGCGCGGGTCGTAAAGCCCTTGGCGGTTGCGGGGGGCCATCTCTACCTCGATGCGGAATGAATTGAACGGGGACACTCAAGCCCGCTCAATCCCTGGAGCGCATCGTGAGGCCACCGGATGCCTCGACTAGATCACAGGTTGCTGCAACGCCGCAATACACGGTTGCAGGTGCAACAGAACGCGCCGGCAACCCAGTGCCGGCGCGGGGCCGGACTCAGCCGCAGCGCGCGCCGCTGACGGCGCCCTTGGCGTCCACTTCGATGTTCAGGCGGTCGCCGAGGAACTCCATCGTGGCCACGTCGTTGGGCTTGAGCACGCGCACCTGGTTGGCGCCGGCATCTTCCTGCGCCTGCTTGCCCAGCGCGTCGGTGTAGGTCTGGCCGACCAGGCTCTGCACCTGGCTGGCATCGCAGGTGCCGACCGGCGGAGCCTCGGTGGCCTTGCCGGCTTCGTCGGCCGGCGCCTTGGCGGCTTCGGCGGCCTGCTGGGCGTGGGCCGTGGCCGAATCCTGTTCATCCAGCGCCGGTGCCTGGCAGGCGGTCAGCGCCAGCACGGCCGGCAGCAACAGGGCGGAGAGCGAACGGGCGCGAATCGGGAACGACATCATGACTCCGGAAGGGGTTGTGAAGACCCGAGCATAGCGGCGAACCGGCCCTCACGTGTTTGTCTTGTGTTATCGACAGGATCGCGGCATGGCGACGGCGACACTACCGACATGGCAACCCCCTCTACTCCTGAACGACAGGCCGCGCGCGCGGCCGGCCTGCGCTATGTCGATGACACCCAGCCGGGCATCAGCCGGCGCCGCGCCGGCAAGGATTTCAGCTACCGCGATGCCGATGGTCACGCGATACGCGACGCCACCACCCTGCAACGCATCCGGGCGCTGGCGATTCCGCCGGCGTATACCGCCGTATGGATCTGCGCCCACGCCAACGGCCACCTGCAGGCCACCGGCCGCGATGCACGCGGACGCAAGCAGTACCGCTACCACGCCGACTGGGCCAGGGAGCGCGACGCCGGCAAGTTCGACCGCATCATCGCCTTTGGCGAGGCCTTGCCTACGCTGCGGCGGCGGTTGTCGCGGGATCTCAAGCGACCTGGGTTTCCGCAGGAAAAGGTGCTGGCCATGGTGGTGGCGCTGTTGGCGGACACCCTGGTGCGGGTCGGCAATGAAACCTATGCACAACAGAACCGTTCGTTCGGACTGACCACACTGCGCAACCGCCATCTGGAACTGCTGCGCGGCGGCCGGGTGCGCATGCGCTTCCGCGGCAAGTCCGGGCAGCTGCAGGAGGTGACCGTGGGCGACCGCAGGCTGGGGCTGCTGGTGCGGCGCCTGCAGCAGCTGCCGGGGCAGGCGCTGTTCCAGTACCGCGATGATGACGGTGCGCTGCAGCCGGTGGAATCCGGCGCGGTGAACGACTACCTGCGCGAGGTGATGGGCGAGGACTTCACTGCCAAGGATTTCCGCACCTGGGGTGGCACGGTGGCGGCGGTGCAGGCGTTTGCCGCCACCGAACTGCCGGAACCGGCCAGTCAGCGCGCGCTGGCGCAGGCGCAGCGCGCGGTGGTGTGCGAAGTGGCATCGCTGCTGGGCAACACTCCGGCGGTGTGCCGCAAGGCCTACATCGACCCGTGCGTGTTCGCCGGCTGGGAACGCGGCGAACTGGCCACGCTGGCCGGCCTGCGCGGGCCGCGCCAGTGGGAACAGGCCACCCTGCGCGTGCTGCGCAGGGCGCGCCGGCTCAACCGCAGTAGATCGCGGTGATGTTGTTGGTGCGGCCCTTTTCGATGGTCAGGCGGTCGCCGCCTTCGCTGGCCGGCGGTACCCGCGGACCGTCATGGCGCAGCACCCGCACATGCAGGCTGTCGCTGTCCACGCGTGCGCGGGCCACGGTGGCATCCGAAGCGGCCAAGCCCAGTGCGCCGCGCACCATGTCGCTGTGGCACTGCCCGGAAATGACGCCGTCGATCGGCTGCACCTGGGCCATCGGTGTGCTGCTGCAGGCGGCGAGGGCGAAGCAGACGGCGGTGGTAGCGATGGCATGTTTCATGGTGGCGTTCCTTGTGTGGTTGCGTGCAGCGTGCGACGTCGCACGTGGTGGCGGAATGAATACCGTGCACATCGTGGACACGGTGCGCTCACTGCCGCCAACAGCATAGGTGGAGACACTGCAGGCGCGGCGGATGCCGCCCGGGTAGTGCCGGCCGCTGGCCGGCAACCCCATTCCCCCCGAGGAGACCTGCATGGCCACCGCCAAGAAGACCCCCGCCCGCCGCAAGGCATCGCCGAAGGTGCGCAAAGGCAGCACCGCAATCAAGACCGTCGCCGACCCCGATCGCCCGCGCGTGGTGAAGACCGCCACCCGTAAGGCGGCCGCCAGCGATCCACGCGCAGCGCGCGTCGCGGCCCGGCAGCGGCGCCTGCAGGACCAGGAAAAGGCCAAGGATGTGCGCGCGGCAAAGAAGGCAACAAAGAAGACCGCGACCCAGGCAGGCGCACGCCGTCAGCCGGAGGCGATGCCGGCGCAGCAGCTGGCCAAGCCAGGGCATGAACACGAACTGGAGCTGGCGCCGCGTTTCCTTGCACCGGACTACACCGGCAGCGGCAAGCTGCAGGGCATGCGTGCGATCGTCACCGGTGGCGATTCTGGTATCGGCCGTGCGGTGGCAGTACTGTTCGCACGCGAAGGCGCCGATGTGGCGGTACTGCACCTGGACGAGGCCGAGGACGCGGACATCACCCGCCAGCACGTGGAGCGCGAAGGCGGCCGCTGCGTGGTGATCGCCGGTGACGTGCGCGATCCGCGCTTCTGCAACAAGGCGGTCAAGCAGGTGGCCAAGGCGTTCGGCGGCATCGACATCCTGGTCAACAACGCCGCGTTCCAGCTGCATTGCGAGCGGCTGGAAGACCTGGAAGACGCGCATCTGCAGGAAACCCTGCAGACCAACATCGGCGGTTACATCCAGATGGCGCGCGCGGTGCTGCCGCACCTGGGCGAGGGTGCCAGCATCATCAACACCGGTTCGGAAACGGGAATCTTCGGCAGCAAGGCGCTGATCGACTACTCGGCCACCAAGGGCGCCATTCATGCCTTCACCAAGGCGCTGGCCAGCCAGCTGCTGCCGCGTGGCATCCGGGTCAACTGCGTGGCACCGGGTCCGGTGTGGACGCCGTTGAACCCGGCCGACAAGCCGGCGGAGGACGTGGCGGAGTTCGGCAAGGACAGCGACATGGGCCGGCCCGCACAGCCCGAAGAACTCTCGCCGGCCTATGTGTTCCTGGCTTCGCCGGTCTGTGCCAGTTACATCAGCGGGGTGATCCTGCCGGTGATGGGCGGGCCGCACGGCTGACGCACCGATTCTGCCGGAAATGGCCGTCGGCGCGGCCGATGCTCCGGTAGTGCCGGCCGCTGGCCGGCAGCCTCAGGGCACGGTCACCGCAGGCGCATAAAGATCGGCAATGCGCGGAATGAACTGCTGTGGATTGGCACCGACCAGATTGGTCAGCACCACCACCGCGACGTCGCGGTCGGGATAGACCACGAAGGCCGAGCGCGCACCGCCGATACCGGCCACCTGCAGGTCGGGCGATGTGCGCAGCACCGGCCAGCCGCCCGCCCATGGGCCGGCACGGCCATCGGTGAGGCGCTCTGCGGTCCACATCCTCTTCCGAGCTGCATCCTGAAGCAGGCGCCCGTCGGTCAACGCGACCAGCCAGCGCGCGGTGTCATCGGCGGTGGTCAGGATGCCGCCGCCGGCCCACAGTGAAGGCGGCATGTCGTAGAACCAGTGCGACAGGCGGGACGGTGCATCCGCAGCGTCGGTGGCACGCGGGGCCAAGCTGTACATCGTCGCCGCATCCGGAATCAGGTCGTAGCTGTCGCCGAAGGTGGTGCGGGCCATGCGCGCGCTGCTGAACTGGCCGGTGGCGAGGAAACGTTCGTAGGGCATGCCGGATTGCTGCGCGATGATCCGTGCCAGCAGTACGTAGTTGGTCTGGTTGTAGGCGAAGCGCTGCCCGGGTGCGGCTTCGACCGGCCGCGCAGTGACGGCTGTCCACGCCTGCGCTTCGGAGCCACCGCCCAACAGCCCGTTCGCATCAAGGATGTCCGGAAGGCCTGAGGTATGCGCAAGCAACTGGCGTACGCGTACGTCTCTCCACGCTGCCGGAAGATCATCCAGGTAACGCGAGGCCGGCGCGTCCAGATCCAGCTGCCCCTGCTGGGCCAGCTGAGCGGCAGCCACGCCGGTGAACGCCTTGGTGGCCGAATTGAGCGGAAAGCGGGTGTCGCGCGAGGCGAGCACACCGTTCTCGACATTGGCCAGGCCGTAGGCCTCGGATAACACGATCTGCCCGTCTTTGATCACCGCGACCTGCAGCCCGGGAATGCGCTGCTCCAGCATGATCCGGCGGATCAGCCGGCGGGTCTGGTCGTTGGCCTGGTCCTGGCTGGCGGAGATGGCGGAGATGGCGGCGAAGGGCAGGGCAGTGATGAGCATCAGCACGACTCGAAGCATTGGGTGGAACATGCGGGATTCCGGCGGGGCGTCGAGGATCGGATGCAGCGGGCGCGTCAAAGGTTTAAGCGCGAGGTGTGCCTACCGTTCGTCGGCCCATGACTTCCGGGGGGTTGACTACAGTTGTCGTCACGCAGACAGTGGCGACACGGGTAGTCAAGGGAGTGGTGTCATGCGTGGCAAGACGATCGGGGACCAGGAACTGGCCCTGCTGCAGTACATCGATGAACATGCGCCGGCCAGCGTCGGCGAGGTCGCCAGTGGCTACGGCGAGGCCCGTGGCCTGGCCCGGTCCACCGTGCTGACGATGATGGAGCGGCTGCGGGCGAAGGGGTATCTTCGTCGCCAGCAGCAGGACGGCGTCTACCGCTACCAGGCCACGCGTGGCCCGGAAAGCGTGCTGCAGGGTGCAGTGGCCCAGTTCGTCGACAACACCCTGCAGGGCTCGGTGTCGCCGTTCGTGGCCTACCTGTCGCAGCGCCAGCAGGTCAGCGACAACGAGCTGGCCGAGCTGGAAGCGCTGGTCGCCGAACTCCAATCGCGCCGCCACGAGGGCTGAGCCATGGACACCACGATGCTGATCCCGTTGTTGGAACGGCTGGGCTGGACCAGCCTGCAGACCGTGCTGCTGGTGGCCCTGGTGTACGGCGTGTGCCGCGCGCTGCCGTCGCTGTCGGCGGCCACCCGCTGCCGCCTGTGGTGGCTGGTGTCGCTGCAGGCCGTGCTCGGCCTGTTCTGGAGCCAGCCGCTGCAGCTGGCCTGGTTGCCCGCACCGCAGGCGGTGGCGATGACCGCCACCGACGTTGCCGCAGATCTGGTCTACCCGCTGGCACCGGAAGCCTCGGCGCAGCTGCTGGCGGCGATGCCGGTGCCTGCAGCGGACGTGCCGGCAGTTGCGTGGTGGGCCGTTGCACTGGCTGCGCTGTGGGCATCCGGTGTGCTGCTGATGGCCCTGCGCACCTTTGGTGAATGGCGCCGCTGCCGCGCGCTGCTGGCCGCCGCCTATCCCTGCGAGGACGAAGCGCTGGTGCAGGCCCTGCAACTGGCCTCCGATGCGCACGGCGTGCGTCCTGCGCCGCGGTTGTGGATGAGCACGCAGGTGGACGCACCGCAGCTGGTCGGGCCGTTCCGCCCGGTGCTGCTGCTGCCGGCCGGCGACAACGCCCTGCAGGGTGATGCGCTGGACCTGGCACTGACTCACGAACTGCAACACCTGCAGCGGCGTGACCTGCAGTGGGGCCTGCTGCCCGCACTGGCCCAGCACCTGTTCTTCTTCCACCCGCTGCTGCGCCTGTCGGTGCGCGAATACGCACAGGCCCGCGAAGAAGCGGTGGATGCGGCCGTGGTTGGCCAGCATGGCGCGAGTCGTCAGGCCTATGGCCGCCTGCTGTTGCAGCTGGGCGTGGCACCGCAGCCACACCTGGGCGTGGCCAGCGCCGCGCCGAACACCACCAGCCTCAAGCGTCGCCTGCTCTCGCTGCAGCCGCGCCGGGCCTGCCCGCGCATTCTGGCGATGGCACTGACCGCCGTCGTGGTGCTGGTGGGCGTGGCACCGATGCGGCTGGTCGCTGCGCCAGTGCCACCGGCACCGCCCGCGCCGCCGGCCGCACCGAAGGCCGTGGTGCCGCCGCCGCCGAAGGCTCCGAACGCGCCGCCCGCAGCGCTTTCGGCCGCGCGCGTTCCGGCCGTGCCGGTGGCGCCCGCGCCGCCTGCCGAGCCGGCCGATGTCGAGGCGCTGTCAGGCCCAGACGATACCGATGTGGCGGTCGACGTGGATACCGACATGCACAGTAAACATTCGACTTCCCACACCACCTCCATCACCACCTACGGGCGCCTGGATCTCGGCAAGTCGCCGTCGCAGGCCTACGTGCTGGTCGATGGTGATTCGACCTTCGCCAATGGCGGCATCGACGATGTAACGGTGGCCCGCAGGCAGCTCGGCAAGGGGCCGGCGCTGTGGTTCCGCCAGGGCGACAAGCGCTATGTGGTGCGCGACCCGATGCTGATCCAGACCCTGCAGCGCGCCTACAGCGGCGCCGCAGACCTCGGTCGCCAGCAGAGCGAACTGGGCCGCCAACAGAGTGCGCTGGGTCGCGAGCAGGGCGAACTCGGCAGGCAGATGGGTGAGATGGGCCGCCTGCAGGGTGAGGAGTCACGCCGCCTTGCGCTGGCCGCCGCTGAGGTAGCGCGCAGCGCGATGGCTGCCCACGACATCAACCGTGAGGCCGCCGCAGAAGCCGCGAAGGCGGCGCGTGGTGCGACCAGCGATATGGCCGTTGCGCGTGAGGCTGCACGCGAGGCCGCTGCCGAGGCACGTCGTGCGATGCAGGAAGCCCGCAGCGAGGCCGCGCAATCCGGCCGCACCCGTGACATGCAGCGCCTGGCCAGCCAGCAGTCTGAACTGGCCAGCCGACAGGCGGCACTGGGCAGCCAACAGGCCGCGTTGGGCGAGCGTCAGGCACGCGTGCATGCGCAGGCATCGCAGCAGGCACAGCAGGTGATCGCGCGCGCACTGGCCAGCGGCAAGGCCGAGCGCCTCTGAGCGGTAGTGCCGGCCGCTGGCCGGCAATGTGGGGTGCCGGCCAGCGGTCGGCACTTCCTTGGGAACATCAACCGCAGCTGGCGCGCTCGATGCGGTTCTGCGCATCCACCTGCACGGTCACGCGGTCCTGGCGGAAGTCCATGGTCACCGCCATGCCCGGCTTGACCACCCGTGCACCGCGCGCGCCGCTGTCAGCCACCAGTTTCTTGATCGTGGCTTCGTCGGCGGTCTTGCCGGTGAAGGCCTCCAGCGCCTCCGGCCTGCATTCGTGTGCGGTATCGGCCACGGGCGCCGGCGCGGGATCATGGGTGGTGCTGCTGCCGGCGTGACTGCAGGCGGCCAAGGGCAGGATGGCGAGCAGGACCAGGGGGTTGAGGCGCATCGTCGGGCTCCAGGCGTGGATGGTGGCGGCAGTGTCACCGCTGCCACCGTCAGGCCGCGTCAACGCCTACTGCCCGACCAGCGCCAGGGTTTCGCGTTCACGTTGTTCTTCCCGTACCAGCCGCTGCAGCAGCAGGGCCAGGGTCACCACGTCCTGGTGGTTGTGGTCGGCCACCCGGCGCAGGTTCACCGCGTCGCCGCCGCGCAGGAAGCGCAGCCATGCGCCCGGCGCTTCAGAACCGGGCAGGTCGTCCTCGCGCACTACGCGCAGCAGCTGGCGTTCGATGGTGGACAGCTTGCAGTTCTCCCACGTGCCGCGATAGCGGCGGCGGGTGGGATAGAGCAGGTCGACGTGATCCAGCGCGCTGATCGGGCAGCGCTGGCGGGCCAGCCGGTAGCGCGCCTTCAGCAGCGGCGCATCGTAGCTGCGGCCGTTGTAGCTGCAGAACACGGTGGACGGCTGCAGCCAGCGGGCGAAGGTGGCCAGCATCGCATCCTCGGCGGCCATCGTCGCCAGCAGCAGCTGGCGGATGCGCAGGCCTTCGCCGCGTTGCGGGCACACATGCCAGTCGGCGGCACCGATCATGAAGGCACGGGTGCCGGTGCCGCCGGCCAGGCCGGTGGTCTCGGTATCGAAGAACAGCAGATCGCGTGGGGCCACGTGTTCGCCTTCGCGGCGGGCGAAATCCAGTGACAGCGGCTGCGACGGAATGGGCTGCGGCTGCAGCGATTCGATCAGGAACAGGCCCGGTGCGATCTCCTCGCCGGGCAGCTGGCGATCCTGCGCGCTGGCGCGTGCCGGCGCGGCTCCACCCCGCGAACGCAGGCCGAGCAGGCGATGCAGGCTGCCCACTTCCGGCCGACGCAGCGGTGCGGGTGCCGGTGTGGAGGCCGCTGCACCGGTCGGCTTGTGGCGGATTTCCTGTTCGACCCAGGCGAACACCGAACGCTCGGCCGGTGGTTGCCGCGCATCGTTGGCGGCAACCGGTGCCGCAGGTGATGCGGGCGGCGGCTCGGGCGCAGCCGGCGTGACTGCCTTCGGGTCACCGGCCTGCTTCCGCAGCAGGCGCAGCTTGTCCAGGCTCAGGCTCACGGGGCCAGCAGCTCCATCGGGTCGCGGGTGGTCACCACCACGTCGGGCACGTGCTGGCAGGCCTCGGCATCGAACAGGTCCAGCACACGCAGCGCCAGAGCGCGCGGCGAGGTGTCATCCTCTTCCTGCGCGGCCAGCACCGGGCCGACACAGGCCGGGCAGCCGGCCTTGCAGTCGCAGCGCTGCACCAGTTCGCGCGCGCGCTGCACCAGTTCGGCCTGGCGCTGCCACAGCGGCTCGCTGAGGCCGACGCCGCCGGGGAAGTTGTCGTACAGGTAGACGGTGGGCACGAACTCCTGCAGCAGCTCCACCACACCAGGATCACCTTCGCTGCCGCGCAGTTGACCACGGCCGCTCTGGTCGGCGATCGCGAACCAGGAACCATCGCCGTTGCCCACCGACTTCTGCAGGTCGCGCGCATCGGCCATCACCGCCACGGTGGCGACGATGTGCAGCGCATAGGCGGCGCCGAGGAAGCCATCCAGCGCATCCTGCTTGCTGGCGAAGGCGCGCAGCAGCAGTGCCTGCGGTAGCTGCCACCACACCGCAGTGGTGTGCAGTTCCTGGTCGGGCAGGTTCACCGGGCCGTAGCCGATGTTCTCGTGGGTGTAGTAGCGGATCTTCTTGTAGCCGGCCACGCGGCGCACCACGTGCACCTCGCCATGATGCGAATCGCCACGCCCGGCCACGCCACCATCGAAGCGGTCCAGCACCTTGAGCTTGGTGAAGTCGATGCTGTCGGTGTAGTAATCCACATGCGTGCGGGTGACATAGGCCTTGCGGCCGTCCCAGTCGAGCGTCTCCACCTGGTAGGGCGTGGACTGCACCATGTGGATGGCACCTTCGTACAGGGTGAGCGCGGCGGCGGAGTAGTCCACTTCGGCGATGATCTGCTGGCGGCCATCGCTGCGATCGACCACCACGAAGTTGCCATCGGCCACTGCGCGCAGGCTGACTGCGTTGGCCGGATAGCTGTCGGCGATCCATTCCCAGCGTTCGCCCTCGCGGTGGATCACCTCGGTTTCAGCCAGCGCTTCCAGGAACACTTCCGGGTCGATCGGGCCGAAGCCATCGCCAACCCGGAACGGCAGCTCGAACGCCGCGCAGCGGATGTGGTCGAACAGGATCAGCGGCTGGTCCGGCGCGATGCGCGCGTGCTCGGGCGAGGCCTCGGCGAAGAAGTCCGGATGCCGCACCACGTACTGGTCCAGCGGCTGCGAACTGGCCACCATCACCCCAAGCGCCGGCTGCTGGCGGCGGCCGGCGCGGCCGAAGCGCTGCCAGGTGGCGGCCACGCTGCCGGGGTAGCCATTGAGGATGACCACGTCCAGGCTGCCGATATCCACGCCCAGCTCCAGCGCCGAGGTGCTGACGATGCCGTCGATGTTGCCCGCGCGCATCGCACGCTCGGTCTCGCGGCGTTCGGTGGGCAGGTAGCCGCCACGGTAGGCGCGGACGCGCGGCGGCTTGCGCGGGTCGTGGTCGAAGATGTCCTTCAGGTACTTGGTCAGCACCTCGACCATCAAGCGGGTCTGCGCGAACACCAGGGTCTTCAGCCCGGATTTGATCGCGATGCGCGCGATGCGGTTGCTCTGCGAGCGTGCCGAGGCGCGCAGGCCCAGGTCCGGATTGATCACCGGCGGGTTCCACAGCAGCACCTGCTTGGGCCCGCTGGGCGCGCCGGATTCGGTGATGGCGGTGACCGGTGCCTCGATCAGCGCCTCGGCATGCGCCTGCGGGTTGCCGATGGTGGCCGAGCACAGGATGAACTGCGGTTGCACGCCGTAGAACGCGCAGATGCGCTTGAGCCGGCGCAGCACGTTGGTGACGTGGCTGCCGAACACGCCACGATAGGTGTGCACTTCGTCGATGACGATGTAGCGCAGGTTCTCGAAGAACTGCGCCCACTTGGTGTGATGCGGGAGGATCGCCTGGTGCAGCATGTCCGGGTTGGACACCACGATGTCGCCGTGCAGGCGGATGGCCTGGCGCGCATCGCCGGGAGTGTCGCCATCGAAGGTGAAGGCCTTTACGCCGAGGTCGCCGGCGCGGTTGAGTTCCAGCAGCTCGGCCACCTGGTCCTGGGCCAGTGCCTTGGTCGGGAACAGGTACAGCGCCTTGGCCTTGTCCTGCATCGCCGCGCTGACCACCGGCAGGGTGTAGCACAGCGACTTGCCGCTGGCGGTGGGGGTGACGATGGCCACGTGCTCGCCGCGCTGGCTGGCGTTCCAGGCCTCGGCCTGGTGGCTGTAGAGCTGTTCGATGCCACGTGCCTTCAGGGCGGCAGCCAGGGCCGGCGGAACCGAATCGGGAATGGGCGCATAGCGGCCTTCGCGGCCGGGAATGGCAAAGCTGCCGGTGATGCGGTCCTGGTAGCGGCGCTGCAGGCGCGCGCTGAGCAGTGCGCCGTCGCGGGCGGGCAGGCCATCGCGGGTGGCGAGCTTCTGCTCGGCATCGGCGGTGCGCTTGGCGAGTTCGTAAGCCATGGAAAGTGGAGCCGGGACGGATTGCGAGGGGTCACATGGCACCACACTCACGTCTCAGGATGTGAGACACCGCACACCAAGGGCATGAACCGTTCAGTGCTCGCGTCCCGTGGCGTCGCCGCATCTCCCCTGGCTGAACAGCTGCCAGTGCAGCAACGAAATCTGAAGCCGGCATCCGTATCCTTGGGTGCTGGACGCAACCAACAGGGTGGATGGCTGTGGCACGACGTGGAACGCAGGGAGCCGTCCTGGCCAGCATGCTGCTGGCCGGTATCGCGCAGGCGCAGCAGGCCACGCCGGTAGCGGTGCCCGACCCAGCGCCCGAACCTCCTGCAGATGCGCCGGCGGCAACCACCGCGCCGATCTCCACCACCCTGCCGCAGGACAACGTCACCACCCTTGGCGAAGTGCGTGCGCTCAAGCCCGAAGACGAGCCGCTGGATCTGTACCGTTTCAAGAACCCGGTGAAGTTCGGCGACAACCGCTTCAGTCGCGACTGGAGCGAACCGCCGTCGCCGGAGCAGGTCAGCATGGGCGGTGGCTACATCATGATGGGCGTGGTCAAGGGTGTGATGGCGGCGGCCAAGGGGATCAACAAACTCACCGGCGGACCGGCGCAGATCCAGGCCGCCGTGGCGCGGCCACCGCCGGAGCTCAGTGCCGAACAGCAGCAGCGTGCGCTGCGGTTCTCCCAGGAGCAGGATGCCGGCGATGCACCGCCGGTGAAGTAGGCCGGTATATCCTGCCGGCTCCCCACCGCTAGTGCTGCCATGTTCCTGCGTTCGATCTGCCTGCTGGCCGCGTTGCTGCCAGCCTCCGCCTTCGCTTCCGGCATCGCCGATGACGGCGCCTGCCGCAATGGCGCGTTTCCCTCTGAACAGAGCCGGTTCGCTCTGGCGCGGGTGGTCGATGCGCCCCGTCTGTACCTGCTTGGCGACATGGACGGCTGCCCGGCGAAGGGCGAACCGGCCTGCCGACAGCGCAGCTATGTGGTCAATGGCGATACCGTGGTGACCGGGCGTGATCTTGGCCGCTACCGCTGCGCGTTCTTCCCGAACAAGGTGGGTGGCAGTGCTGGCTGGGTGGACCGCAGCAAGCTGCAGGCGTTGCCGGTGGTCGTGCCGTCGCTGCAGGATTGGGCGGGCCACTGGAAGGACGGCGACAACGGCCTGCGCATCACCGTGCAGGGCGGGCAGCTGCATGTGGAGGGTGACGCCTACTGGCCCTCCGCCAACCCCACGCCGGAGCAGCGTCCCTACGGGCCGAACATGGGCCAGGTGGAAGCGCGCGCGGCGCCGCGTGGTGCCGATGTCGAGTTTGTAGAGGACACCTGCAAGGTGCGCGTGCATTCGCTGGGGGAGGTGCTGATCGTGGCCGACAACAGCGAATGCGGTGGCATGAACGTGCGCTTCAACGGCGTGTACCGGCGCGCCGGTTCGCGTTGACAAGCGCCAACCAAGGTTGGCATCTACCGGGGCAACCGGAGGGATCCGACCCCGGGATCAATCCTCGGCTTCAGCGTCGCCGTTCCAGCCACCACAGCAGCGATGCGCACAACACGAACGCCAGCCACCACGGCCAGCGTAGGCCTGACACGGGTTGCATCACTGACGCGTCTGCCGGCGTGCTGGCAGCCAGTGCACGTGTGGTCGCATCGATCATCGCCTGCCGATGCAGCGTCGGTGCATCCTTCGGGTCGAACACATAGCGCCAGACAACGCTGCCGCCATGCTGCAGGCGCTGCCAGCCCGGTTCGCGGGGCCACCAGCCAGCGCAGCGCAGCGCCGACGTCGCGCCATCGACGATCAGGGGTACATCGTCGCCACGCTTGTTGAAGACATGCAGCGGCGCCTGCACACCGCACAGCGCCTGTCGTTCGCCTGCCCAGCCGATCGGTTGCGGTGACCACAGCGCATCAGCGCTGCCCTGTGCACGTGCCAGCGTGGCCACCACGCCGCTCCACAGTTCGCCGTGGCGGTCGTCGCGCCCGGCCAGTACCCAGCGCCAGCTGTCGGTCAGCGGCAGCAGGCCGATGCGGCCCTTGCCGGCAGCGCGCCAGCCACCGACAGCCTTGCCCGTGCCATCCTGCAGCAGGGCGGTGCTGCCCGGTGCCTGCAGCGCGAGTGCTTCCAGCGCAGGCAGGGGAGCATTGTGCGAGCTGCGGTCAGCCTCTTCGCCGTAGCCGGTCGGCAGCGTACCCGCGGCGAGCGGGCCACGCCGTGCAGCGAGGACCGCGCTGTCGCCGTCGCCGGGAAGTTCGAGGGCGTGGCTGCTGCCATCGCCTTGCACCGGTAGACCAATATCCTGCAGGCGCTGGCGCGCGCTGGCCGAAGGTGCGCCCGCACTGCGTACCAGCACGCCCAGTCCCTCGCGCAACGCCTGGCGCATGGCAGCCAGCTGGCCGGCACTCAATGCGGCCAGGCTGCGCTCGTCCAGCAGCAGCAGATCGCTGCGCGCGAGTGACGCCGCATCCAGCGCGACCGCGCCATCTCCCACGCTGACACCCGCCCCGGTATCGGCCTGCACCTGCACGCGGATGCCGGCATCGGCCGCCCAACGCCGCAGGTACTTCAGCTCTGGACCCGGCGCACTGGCGCGCACCAGCAGGTGCAGCGGTGCGGCCGGCAGGGTCTGCTGCGGTACCGGTACGCTGTCCACCACATGGCCGTCGGCATCGAGCAGGCGCAGCTGGAACACGCTGCGGCCCTCGGCGCGGGCGATGCCGCTGAGCTTCACGCGCCCGTCCTCGGCAACGTCCGTGCGATCAACCACGCTGTCGGCGGGGTCAAGCAGCTCTGCTTTCGCTTTGGCCGCGCCACGCGCCTGTGCCTGGACGTCAAAACGAGCACCGGGAGCGACATCGGCCGGTGGTTGCAGCGCGATCCAGCCGCGCGGCTCCGGTGCGGCCTGCCAACGTACATCCGGCGGCAACACCGCGTCGCGATCACGTGCGGCGAGGCCCGCACCGACCAGTGTCAGTGTGGACGCCGGATGCTGGCGCAGCGCGGTGGCCAGGTCGGGAACGCGCTGTGCGCCGGAAATATCGGCAGCTTCGGGCAAAAGCAACAGCGGGCCTTCGCTGGCCGGGAGCGCGCCGGCCTTGCCGGCATCGGTTCCGAGGACCACCAGCCCGCCTGCGGGTTGCTGGCGGGTGGGCGGCACCAGGCAGAAATACAGCAGCGCGGCGACGATGATCTGCAGTGCGATCACGATCCACCGGCGGCCAGGGTGGGCGGTGTTTCCACGCAGCTGGCGCACGCTGGCGATGACCACGATCAGGGCAAGTGCCAGTGCAATCCACAGGTCCACAGCGGAGGCGTTCATGGCTGCGCCTCCAGCGCATCAAGGTACCGCTGCCCCATCGCATCGGCGGCACTGCGCCGCATCGCCTGCGGCAGCGGACGCTGCAGCGCCCGCCACAACTGTGCACGCAGGCGCTGGCGACAGTCTTGGCAACCGGGCTCGATGCGCAGCTGCTCGATGGCCGCAGCCAGATCGAGTGCATCGGGCAGGTAGGCCGCGTTGCGCTGCTGCCAAGTCGCGAGCGCATCCAGATCCGGCGCGCCGGTGTCGTCGCCGAGACGCTGCCAGGCTTCGACGATGGCCGGATCGGGCGGGGTGCGGGCGGCCAGCGGCAGTTCCCGACTGGCCAGTCCAGCGCGATCACCGCCGAGGCGGCGGCCTTCATCGATCGGTGGCAGTTCCGGCCCGACCCGGGCCAGATAGATGCGCTCGGCCTGCTGCACCTGCTTGATGAAGCCCAATGCCTTGTAGGCGAAGGGCAATGCCTGCTCCGGTCGGCCCTGGCGCAGCTCGCCTTCGGCCGACCACATCTGGTCAAGCGCCGCCTTCAGCGTGGCACGGGTCTGCGGATCGAGCAGAGTGGCCGCCTCGGCGTGGTCATGGGTGTGTCCGTACTCGGAGAGCACGTCGGTGGCGCTGCCGAACACCGGCGGCGTATCGGCATTGGCCGGCTTGCCGCCGTGGTCGTGGCCATGCGCGTCGTGCGCTCCGGCCTCGGCGCCATGGTCGTGATCGTCGTCGTGATCGTGGTCGTCTGCGGCGGGCGTATCGCTGGTGGGCAGGTCGCTGGTCGGCGGTGGCTTCGGCGCACCTTCGCTTTCCTCACCCAGGAACTGGCCGTAGCGCAGGCGCAGGATGCGCTGGTCGATACCGATCGCATCGCTGCGCTTCACGAAGTCCTCGGCGGCCAGGCTGCGTCGTTGCCGGATCAGCGCTTCGGCATCGATGATGATCTGCCGCTGGCTGCGGAAGTAGGCAGGCAGGGTCTTCTTGATGCGGCCTTCCAGCTCTGCACCGAGTGCGACTTCGGCGCTGGGCAGGCGCAGGATCACGCTGCTGCTGCGTCCGGTCTGCGGCGTGGGCGCATGGTTGTCGCGCACTTCCAGCTGGGCGATGACATCGTTGCCGGGCTGTGCGCCCAGCGCAGCCAGATCAAGGGTATGGGCGAAACGCCGCGCGGTGGCTTCGCCGCTGCCGGCAAGCGTGACGCTGCGCTTCACGAAGGTGATGTTCTCACCGCTGCCCTGGGTGGTGGTGATCGACAGCGTTGCCTGCGCCGCGACACCGTAATCGTCGCTGGCCTCGAAGCGCAGCGCCCATTGCCGTTGCCCGGGCGTGCCCAGCACCAGGCTGGCGGCCGGCTCCAGCACGCGCACGCTGGGCGCGCGGTCGGCCACAACATCCAGCCGGTACAGGCGGGTTTCGGCCAGCGCCGGTTCGCTCACCACGCGGTACAGCACCGGCGTGCGCGCCACATCCTGTGCCTGCCACTGCCCATCGCGCTCGCTCAGCGGCAGCCGTCGACCATCGTGGAACTGCAGCCATGCCTTGGCCGGTGCGTGGTCGAAGCGCAACGACCACGACAGCTGGCTGTCGGCGGCGACCTTTGCATCCAGCGTGCTCTGCGTCAGCGTGGCTTGCCCGGTGTAAGCCGGTGCGTCGATGCGCAGGCGACTGGACTGCAGTTGCAGCGGGCCTGCGGACGCCGTGCTGCCTGGCGCCGACGTGCGAGCAGGCGCGGAACCGGGATTCGAACGCGGCCAGCCGAGTGCCAGCGCAACGATGGCCAGGCCTGCGATCCAGCACAGCGCCAATGCCCCACGCGGCCAGCGCGGACGCAGTTCCGGCATCGCGCGTTCCAGCGTGGCCAGCACGCGCGCGCGCTGGCGCTGCTGCAGCGGATTGAGGGTGAGCGTATCGGCGAACAGCAGATCGGCACTGTCCTCGCTGGTACCGCCGGCATCGAGCTGGCGCTGCACCCACTGCGGGTCCAGCTGGCGGGAACGTGCCGTGGCGAGCGCTGCGCAGGCGAGCAGGCTGACCGTGCCGACCACGCAGGCGATATCGAAGCCCGCCAGGCGCAGCGCCAGCGTCGTCGCGGCCAGCGCCCACGGCAGGCCCAGCAGCAGGGTAATGAGTGCACGGCGACGGCGTGCGCGTTGCCAGGCGTGCTGCAGAGTGTTCATGTGGCCACCCTGCGCCGGCGACTGCTGGCCATCCAGCGCTCCAGCGCGAACAGCAGCACGATGGTCAGCAGCAACCAGGCGGTTGGCTCCCGCACCGGCGGTGTTGCCGCAGGCAACGCAGACCGATAGGGCGCCTGGTCCCTTGCATCGCCGAGGCGCGGCGAAGGGGGCGCTTGCAGCGCCAGCAGCAGGGCACGCGGCAACTGCGGATCGCGCAGCGCAGCGTTGCCTGAGGCGTCCCAGTCACCGGGCAGAGACAGCAGGACACCGTGGCCGATGCGTTGCTGCCACAGCAGCGGGGTGCCCTCGGTGTTGCGCAGCAGGATGCTGGCGCTGGCAGCAGGCTTGCCGGCAGTCATAGTCATGACACGACCGCCGTCGCGCAGCCACGCCTGCCAGTTCGCCGGCAGTGCATCGTTGCGGCTCCATACGCCGATCTCGCCGCGTTCGGGCAGGGTATCCGCCACCAGAGGAGCGAGCGGCGCCTGCACGCCCCACGCGCGCTGCAGTGCATTCAACCAGTGCTGGGCAGCGGCCGAAGCATCGCTGTGCACGCGCAGGCGCGGCGACGTTGCGGCACGCGGTTGCGCAGTGACCGGCATCGGCTGCGGGCGCCACTGCACCTCGCGCGACAGCTGCAGGCGTGCGCCGTCCAGGCCGGGCAGGGGATCGGGAACGTGCACGGTCAATGCGGTGCCAACGGGCAGCTGCGCGTCCAGTTCGCGCAGCAGGCTGGGCAGGGATGCACTGGCTGCAGGTGGCGCCTGATCAATGGCCGGGAAGCCGGGCGCCAGCCAGTGCCAGTTGCGATCCGCAGCGGTACCGCGCAGTGCGGCGGCATCCAGTCCCGGGGCCACCACCGTCCATGCACTGGAGGCCGGCACGGGCCCGGTCAACGCAGGCCGTGCCAGCAGCAAAGCCAGCGCGGCAAGCAACAGCAGGCGCACCAGCAGCAATGGCCAGTCATCGAAGCGGATGCGCTGGCGTGGCCGGATCTGTGCGCGCAGCCAGCGCAGCGCGGCGAAATCCAGCGGTGTGTACGGATGGCGGCGGGCGAGGTGGATCAACAACGGCAACAGCCCTGCGGCGAGCGCGGCCAGGCCCAACGGGAACAGCAGGATCATGCACCGCCCCCACGCCCGAACAGCGCCTGCAGTGGTTGATCCAGCGGCTGGTCGAGCCAGCCGGTGGCACTGGCGATGCCACTGGCCTGCAGGCGCGACTGCAATGCGTTGCGTGCGCCAGCGAAGCGCTGCAGGTAGTCGCTGCGGATCGCCGCGCCATCGCCCAGCAGTTCCTCGCCGGTCTCCGGATCGCGGAAGCGATGGCCGGCGTCGAACGGGAAGTCGCGTTCGTCGGCAGTCAGGATCTGCAGCAGGGCCACTTCGCGGCGCGCGCTGGCCAGTTGTTCCAGCAGCACGATGCCGGCCTCGTCGAAGCCATCACCGATCGCCAGCAGCAGGTCGCCCGGACGCACGCGCTCCCACAGCGGGCGCAGGCGATCGGCCGCAGGCCAGCCGCCGCGTGCCTGCAGGGCATGCAGTTGCAGATGCACGCGGTCACGCTGGCGTGCGCCGTTCGCTGCGGGTACCAGCTGCAGGCCATCGCCATTGATCGCCAGCAGGCCGAAACGGTCGCCCTGCTGCAGGGCCAGCTCCACCACGCACGCGGCCACGCCGCGCATGTGGTCCAGGCGCGTGCGCTGCGGTGCCGCGCGATCGGCCTGGCCGGCCGAGGCGGTGGCATCGAGCAGCAGCCAGACCGTGATCGGGCTTTCGCGTTCGGATTCGCGCACGAAGAAGCGGTCCGAGCGTGCATACAGCTTCCAGTCGATCTGGCGCAGCTCGTCTCCCGGTTCGTAGGCCCGGTACTGGGCGAATTCGAGGCCCGCACCGCGGCTGCGGCTGGCGTGCTGGCCGATGCCGCTTGCGCCGCTCGCCAGGCGCGGCCGCAACCGCAGCAGGCGCAGGCGCGCACGCAGTTCCGGTGGCAACGTCAGCGGGGCACCTGCGTTCACGCGTGGCTCAACCCGGGAACGGCACGGCCTGCAGCAGGGCGGCGACCACGTCGTCGGCACGCTTCTGCTCGGCCTCGGCGGCGAACGACAGCAGCAGGCGATGACGCATCACCGGCGCGGCCAAGGCCTGCACATCCTCACGGGTGGCGGCGAAGCGGCCCTGCAGCAATGCGCGTGCTTTCGCCGCCAGCACCAGCGATTGCCCGGCGCGTGGGCCAGCGCCCCATTTCACCCATTGGTTGATTGCTGCCGGTGCGCCCTCGCCGGGACGGCTGGCGCGCACCAGGCGGGTGATCCAGGCCAGCACATCGGGGCTGACATGCACCTGGCGCACCGCGGCCTGCAGGGCAATCACCGCTTCGGCATCCATCACCTTCGGCACCGCGTCGGTGGCACCGCCAGTGGTCTGTTCCAGGATCTGCCGCTCTTCGTCCTCGCTCGGGTAATCCACCAGCACGTGCAGCAGGAAACGATCCAGCTGTGCTTCCGGCAGCGGGTAGGTGCCGGCCTGCTCGATCGGGTTCTGCGTGGCCAGCACGAAGAACGGTGCAGGCAGTGCATACGTGGTGCCTGCGTAGCTGACGGTACGCTCCTGCATCGCTTCCAGCAGCGCGGCCTGGGTCTTGGGCGGGGTACGGTTGAGTTCGTCGGCCAGCAGCAGGTTGGTGAAGATCGGGCCCTGCTGGAAGCGGAAATGGCGATGGCCGGTGCCGTGATCTTCCTCCAGCAACTCCGTACCGAGGATGTCGCTGGGCATCAGGTCGGGGGTGAACTGCACGCGCCGGAACTGCAGTTCCAGCGCCTGCCCGAGCGAGCGCACCAGCAGGGTCTTGCCCAGTCCCGGGGCGCCTTCCAGCAGGCAGTGGCCGCCGGCCAGCAGGCCGATCAGCAGCTGCTCGACCACGGTGTTCTGGCCAACCACCGCGCGTGCGAGCGCAGCGCGCAGATCGTGCAGGCGCGGCAGCAGGGAGTCGAGGTCAGCGGTGGTCATGGGCGTGCAGGTCCTATCAATTGTTCAACGCGTACATCACGATGTTGACGCCGAAGCGGGTGTTGTCTTCGGCCAGGAAACGCTTGTTGCGCCAGTCGTAGTCCCACTCGCAGCCGTAGTCCTTGTTGCTGTAGAGCAGGCCCAGGCGGCCGTCGACCTCGATGCCCTTCAGGTAGTCGTGCACCAGGTCGTCGCCCCAGCCGTTGAGCTCGAAGCTGGTGGCCGGTGGCCCATCGGGGAAGCGGAAGAAGCTGCGGTACAGCGCGTGGCTGTTGGGCAGCTTCTGCAATGCCTTCGGTCCAAACAGGCGACCCATCTGCGCCTCGAACGAGGTGGCGAACAGGCCGTCGATATCATGGTTGCAGTCGTCGACGAAGACGAAGCCGCCATTGCGCACGTAGCGCACGAAGTTCTGCCGCTCGGCGGCGTTGAACTCCACCAGTGTGTGCCCGGCCAGGTAGCAGAACGGCGCTTCCAGCATGCGCGGGTCGGCCAGCGCCACCACGTGTTCCTGCGGATCCACGCGCAGCGAGGTGTAGTCAATCAGCGAGGTGATCAGGTTGGACGGCATGCGCGCGTCCACATCCCAATCGCCGGAGTCGTACTGCAGGCGGGTGAACCAGAAGTCGTAGCGCGAACTGCGCGGGCCTGACTGCGCCAAGGCCGGCAGCACCGCCGCCGAAGCGGCAGCGGCCAACCAGCGCAGGCAGGCCCGGCGATCCATCAGACCGCGTCGGACAGCGAGGTGAAGGTGAAATCGCGCAGCTTCATCGGCGGGATCATCATCACGTAGCTGGATTCATCACCGGCCACGCGCACCGGCTTGCCCAGCTCTTCGATGTTGTTGAGCATGATCACCGGCGATTCGTTGAAGCGGAAGTTCTTCACCGGGTGCTTGATCTGGCCGTTCTCGATGTAGAAGGTGCCGTCGCGGGTCAGGCCGGTCAGCAGCACGGTCTGCGGATCAACCATGCGGATGTACCAGGTACGGGTGACCAGGATGCCCTTCTGGGTACCGCGCACCAGCTCGGCGGTGCTCTTGTCGCCACCGCTCATCAGCAGGTTGCCCGGCGTGGCCTTGGCGGTCTTGCCCTGCTTCTGCGCCCAGAAGCGCGAGTAGTCGAGGTTGGCGATCCTGCCGTTCTCGATGATCGCCATGCGTTCGCGCGGCATGCCTTCGCCGTCCCACGGCAGCACCGGTGCATCCGGATGCCAGGGGTCGGCAATCATGGTCACGCGCGGGTCGTAGACCTGCTCGCCCAGCTTGTTGCCGCCGCCCTTCTTCGACAGGAAGCTGCGTCCTTCATCGGCCGAGCGTGCGCTGAAGAAGTTCATCATGAAGCTGATCAGGCCGGCGGCCGCGGCGGGCTCCAGGATGACCGTGTACTTGCCCGGCTCCAGCGCCTTGGCTTCGGCCGATTCGGTGGCCTTGCGCATGGCGATGCGGATGTCCTGGTCGGCCTTGAAGTCGGCCGCATCCTTCAGGTTGCGGCCGACCCAGCCCGAACCGCGGCCATCTTCGGTACGCACGGTGCAGGTGTAATCGAAGTTGGTGGTGCGCTGGTAGGCGAAGTTGCCGTTGCTGTTGGCGGTGGCCTGGAAGCCCTGGCCGTCTTCGAGGAAGCCGGCGGCGATCAGGCCGTGGCCACGGCACGGGGCGATCGAATCGGCGGCGACCTTGGCGCGGAACGCCGGATCGATCGCTGCAGTGGATTCGCTGAAGGTCGGGCTGGCGCGATAGCTCTGCTTGCCGATGGCCGGCATGAACTCCGGGTTCTCCGGCGCCAGGCGCGCCAGGTCTTCGGCACGGCGCACCACGCGTTCCAGCGCGGCGTCGTCGAACTCGTTGATCGAGGCCGTGCCGACGCGCTTGCCGAAGGCGACGGTGACCGCCAGCTCGGTGTTGTCGACGATGCCACTGGTGGAGACGTTGTTCAGCGCGAAACGGATGTTGCCGCTGATCGCGCCGGCCAGCACGGCGGTGCATTCGTCGGCCTTGGACAGGGCGATGACCTTGTCGAGGATGGCCTTGGCCTGGGCTTCGGTGAAGATACTCATGGTGTAAGGGCTCCTGACCGATCAGCCGAGGCTGCGTGCGGTGTTGATGACGTTGATGCCGTTGAAGCGCGCAGTCGACGAACCGTGCGAGACCGCCGAAACCTGGCCCGGCTGGCCCTTGCCGTCGAAGAACGAACCGCCCAGGCGGTAGTCGCGCTCGTCGGCCACGGCGGTGCAGGCGTTCCAGAACTCCGGTGTGCGGATCTGGTAGGCCACGTCTTCCAGCATGCGGGTGATCTGGCCGTTCTTGATCTCGTAGAACAGCTGGCCGCCGAACTGCGCGTTGTAGCGCTGCTGGTCGATCGAGAACGAACCATCACCGATGATGTAGATGCCGTTCTCCACGTCCTTGATCAGGTCCGGCACGCTCAGCGGCTTCTTGCCCGGTGCCATCGACACGTTGGCCATGCGCTGGAACTGCACGCTGGACCACGAGTCGGCGTAGCAGCAGCCGTCGGACTCGGTCTTGCCGAGGATGTGGGCCTGGTCGCGGATGGTCTGGTAATCCACCAGTTTGCCGTTGCTGATCAGGTCCCAGCGCTTGCACTTCACGCCTTCATCGTCGTACGCCACCGCACCGAGGCTGCCCGGCTGGGTCTTGTCGGCGAAGATGTTGACCAGTTCGCTGCCGTACTGGAAATGCTGTTCGCGCTTGTCCAGGGTGGCGAAGCTGGTGCCGGCGTAGTTGGCTTCGTAGCCGAGCACGCGGTCCAGCTCCAGCGGGTGGCCGATCGACTCATGGATGGTCAGCCAGGTGTGCGACGGGTCGAGCACCAGATCGTACTTGCCCGGCTTAACGGACGGGGCCTTCAGCTTCTCCTGCGCCTGCTTGGCGGCGGCGATGGCATCTTCCTTCATGTTGTAGGAAGAGCTGTAGTTGACCACGCCATTCGGGCTGACCACCTTGCCGGCAGCCGCGCCGTCCAGATACTCGTAGCCCAGGCCCATCGGCGAGGACAGGCCTTCGCGGGTACGGAACTTGCCGCTGGACTTGTCGATGGCGGTGATCGTCATCGGTGCCCAGATGCGGTGCACGTCCTGGTCGATATAGGAACCATCGGTGGAGGCGAAGTACTTCTGCTCGTTGACCAGGAACAGCATCGAGTTGACGAAGCTGGCACCGGCGCCCATCGCCGCAGCGTTGACGTCCAGCAGCAGGCCGACCTTGTCCTTGATCGGCACTTCCATCGCATTCTTGCGGATAGGCGTGCGCCAGCTCACCTCACCCACGCCCGGCGCCTTGGCCAGCTGTACCGGTGCGGTCTGCACGCCGGCATTGGCCTTGGCGATTGCTGCGGCCTGCTGCGCGGCCTTGGCTACATCGGCCGTACCCAGCGCATTGGTGGCGGCGAAGCCCCACGCACCGTTGACGATCACGCGGATGCCAACACCGGTGGACTCGGTGTTCACCACGTTCTGCACCTTGTCCTCGCGGGTGATCACGAACTGCCGCAGGTAGCGGCCGATGCGCACGTCGCAGTAGGTGGCACCGGCCTGGCGGGCAGCGGCCAGTGCTGCATCGGCCAGGCGCTTCTTCAGCCCCAGGTCCAGCGTGCTCTGCAGTTGCTCGGCGGCAATCGCCTTGCCGAAGAAGGAGGGCACGATCAGCCCGCCCGCGGTAAGCCCGGTCAGGGCCAGGAAGTCACGTCTTTGCAAGGCTGCTCTCCATGTCGAAGGATGGGTGGCTCAAGCGCCGAGACTGCGCGCGGTGTTGATGATGTTGATGCCGTTGAAGCGGGTGGTGGACGAACCGTGCGAGACCGCCGAGACCTGGCCGGGCTGGCCCTTGCCGTCGAAGAACGAACCACCCAGGCGGAAGTCACGCTCGTCGCAGATGGCAGTGCACGCGTTCCAGAACTCCGGCGTGCGGATCTGGTAGGCCGCATCCTCGACCATGCCGGCGATCTTTCCGTCCTTGATCTGGTAGTACAGTTGGCCGCCGAACTGCGCGTTGTAGCGCTGCTGGTCGATCGAGTACGACCCGCGGCCGTGGATGTAGATGCCGTTCTCCACGTCCTTGATCATGTCCTCGACGCTGAGTGGCTTTTTGCCAGGTGCCAGTGAAACGTTGGCCATGCGCTGGAACTGCACGCTGGACCAGGAATCGGCGTAACTGCAGCCATGCGAGGCATCGCGGCCGAGGATGTGGGCCTCATCGCGGGTGGCCTGGTAATCGACCAGGATGCCGTCGCGCACCAGATCCCAGCGCTGGGTCTTCACGCCTTCGTCGTCGTAGCCGACCGCACCGAGGCTGCCCGGTTGGGTCTTGTCGGCGAAGAAGGTGACGATGTCGCTGCCCCAGCGGAAACCGGCATCGCGCTTGTCCAGCGTGGCGAAGCTGGTGCCGGCGTAGTTGGCTTCGTAGCCGAGCACGCGGTCCAGCTCCAGCGGGTGGCCAACGTTCTCGTGGATGGTCAGGAACAGGTTGGACGGGTCCAGCACCAGGTCGTACTTGCCCGGCTTCACCGACGGCGCCTTCAGCTTCTCGCGCGCGTGGCGGGCGGCGGCGATGGCGTCCTCGACCGGGTCGTAGGAATCGCGGTAGGCGGTGATGCCACCGGGCAGCTGCACCTTGCCGCGCGCATCGCCATCAAGGAACTCGTAGCCCATGCCCATCGGCGAGGACAGGCCGGCACGAGTGCGGAACCTGCCGCTGGCCTTGTCGATGGCGGTGGCAGTGAACGGCAGCCAGATGCGATGGATGTCCTGGTCGATGAACGAGCCGTCGCTGGAGGCGAAGTACTTCTGTTCATTGACCAGGAACAGGGTGGAATTGATGTAGTCGGCGCCCGCATTCAGCGCGGCGGCGTTGAGTGCCAGCAACAGCTCGACCTTGTCCTGGATCGGCACCGTCATCGCGTTCCTGCGCACTGGGGTCTGCCAGCGCACCTCGCCCACCGACGGCGTCGGTGCCAGCTGCACCGGCCGGGTCTGGATGCCGGCGTTGGCGCGGGCGATCGCTGCGGCCTGCTCGACCGCCGCGCGCACGGCAGCCTCGGTCTGCTGGTGGGTAGCGGCAAAGCCCCAGGCGCCGTTGACGATCACCCGCACGCCGACACCGGACGATTCGCGGTTGGTCACATTGCCGACCTGGTGCTCGCGGGTGATGACCGACTGGTTGAGATAGCGGCCGATGCGCACGTCGCAGTAGCTGGCCTTGGCGGTGCGTGCGGCGGCGAGCGCAACGTCCGCCAGGCGTCTGCGCTGGGCGGTATCGACCGGGGCGAGCAGCTGCTCGGCGGCGATGGCACGGGAATGCGGCAGCAGCAGGCCCGCCAGGCCCAGACCGGAAAAAGCCAGGAACTCACGTCGTTGCACAGCGTTTCTCTCTCTCGCTTGCGTGCGGTTGGCAACGGGCCGGACCGATCACGTCAACTCCTCGACTTTCGCCAGCGCGGCGCGTCCGGGCAAGTGACTGCAGTCATGGTTGGGTGGGTTTCGGCAGGGCTGCGCCCTGCACCTTCTCAATGCAACGGCCGGAGCCAAAGCAAAAGCCAGAGCGGCATTCCGTGGGTTGGTGGGGCGGTGTCGGACTGCGGGGACGCCGCAAGTACGTCCCTGTAGGCTTGGCAGCCGCATCCATGCGGCTGACACCCCGCAATCCGACACCGCCCCACCTTCGACAGGTTCACTCGGCTGTTGGTAGGTGTCGACCTTGGTCGACACGTCTGTCAGATATCGAAATGTATCCGGGGTCAGAGCCGTTCCGACAGACCGCAGAAAACTGTCGAAGGCGGGGTGGGTCCGGTTGCGGGGGCGTGAGCGCCATGGATGGCGCGACCGAGCCTCCATGGGTGAGGGCGCTTTGCTTGCGAAGCACCGCTTCGCAAGCGCCCGAACGCACAGCCGCCAGCGGCTGGGCCGGACCCCGGAGGGGGATTCACGGCGTCCCCCGCAACCGGACCCACCCCGCCATCCCCCAGGAAGCCCGCGCTGTTGCAGTTGCTTTGGCTGTTGCTGTTGCTCCGGCTCCTGCGGGTGCAGGGCTGCAAGCCCTGCAGACACCCCCTCGTGCACAATGGGGCCGACCCCGCCTGGACACCGTCCCTGATGTCGAGCAAGCCGTATTCAGAAGCCTGCGAGCGCAACCGCGAACCCATCGCCACCGCACTCGACCCGTGGATGGGCGACCGTCATCGGGTGCTGGAGATCGGCAGTGGCACCGGCCAGCACGCGGCGTTCTTCGCCGAGCGCTGGCCCTGGCTGCGCTGGCAGCCTAGCGATCATCCGGACCATCTGCCGGGCATCGAGGCCTGGCGTGCGGAGGCCGCGCTGCTCAATCTGCTGCCGCCGGTGGCACTGCAGGTGGAACTACCTCCGGCGTCGGGCCTGTCGTTGCCCGAGGGCAGCACGTTCGATGCCGCATTCAGCGCCAACACGTTGCACATCATGAGCTGGGAGCATGTGCAGGCGCTGTTCGCCGCGCTGCCATCGGTGCTGCGGCATGGTGCGCTGCTGGCGGTATACGGCCCGTTCAACTACGGCGGCCGCTACACCAGCGACAGCAACGCGCAGTTCGATGCCTGGCTTAAGGCGCGTGATCCACGCAGCGGCATCCGCGATGTGGAAGCGGTGCAGGCGCTGGCGGCGGACAACGGCTTCACCCGCCTGGGTGATGTGGCGATGCCGGCCAACAACCGGTTGCTGCTGTGGCGGCTGGGGTGATCAGGCGTCCGGCGACATGCTGGAAAGGCGTGCCGCCGCAGCGCGCAGCCCGTTGAAAATGGGTTCGGACACGTTTACGGGGAAATCACTTGGGAGCTGACGCGTGACCTGCTCGATGGCGGGTTCGACGGCTGCGATCAGCGCTTCGATCCACGGCTCCGCACCATCAGCGATACCACAGGCGCGTGCGGTTTCGTTCCAATGGCGTCGTCGCACAAGGTGCAGCTTCCGGTGGCGATTCTTGCCCTGGACGGACATGGCGAGCTGTGCATTCCGCGGGTCGAGCTGGTTTGGCCCCCTACCCAGGATGGGATGCACCGACAATACGTCGTAGACGGGTGTCAGGCGGAAGCGTCCACCGGCTTCGAGGTAAACACTGAAGTTCTTGGCATGTCCATCGGTTGCAGCCAACATCCAGAAAAGAATCTGCGTCTTGAAGAAGGTCGCCCGATCCTCGAAATGCTCGGATTGTCGAAGCAGATCCATGATGGTCACGATGCCTGGGCCGCCACCGGATTCATACTTCCTGGCAGCGGGCAGACCGAAGACCTGGCACATGTCTTCCTGCGGCAGCCGCAGCCACCACCGGCGATCCGCAGAAAGGCGGCGGTCGAATCGCTCCACAATAAGCGCGCGTTCGTCCTTGAAGCGTCCCATCTGCGTATTCGCAACGGGGATTCCAAAGGCGGAAAGCAGTTGCATGCACAGCCATTCGTTCTCGACGGATTGGTGCATGTCCGCCCGCATGTTGCCCACAATGCCAAGCGGCAGCTTGAAGATATGGGTGGATGGGGTACTGCCGGTGGGAATGCACCACTGGCCAGCATGCAGCAGAAGTCCCGTCTTCTCCTGCGCACCGGCGATGGATATGCGGAACGCATCATCACTGGTGGGTGCGCCAGGTAGATTCCCTGCCGTCACCTGACGCAGGATCGCAGCGACGCCTGATTCGTCCAACGCTTCGCACGTAATCTGCTGGATGTCCCCCGGTGTATGCGAAAGCGGCAGCAGTTGCACTGCGCCGACGCAATCCCGGCCAATGGCTTCGAGAAGATCGAATGTGTCGCTGCTGCGCGTGGAGAACCTGTCGCGGATCCGGTTGCGGATGACGGCGTTGTCGGGAAGAAGGTTGTCGAAGTAGTTGTTGACGACATTGCCCCGATGGCTCTCACCCTCCGGGAGCAGGGGCAGTGAGAGTGACAACGGCCGGGACTGGGCGGAGCTGATCCACGAGTCGACGTACGAAAGCCGGGAAGAGCCGCTCCGGACATCATCCCAGAGCGCGACCTCGACACCATTCATCCAGACCCGCAGCGTACCCATGGCTCACCACTCCAACGTTGACGTTGTCTCCGGGGGGCTTCGCTGCTGCAATCTGACTTCCAGACCCAGCACTGCCCAGACCCGCATCAGCCGTTCGAAGCTTGCCGATGCCGGGTCGCGCTCCAATGCGCCTACTGCCTGGCGGCTTATGCCGAGCTGTGCCGCCAACTGCGCCTGGCTCAGGCCCGCCTGGCGCCTGAACGCACGCATCAGCGGTGCCAGTTGTTGAGGTGTCCTCACCGTGTGCAGCGGCCTGTCCATATCGGCAGTCCCCTAGAAAGTGACCGTACGCGAACGTGTACGCAAAGGATAGGTTGCATTACGACAAGCAACCTATCTCTTTCCTTCGCTGGAGGCAACCTATCGATTGCTATCTCAATATGCAATCAATAGGTTGCTTTCGCGCCGCCAGCGGTGCTCAAGCCACCTGCACGATGTGCAGCGCCTTTGGGTTCCGCCACTGCGCCAGCAGGGCGGCTTCGCGCGCCTTGGCCTGCTCGAAATGCGCTTCCTTGACGTGGCCGAAGCCGCGGATGTGCTCGGGCACGCTGGCGATCTCCACCGCCAGCGCCAGACGGTCGTCATCCAGGCCGTCCAGCAGCAGCTGCACGGTGGCCTCGTAATCGCCGATCAGCTTGCGCTCCATGCGGCGTTCCTCGGTGCGTCCGAACACGTCGAAGCGGCCACCACGCAGGAACTTCAGCTTGGCCAGCAGGCCGAAGGCCTTGAACATCCACGGGCCGTATTCCTTCTTCAGCAACCGGCCCTGCTCGTCCTTCTTGGCGAACAGCGGCGGTGCCAGGTGGAAGCGCAGCTGGTAATCGCCCTCGAACTGCTGCTGCAGGCGGCGCTGGAAGTCGCCACTGGTATACAGGCGGGCCACTTCGTACTCGTCCTTGTAGGCCATCAGCTTGAACAGGTAACGGGCTACGGTCTCGGTCAGCGCGGTGGAACCGCCGATGCGGTCGGCTTCGGCGGCGCGCACGCGCTCGACCAGGCTGCGGTAGCGGTTGGCGTAGGCAGCGTCCTGGTACTCGACCAGGAACGCGGCGCGGCGCTCGATCATTTCATCCAGCGAGCGCGACAGGCGGGCGTCGTCCAGCGGCAGGAACGCAACATCGCCACCGTGCGAGGGCAGGCCACGCAGTTCGCGTTCGTCGCCGGTGTTGCGCGGTGCGGCGGTGGCACCCCATTCGTTGCCCTCCCACTCGCCCGGCGGCAGCGGGTGCAGCGGGCCCGGAGTGGATTCGGTATCGGTGTGGCGGTTGCGCACCAGGCCGGCGGCCTGCTGCACGGCCTGCGGGTCGACCACGGCCAGGCGGCCCCAGGCGAAGGCCTGCTGGTTCATCGCCACGGCGGCGCCGTTGAGCTCGATGGCGCGCATCAGTGAATCGAACGACAGCGGCACCAGGCCCTGCTGCCACGCATAGCCGAGAATGAACAGGTTGGCGGCGATCGCATCGCCCAGCAGCGCGGTGGCCAGCTGGGTGGCATCCAGCAGCAACGGCTCCTGGCCGCCCAGCGCCACGCGCACACCGGCCACGATGTCGGCGGCGGGGAACTGCATGTCCGGGCGGGTGGTGAAGGTACCGGGCATCGCTTCGTAGGTGTTCAGCACCACCTGCGAACGGCCGGCACGCACCTTCGACAGGGCCCAGTAGTCGTTGACCACCACCATGTCGCAGCCCACCACCAGGTCAGCCTCACCGGCGGCGATGCGCACGGCGTGGATGTCTTCGGGACGACGGGCGATGCGGATGTGCGTGGTCACCGCGCCGCCCTTCTGTGCCAGGCCGGTCTGGTCGAGCACGGTCGCACCCTTGCCTTCCAGGTGGCCGGCCATGCCCAGCAGCGCGCCGATGGTCACCACGCCGGTACCGCCGACGCCGGTGATCAGGATGTTCCAGGGCTGTTCGAGGGTGCCGCGGATGGCCGGTGCCGGCAGGTTGTCCAGCAGGGTGGAAGCATCGCGCTTGCTGCCCTTGCGCGGCTGGCCACCGTGCACGGTGACGAAGCTCGGGCAGAAACCGTTCACGCAGGAATAGTCCTTGTTGCAGTTGGACTGATCGATCTCGCGCTTGCGCCCGAACTCGGTTTCCTTCGGCAGCACCGACACGCAGAAGCTCTTCTTGCCGCAGTCGCCACAGCCTTCGCAGACCAGCGAATTGATCAGCACGCGCTTCTGCGGATCTTCCAGCTTGCCGCGCTTGCGGCGGCGGCGCTTCTCGGTGGCGCAGGTCTGTTCGTAGATCAGGATCGAAACACCCTTCACCTCGCGCAGGCGCTTCTGCACCTCATCCAGCTCGCTGCGGTCGTGGAACTCGACGTCGCTGGGGAAGTGCTCGCGCTGGCCGGTCCACTTGCCGATGTTGTCCGACAGCACCACGATGGTGTGGATGCCTTCGGCGCGCATCTGCTTTGCGATGTCGGGCACGCTCAGCGGGCCGTCCACCGGCTGGCCGCCGGTCATCGCCACCGCGTCGTTGTAGAGGATCTTGTAGGTGATGTTGACGCCGGCGGCGACCGCCTGGCGGATCGCCAGCGAGCCACTGTGGAAATAGGTGCCGTCGCCCAGATTCTGGAATACGTGCGGGGTGTCGGTGAACGGCGCCTGCCCGGCCCAGGTCACGCCTTCGCCGCCCATGTGAGTGAAGGTGTCGGTGCTGCGGTCCATCCAGGTCACCATGTAGTGGCAACCGATGCCGGCCAGCGCCCGCGAGCCTTCCGGCACCTGTGTGGAGGTGTTGTGTGGGCAGCCCGAGCAGTAGTGCGGTACGCGCGGGAAGCTGGCGCGCGGCAACGCAAGCTCGGCTTCCTTCTCCTGCATCCACTGCAGGCGCTGCTCGATCGATTCGTTGTTGAAGAACTTCTGGATGCGGCGGCCGATCACGCCGGCGATGGTGGCCGGCGTCAGCTCACCGGTGGACGGCAGGATCCATTCGCCGCTCTCGTCGTACTTGCCGACGATGGACGGGCGCTGGCCCCAGCTGGCCGGCCAGTTGAAGAACTGTTCCTTCATCTGGCGCTCGATGAAGGCACGCTTCTCCTCCACCACGATGATGTCTTCCAGGCCCTGCGCGAAGCGCGCGATGCCCTGCGGTTCCAGCGGCCAGGTCATGCCGACCTTGTACACGCGGATGCCGATGTCGGCGCACGCGACTTCATCCAGGCCCAGGTATTCCAGCGCCTGCAGCACGTCCAGATAGCTCTTGCCGGTGGTGACGATGCCCAGCCGCGCGCGCGGCGCATCCATCACCACCTTGTCGATGCCGTTGGCGCGGGCAAACGCCTGCGCCGCCTTCACCGCATAGCGGTGCAGGCGCATTTCCTGGTCCAGCGGCGGGTCCGGCCAGCGGATGTTGAGACCACCCGACGGCATCTCGAAGTCTTCCGGCAGCACGATGCGGCGCGCCATCGGGTCGACCTCGACCGAGGCCGACGATTCCACCGTCTCGGCGATCGTCTTGAAGCCGACCCAGCGGCCGGTATAGCGGCTCATCGCCCAGCCCAGCAGGCCCATGTCGAGGATGTCCTGCACGCCGGCCGGGTTCAGCACCGGCATCATCGCGCTGACGAATTCGTCCTCGCTGCCGTGCGGCAGCGTCGAGCTGCGGCAGGCATGGTCGTCGGCAGCCAGCGCCAGCACGCCGCCGTAGCGCGAGGTGCCGGCGGCATTGGCGTGCTTGAACACGTCGCCGCAGCGGTCCACGCCCGGGCCCTTGCCGTACCACATGCCGAACACGCCCTGCACGTTGGCGCCGGGGAACAGGTTGGTCTGCTGCGTGCCCCACACCATGGTGGCGCCCAGGTCCTCGTTCAGGCCCGGGGTGAACTTCACCTTGGCTGCTTCAAGGTGCTTGCGCGCGCGCCACAGCTCCAGGTCGAAGCCACCCAGCGGGCTGCCACGGTAGCCGCTGACAAAGCCGGCGCTGTCGATGCCTTCGGCGGCGTCGCGCAGCCGCTGCATCAGCGGCAGCCGCACCAGCGCCTGCACGCCACTCAGATAGATCCGCCCCTCGCTGCGGGTGTACTTGTGGTCGAGCGTGTAATCACGGTCGAGCAGGTCGGCGGACGAGGGCGAAGTGAGTTGCGCGGTACTGGTCATGGCTGGCCCGGTAGGATCGGCTGGCACCGGCCGCGTGCAGGCACGCGGCGGGAAAGGCGCGAATTGTAGCAGCGGGGCCGCGAGGCCCCGGCACTCGCGCCCGCGGCGGTGCTGGGGTTAGGATCGGGGAGAGAGAGGGAGGCTGCAGTTGCGGCCTGGGGAGAAGGGATGTCAGTTCCAGGAAAGATCCTGGCCAGCGTGCTGCTGGCCTCGGGAGTGGCCACGGCGTGGGCCGCGCCGGCCGTGCCGGCACCACAGGAGTTCTACTTCGACAACGACCTGGCGGCAACGCCGATGGTGGCGGTGCAGGGCGAGGGCGATGAGCTGGTGGCCCAGCTGGTCAAGCTGCGTGAGCGCGGCCGCCGCGCGGTGGAGGCGACGGTGCAGCTGGCATCGGTGGCCGGTGCGCAGGGCCGGGGCGAGCTGGCCGAGCAGCTGTATGGCGAGGCGATGAAAGAGGCGCCGGCACAGAGCAGCAGCGGCCGCAGCGTGCGCTGGAACTACGGTTGGGACCTGCTGCGCCAGGGCAAGCCGGAGGCGGCGCTGGAACAGTGGCTGGTATCGGCCAGCAACGCCCGTACGAAGCCCACCTGGGTGCCACCGACCTATGCGTTGGCATTGTGGCGGATGGGGCAGAAGCAGGAGGCGGTGCAGTGGTATGCGGCTGCGGTACGCACCGAGCCGACGCAGTGGAGTACCACGGCCAACTATGGGCAGCTGCTGCCGCAGTGGCGTGAGGATGAGCGCGCGTCGCTGGCCGAGGTGCAGCAGGCCTGGGCGGCCGCACCACCTGCCTGGCCCTGAGGGAAGGGGTTCGGCCGGGTTGCACCCGGCACCCGCAGAGGCAACAGCTGAAGCAACAGCAACAGCCGAAGCAACAGCGGGCTTCCTGCGGGATGGCGGGGCACTGTGGGTTTGCGGGGCCGCCGTAAACCCGTCCTGGGGGCTTGGTCGCCGCATCCATGCGGCTCACACCCCGCAAACCCACAGTGCCCCGCCTTCGACAGATTCCGGCAGCTGTTGGTAGGTGTCGACCTTGGTCGACACGGTAGGTCCACGCCATGCGTGGATGAATCTGTAACGGAATCGACTATTCGATATCTGATCGAAGAGCAGCCGAGTGTGGGCTCGGCTCTACAGGAAGCGGCCAGCCAACCGGCTTTTGCTTTTGATCTTCTTTTTTCTTTTCCGTGGCGGACGCCCCCGGAAATTGCCAGAGGACGGGCGGGGTGGGTTCGCGGGGGTGTCCGCGGCATGGATGCCGCGGCCAAGCCCCCATGGACGGGTTGACGGCGTCCCCCGCGAATCCATCCCGCCCGACCAAGCGCGGCTTTTGATGTTCACGGCCAACTCGCCGCCACGAGGGGCTGCGCCGTTCGGTGGAAACCCCTCAGTCGTCCGCGGAAACCGTCCGCCCCGACGCCCACGCACGCAGTGCTTCTACCTGCTCTGCCATCAGCACCGACAGCGGTCGGGTGGCGCGGATCTCGGTCATCAGCAGCTCGGTGTCCAGCGGCCGGCCCTCGGCATGCGCCGCATACAGGCCGGCCACGATCGCCTGCTCGATCTCGGCGCCGGAAAAACCATTGGCGGCCGCCGCCAGCGCGGGCAGCGCGAAGTCGTCGGCGTTGAGCTGGCGCCGGCCCAAGTGCAGCCGCAGCAGTTCCACGCGCACGTCGGGCGAGGGCAGATCGACGAAGAAGATCTCGTCGAAGCGGCCCTTGCGCAGCAGCTCGGCGGGCAGCTCGTGCACCTGGTTGGCGGTGGCGACGATGAACACCGGTGCCTTGCGTTCGGCCATCCAGGTCAGCAGGTAACCGAGCACGCGGCGTGACACGCCGCCGTCCTCGCCTCCGCTGGCCAGGCCCTTCTCGATCTCGTCCATCCACAGCACGCAGGGCGCGAGTTGTTCGGCCGAGGCCAGCGCCTGGCGCAGGTTGGCTTCGGTCTCGCCGTGGTACTTGTTGTACAGCGCGCCCACGTCCAGGCGCAGCAGGGGCACGCCGAAGCCGGCGGCGGTGGCCTTGGCCAGCATCGACTTGCCACAGCCCTGTACGCCCAGCAGCAGCATGCCGCGCGGCGGGTCCAGCCCGGCCGGGGCGGAGCCGGCAATGAACGCCACCCGGCGTTGGTTGATCCAGCGCTTGAGCCGGTTGGCACCGGCCACATCGCCGAAGCGCGCGCTGTCATGTTCGAAGAACAGGTGGCCGCTGCGGTTGAGCAGCTCGAACTTCAGCCGCGCCAGCTGTGGCAGGTCGTCGTCGCGCAGTGCGCCATCGGCGTAGATCAGCTGGCGCGCGATGCGCCGGGCATCGACCAGGCTCAGGCCCTGCAGGTTCTTCAGGATTTTCTTCACCGCCTCGCTGTCGACTTCAACCCGGCGGCCGCCATGCTCGCGCGCATAGGCGTCGGCCTCCTCGCGCAGCATCTTCAGCAGGGCATTGGCATCGGGCAGGCGCGGGTTGAAGCGCACCGCCAGTGCTTCCAGCTCGGCCGGCAGTTCCACCTTGGCACCGATCAGCACCAGCACATGCGGCTCGCTGTGGCGGCGCTGGATCAGGTCGCGCAGGGCGCGCTGGTGGCTGGCATAGCCCAGGTAGGGGTGGAAATCGAGCAGCAGGTAGACGCCGCGCTGGTCGGCCTGGCGGATCATCTGCAGGGCCGCGCTGGCATCGGGTGGCCCGACCGGCGGGTCCTCGCTGTCCAGGTCGATCCGGCGCAGGCCCTCGGTGATCGACCAGCGGTGCAGCGCCCGCCATACGTGCATCAGCGTCTGCCGGAACAGCTCGACGATGCGACCCTCGTCCTGGGTCTCGATGACGATCAGTGGGGTATTGGCGCGGATCAACGCGCTCAGATCCTGCAGTTCGCTCATGCCGGTTCGATCCTTCGGGGGCGCCACGATAGCAAAGGCGATGGCCGCTGGTTCAGCACGACGCTACCTCCCGTCACCATCACCGGTGTACGCTCGGGGCACGTACCCGGAAGCGAGGCTGGCATGAAGACGATCCTGGTGGCCGGTTCCAAGGGCGGGGTGGGCAAGACCACCGTCGCCACCCACCTGGCCGCGTACGCGGCATTGCAGGGCAAGGCCACGGTGATTGCCGATGCCGACCCGCAGGGTTCCAGCACCCGCTGGGCACAACGCCGTGCCGGGCTGGAAAGCGCGGTGCTCCCCATCGACGTGTATCGGAAGAAGCAGTGGGCGCAGAAGCTGCCCGACGGCACCGACACCGTCATCATCGATGCGCCGGCCGGTGCCCTGGCTGACGATATTCCCCATTTCCTCGACGCAGCCGACGCGGTGGTGGTACCGGTGCTGCCCTCGGCGCTGGACATCGAAGCGATCGTCGGCTTCCTCAACAGCCTGGCCCAGAACCCGCGCGTGCACAGCCGCAAGCTGCCGGTGGGGCTGGTGCTCAACCGTACCAAACCATGGACCCAGACCTCGCAGCAGGCGCTGCAGATGCTGGGTGAATGGCCGTACCCGGTGGTCGCGCAGCTGCGCGACAGCCAGAGCTATGTGGTCATGACCGGCCTGGGCCGCAGCCTGTTCGACTACCGCTCGGCCCAGGTGCGCGAGCACCAGGCCGACTGGGAGCCGCTGCTGTCCTGGCTGAAGCTTTGATGCCTGCGTCACTCTTTCTGCTGCATCCTCTTCTTCATGGAAACCCGCGATGCGTGAACTGATCCTGCTGCGCCATGCCCATGCCGAACCGGCTACCCCCGGCCAGGCCGACCTCGACCGGCCGTTGTCGCCGGTGGGGCTCGCCGAAGCCGAAGCCGCCGGCAAGTGGCTGAAGGAGAACAACCTGCTGCCGGACTGTGTGCTGTGCTCACCGGCGCGGCGCACCCGGGAGACCCTGGAAGCCGTGCTCGGCACCATCGGCTATGTCGAGAAGCGCCTGGAAGACCGCATCTACGAGGCTACCCCCGGCACCCTGGCGGCGCTGGTGGACGACCGCCGTGACCTCGACCGGGTGCTGATCGTCGGCCACAACCCCGGCCTGGAGCGCCTGGTGGCGTTGATGACGGAAGGCACCAGCAGCGACTATCGCGGCATGCCGCCGGCCGGCATTGCCGTGCTCGGCTTCCCGCGCGAGGCCTCGATCGAGCCGGGCGTGGCCAGCCTGAACGCGTTCTGGTGGCCGTGATCCAATGAGCCTGGCGCGGCGCAGCCGCTTTCTGCTGCCCGTGCTGCTGGCTTCCGGCGCGGCCTGGGCTGCCGCGCCACCGCCAACGCCCTTGCCGCCGGTGGTCGCTGAAGCGCACCGGGTCCTGCACCTGGATACCCAGCGCTCGCAGATCGGTTTCGAGGTGCGGACCCGCTTCGGGCAACGCATCGAAGGCCTGTTCCCGCACTTCGAGGGTCGCATCGAGATCCTCTCCGACGGCCGCCACCAGGTGCACCTGAAGATGTTCACGCGCTCGGTCGAGATCCCCGGCAAGGCGCGCTACACCGGCTGGATGCGCGGCGAGGAGTTCTTCGACGCAGGCCGCCACCCGGTGGTCGAGTTCGACTCGCTGCCGTACTGGCCGGAGACCGTGGAAGACGGGGGCGACATCAACGGGCGGCTGACCCTGCGCGGGATCAGCCACCCCGAGACACTGAAGGTCGAGAAGGCGGATTGCGCCCGACCCGGCTATGATTGCGACGTCGTCAGCCGCGGTACCGTGCAGCGAGGCCGGTATGGAATGGACAGCTGGCAGCTTGCCTTGAGTGACCGAGTGACCTTCGTATTGCGAGCGCGCCTGAGCGAGGCGCCGAAACCGTGAACCTCCTGCTGCGTGTACTGGCGCTGGCAACCGTGTTGCTGGGCAGCGGTTGTGCATCGCTGTCCAATGCCGAGCGCGACCGCGCCGAAGCGATCGCCGTGCAGGCGCGCTCGATCCAGGTCGACTGTCAGCGCGCCGACCGCTGCGCACAGGATTCGCCGCTGCGGGCGCTGGCCGGCCGGGCGTTCACCGAATCCACCCCGGAGCAGCCGCGCCACTACGCCACCCTGCTGGACGAGGGCGAGGGCGCCCTGGTGGCGCGCCTGAACCTGCTGCGCAGTGCCACCCGCAGCATCGACCTGCAGACCTACATCTTCGACAAGGACGACAGCGCGCGGCTGGTTATCGACGAACTGCTGGCCGCGTCGCGGCGCGGGGTGAAGGTGCGCGTGCTGATCGACCAGCTCTCGGCGATCTCCGACCTGCAGATCCTTGGCGCATTGTCCGGCGCCCACCAGAACTTCCAGCTGCGGGTCTACAACCCGACCTTCGGCAAGGCCCGGCTGAACTACTTCGATTACGCCGGCAGCGTGCTGTGCTGCTTCCGTCGCTTCAACCAGCGCATGCACAACAAGCTGCTGGTGATCGACGATGCGATCGGCGTGGTCGGCGGCCGCAACTACCAGGACGACTATTACGACTGGGATCGCGAGTACAACTTCCGCGATCGCGACGTCATGATCGCCGGCCCGGAAGCGCGGGCGATGGCGGCCAACTTCGATGCGTTCTGGCGCGCCAAGCGCAGCGTGCCGGCCGAGCGCCTGAATGACGTGGGCCGCACCCTGCTGCGCGAAGGCGTGCCGGTGCTGCCGCCCGCCACGTTCCGCCGCCCGGAGCGGGTGCAGCGGGTCAGCGCTGAAGCCAATGACATGGAGTTCGTCACCCGTTCCTTCGTGGATACCGCGCTGCCGGTGGCCTCGGTGCGCTACGTCGCCGACCTGCCGCGCAAGCACCGCCGCGAGAAGGCCGATGCCCCGCTGGCCGGCCAGCATGTGACCGAGCCGCAGCTGGACGCACTCATTGCCGGTGCGCAGAAGGAAGTGATCCTGCAGACGCCGTACCTGGTGCTGTCCAAGCCGGCGCAGAAGCTGTTCCGCGAGCTGCGCAAGCGCCCGCAGCCGCCGCGCGTGGTGGTGTCCAGCAACAGCCTGGCGGCCACCGACAACCCGATCGTGTATGCGCTGTCGTACAAGTACAAGCGACGCAACATGCGCGAACTGGGCTTCAACATCTTCGAGTACAAGCCGTTCCCGCTGGATGCACCGGTCGACTACCGCAATCTGCTGCCCGACCCGATCGCCGCGCCCGGAGGCGACGACGACGGCGGGCGCAATCCGCTGATCGGCGGCAGCGCCGCTGGCAGCAATGCCGGTGGTGGCAGCGAAGGGGATCTGGCCGCGCCCCGCAAGCAGGTGGCGGTGCATCATCCGCGTACCGGCAGTGCCTACCAGAACGCGCGCGAACGTCGCCGCGCCGCCGGCAGCGAGGTGGAAACGCGCCTGCTGCGCACCGAGACGCGTCCGTCGTTCCTGGGCAGCAAGGCGGTCAACAAGCCGTTGCCGGTCACCCGCAAGGGCGCCCGCATGGGCCTGCACGCCAAGTCGCTGGTGGTCGATCGCCGCATCGGCGTGGTCGGCACCCACAACTTCGATCCGCGCAGCGAGAACTACAACACCGAAGGCGCGGTGATCATCGACGATCCGGTGTTTGCCGAGCAGCTGGCCGAGAGCATCCTGCGCGATACCCATCCGCAGAACTCGTGGACAGTGGCGCCGCGGGCCAAGCCGCCAGTGCTGTCGGGCCTGAACTACAGCGTCGGCAAAGCCTCCGAAGCGCTGCCGATCCTCGACTTCTGGCCGTGGCGCTACGCCACCGACTACGAGTTCAAGCCCGGTCCGGACTGCCCACAGCCGCTGCCACGGCAGGACCCGGCGTTCCACAACTGCTACGTCGCCGTCGGCGACTTCCCCGAAGTCAACGTCGGCCCGAAGTGGCTGCTGGTGCGCATGCTGACTGCATTCGGCGCCGGCCTCGTTCCCATCCTCTGAAGGTGCCCGCATGACCCAGGTATTCCGCGAAGCCGTTTCCATCGAGCAGCTCAACGCGCTCAGCCGCAACACGGCGATCGAATCCCTCGGCATCGTCTTCAGCGCTGCGGGCGAAGACTGGCTGCAGGCCACCATGCCGGTGGACGAGCGCACCCGGCAGCCGTACGGCATCCTGCACGGCGGTGCCTCGGTGGTGCTGGCCGAGACCTTGGGCAGCAGCGCCGGCAACCTGTGCGTGGATACCGGCAAGCAGATCTGCGTGGGCCTGGAAATCAACGCCAACCACGTGCGCGCCGTGCGCTCGGGCACGGTCACCGGCACCGCCCGCGCGCTGCACGTCGGCCGCAGCACCCAGCTGTGGGAGATCCGCATCGAAGACGAGCAGGGCCGGCTGGTGTGCATCTCTCGGCTGACCCTGGCGGTGGTGGCCGCCGGCCACGGTTGAGCCCCCGGCGGGCGTGTTGACGGCGGCAGAACCCAGCGTTCCCCGCCGATTGCCCCGGTCAATGGCGGTTATGGCCTAAATCGGCTGGCAGCTGCTGCGGCGCTCCGGTATCGTGCGCGGATGACTTCCCCCACTCCGGCCCCCCGTGGCGGCGTGGCGCGTGTGTGCCGTTACCTGTACCGCGTACCGCTGCTGTTGGTCCACATCATCGTGTTCCTGCCGCTGATCCTGATCGGCATGCTTCCGCCGTGGGGCGAGCTGCGCGTGGGCGAGGATACCTTCGGGGCGAAGGTGGTGAACTGGTGGCAGGGGGGCCTGATGTGGATCTTCGGCTTCCGCCTGTCACGGGTGGGCCAGCCCTTGCCCGGTGCCGTGCTGTTCGTCGCCAACCACGTCAGCTGGGTGGACATCAGCATCCTGCACAGCCAGCGCATGATGGGCTTCGTCGCCAAGCGCGAAATCGCCAGCTGGCCGCTGGTCGGTTGGCTCGCCGCGCGCGGGCAGACCATCTTCCACCAGCGCGGCAATACCGAATCGCTCGGTGGCGTGATGCAGGTGATGGCCGATCGCCTGCGTGCCGGCAAGGCAGTAGGCGTGTTCCCGGAAGGGCGCACCCGCGGTGGCCATGAAGTGGGGCCGTTCCATGCCCGCATCTTCCAGGCCGCGGTCGAAACCGGTGTTCCGGTGCAGCCTGTGGCGCTGGTCTATGGGTTCAAGGGTGACGCACAGACCATCGTGGCATTCGGCCCGGGCGAGAGTTTCGCCGCCAATTTCCTGCGCCTGCTGGGTGAGCCGGCGCGGCATACCGAAGTGCATTTCCTGGAGCCGATCGGTACCCAGGACCTGGAAGGCCGTCGACGCATCGCGGAAACCTCGCGCGCGCGCATCGTGGCGGCCATGAGCACCGGCTGAGGGCACGGTGGCCCTGGTCCCGCCACCCGTCCTGGACGCCGGTACACCGACGTTGCATGCGACTGACTACCAGCCGCCGCGCTGGCTGCGCAATCCGCACCTGCAGTCGATGCTCAGCTCCAGCCGCATGCGCCTGCAGCGCGGCCTGCTGCTGCTGGCCGCCACCGGTGCGGTCAGCGAAGAGCTGATCCTCGACGGCGGTGATGGCGTGCGCCTGCAGGGCTGGCACAGCCATGTCGAAGGCCGCGAACCGAAGGGCATGGCCCTGCTGCTGCATGGCTGGGAGGGCAGTGCCGAATCCAGTTACATGCGCATGGCTGCCGCGCGCATGATCGAACAGGGTTTCGATGTTGTGCGGCTGAACTTCCGCGACCATGGCAACACCCACCATCTGAACCCCGGCATCTTCCACTCCAACCTGATCGATGAAGTGGTGCATGCCGCGGGTGACATCGCCCAGCGCTGGCCGCAGCTGCCGCTGGTGGCCGCCGGCTATTCGCTGGGTGGCAACTTCGTGCTGCGCCTGGCCCTGCGCGCGCCGGCTGCCGGCGTGCCGCTGCTGCGGGTGGCCTCGGTGTGCCCGGTGCTGGACCCGGGGCTGACGATGGAGAGCATCGAAAACGGCCCGGCGATGTACGACTGGTACTTCCGCCGCAAATGGGCCGGCTCGCTGCGCCGCAAGCGCGATCTGTTTCCCGAGCTGAGCGACTGCGACGATCGCGTGCTGAAGCTGGACATCCGTGCACTGACTGCCTGGCTGGTCGAACGGCACACCACCTTCGGCTCGCTGCAGGCCTATTTCGATGGCTATTCGATTGCCGGTGACCGCCTGTCCACCCTGCAGGTGCCGGCCGACATCCTGATGGCGCAGGACGACCCGGTGATCCCGTACGCGACCTTCAGCGATTGGCAGCTGCCGCGCCAGGCGCACCTGGAAACCGCCTGCTGGGGAGGCCACTGCGGCTTCCTGGAAAACTGGCGGGGTGACGGCTTCTCCGAGCGCTGGGTGGCACAGCGCCTGCAGCGGGTGCTGGCGGGCTGAACCGGCACCGGTGCGTGGACCGCTACAATGCGGGTTTGCACTTGAACCGGACCGCCATGCAAGACCAGATCATCCAAGCGTTGCGCCAGAACCAGGCCGACCAGGCCGTGCAGCTGGCCCAGGCGTGGACCCGTGATGAACCCGGCCAGGCCGAAGCCCACCGCTGGCTGGCGCTTGCGCTGCAGCAGCAGGGCAAGGCCGAGGATGCGATGGAGGCGCTGCAGCAGGCGTTGCAGCTGGCCCCCGATGATGCCCAGCTGCACCTGCAGCACGCTGGCCTGCTGCTCGCCCTGCGCCAGTACCAGGGCGCTGACGAAGCGCTGGCACGTACCACCGGGCTTGACCCGAACTCATTCGCCGCCTATCTGATGCAGGCGCACCTGGCGATCGGCCGCAACGACTTCGATGAAGCCCAGCGCCTGTCCACGCTGGCCTCGCGCGTTGAGCCGGACCACCCGGAACTGCTGACCATCGACGGCATGATCGCGCTGCGCCGCGACGACCCGGATCGTGCGCTGACGCTGCTGTCGGCGGCCAACCAGGCGCAGCCCAACGACACCCGCGTGCTGTACGCACTGGGCTTCGCCTACCTGGGCAAGGACATGCTGGCCTTCGCCGAGCAGGCGTTCCGCCGCGTGCTGGAGCTGAACCCGGCCATCAGCTCGCTGCATGGCCTGGTAGTGCAGTTGGCGCTGCGCCAGGGCAACCTGGAGGCGGCTGCCGAAGCGATGCAGATCGCGCTTCAGCAGGAAGGCATGGATACGCCGTCGATGCGTCGCCTGGCCGGTGAACTGTCGCTGCGCGGCGGCCAGCCGCTGCAGGCGCTGGACCATCTGCTGCCGTTGCTGGAATCGATCCCCGACGACCGCCAGGTGCTGCAGCTGCTGCTGATGTCCTGGCAGCGCCTGGGCCGCGAAGACGAGGCGCGCGCGCGCCTGGACGCGGCCCTGGAACAGCATCCGCAGCTGCACGACCTGTGGCTGGCACGCCTGGCCGTGGAAGAAGTCGGCAGCCCGACCGCCGCGGCGACCGTGGAGCGCTGGATGGACGCGATGCCGGGTCATCTGCCGGCACTGGAAGCACGCCTGCGCCTGCATGACATGGTGGGCGAACACGAACAGGCCGAAGCCATCGCCGAACGTATCGTCAGCCTCGAACCGGGCCGCGTCAGTGGCGAAACACGCCTGGTCGAAGGCCTGCTGCAGCGTGATCCGGTTGCCGCGATCGCGCGCGTGCAGGCGCTGATCGACAGGGCGCCGGACGGCCATCGCGCCGACCTGCGTACCTGGCTGGGTGAAATCCAGGACCGCGCTGGCCAGCCGGAACAGGCGCTGCAGACGTGGATGGCGCTGCAGGCCGACCAGGCACCGCAGCGCCTGCCGCTTCCACCGCAGGCCAAGGCGCCGCCGAGCTGGCCGGAGAAGGGCGAGATCGACAGTGATGCCAGCTCCGCGCCGATCTTCCTGTGGGGTGCGCCGGGTTCGGGTGTGGAGCGGGTTGCGACCGGCCTGGCGGCCGCCAGCCCGGTGCTGCGCAGCGACCGCTACACCAGCAATCCGCCGGATGATGCATTCCAGAACTACCACACGCTGCAGGACCTCGCCTCCGGCGTGCTGACCCCGGAGCGGCTGGTGCAGCGCTGGCGCGAGCAGCTGCCGGCGCGTGGCCTGCAGGGCGATGCCGTCATCGACTGGCTGCTGTGGTGGGACAACGCCCTGCTGTGGGCGCTGCGCCCGCAGCTGCCGCAGGGACGACTGGTGCTCGTGCTGCGTGACCCGCGCGACATGCTGCTGGACTGGGTGGCCTACGGCGCTGCCGCTCCGCTGGCGATGACCTCGCTGGCTGAAGCCAGCGAATGGCTGGCGCGCGGGCTGGCGCAGGTTGCCACCCTGCATGAGGAAGAACTGTATCCGCACGTGCTGCTGCGCATCGACCAGATCGGCAATGATCCGCACGCGATGGCCGAGCTGCTGGGACGCCTGTTCGAGCGGCAGATGCCGCCGGCCGCACAGCTGGGCGCACCGCGCTTCCCGCCGGGCCACTGGCGCAACTACCGCGACGTGATGAGCGCCGCCTTTGCCAAGCTCACCCCGATTGCGGTGCGCCTGGGTTACCCGGAAGAGTAAGGAGAAGCCGATGCAACTGAGCAGCCACAGCCTGACCAACGGCGCGCCGATCGACCGCGCGTTCGCCGCCGGCGATGCCACCGGCTTCGCGCCGGACCGCAATCCGCACCTGGCCTGGAACGGCGCACCGGAAGGCACGCGTTCGTTCCTGCTGGTGTGCGTGGACCCGGATGTGCCGACCGTTGCGGAAACGGTCGGCCGCAGCGACATGACCGTGCCGCGCGACCAGCCGCGCTGCGACTTCGTGCACTGGGTGATGGCCGATATTCCGGCCTCGGTGCAGGAGATCGCCGCCGGCAGCTGCAGCGATGGCTTCGTGGTGAAGGGCAAGACCGCACCGGCTGGCCCGGCGGGCAGCCGCCAGGGCCTGAACGACTTCACCGGCTGGTTTGCGGGCAACCCGGACATGGCCGGCGATTACCTGGGCTATGACGGCCCCTATCCGCCGTTCAACGACGAGCGCATGCACCGCTATTTCTTCCGCGTGTTCGCGCTGGATGTGGCCTCGCTGGAGCTTCCGGCGCGCTTCACCGCCGCCGACGCATATCGCGCCATGCACGGCCACGTGCTGGCCGAAGCCGCACTGCATGGCACCTACACGTTGAACCCGGCGCTGGGCTGAGGCTCGCTGTCTGTAGAGCCGAGCCCACGCTCGGCTTTGCTTTCTGTAGGGTCGAGCCATGCTCGACTCACCGTGAAAGTAGTCGAGCATGGCTCGACTCTACAGAACGAAGAAGGGCGGCCTTTCGGCCGCCCTTCCATCGTTTTATTTCTTCTCGATGGCCGACTCGACCACCATGTCCAGCACGTACGCCTGCGACGGCGCATCGGCCGGCGGGTTCTTCACTTCGTAGCGCTTCACGCGCACCACGTTGCGCACGCCGTCCTCGTGGGTGTAACCCTCGATGTTGCCGTAGAAGTTCTCGAACTTGCCCGGCTCACCCTGCTTCAGGCCCTTGTCGTCGAACTTCACTTCACGCACCTGCAGGCACTGGTAGTCCGGGATCAGCGGGTGCGAGCACTTCTCGGTCTTGGCGGCCACTTCCAGGAATACGGTCTCGCCGGCGCCGCCGTAGCGGGTTTCAGCGGTCGGTTCCGGGTTGAACACCAGCACGTCGCCCTTCGCGTTGGTCAGGGTCAGCTTGCCATCGGCATCCTGCTCGGCCTTCAGCTCGCCCTGCAGGCGGCTCGACACGGCCTCGTCCAGCGCCATCAGCGCCTTGTCGGTGCAGGCCATCATGGTCGAGGCCATCGCACTGACCGTCAGCTTGCCGTCGGCCAGGGTGTAGCCGCCACCCATGTGGTTGCAGGCGTTGCTGACCGACAGGCGGCCATCAGCGAAGTCCAGGGTGACCGGCTTGTCTTCGCGGGCGAACAGCGCGTCGATGCGCTTGCCGTCGGCGGCGGTGGCCTGCTGCAGCAGCCAGTGCTGGCTCTGCAGGCGCTGCGCGTCCAGGTGCGCCAGCGTCTGCTGGTCTGCTGCCTTGGCCGCGGCCGGGGCCACGTCGTCGCCGCCGGTGCCGGCCGGGGCCGGGGTCTGGCTGCAGGCGGCCAGCAGGGCCAGCGGGAGGAGCAGGGTGAGCTTGCGGTTCATGGTGATTCTCCTTGGGGAACCGTGGGGGAAACGGGGTGGGGCCGGCAACGGGGTTACCGTGCCCCGGCGCTGTTCAGCTGCCGGACGGCAACCACAGCAGCAGCGCGGCGCCCAGCGCGATGCGGTAAAGCGCGAACGCGGTGAATTTGTGCGATTTGATGTAGCCCATCAGCCACTTCACTACGACGAAGCCGGTGACGGCCGCGGCAAGGAAGGCCACGCCCACCTCGGTCCAGTTCTCGCTGCCCAGCTGTCCGGCCTTGGCCATTTCCAGGAAGGTGTAGGCGCTGGCGGCGAACATGGTGGGAATGCCGACCAGGAACACGAACTCGGCGGCGGCCGCGCGGCGGCTCAGGCCCAGCAGCATGGCCAGGAAGATCGCCGAGGCCGAACGCGAGGTGCCGGGGAACACGCCGGCCACCACCTGTGCCAGGCCGACGCCGATCGCCACGGTCCAGGTCACCTGGTCGCGGTCGGGCAGGCGCGCGGTGTAGGCCTCCACCAGCAGCATCCAGATGCCACCGATGATCAGTGCCCAGGCCACCGGGCTGACCGTCTCGGGCAGCGACCAGCCGGCTTTGCGCACCACCAGGCCGACCACGGCGGTGACCAGGAAGGCCGCGCCCAGCTTGAATACGTACTCGCGGTTCTCGCGCTGCCCGAAGCCGGTGGCCAGCTGCAGCAGGCGCTGGCGGAACACCAGTACCACCGCCACGATCGCGCCGGCCTGGATGACGATGTTGAAGAAGTCCGAACGGGCACCCAGCCAGTGCTGGGCGATGAGCAGGTGGCCGGTGCTGGAGATCGGCAGGAACTCGGTCAAGCCTTCGAGGATGCCCAGCAACAGGGCGGAGAGCAGGTCGGACATGGACGGTGCGGGCACGCGCGGCAGGAAGGAAGAAGGTCGAGAGGATAGACGATCACTGCCGCACCAAACGGGTGCGTCCGCTGTCGGCTGCACCCATTTGGTGCGCACGGTTCTGCACCGCTGCGGGGCGGCCTTATTGAAATCAATGACTTGCAGCCTACGAAAAGTTGGCACGGTCGTTGCTGTACCTCAGCAGGCATTCATCCCCATCCGAGGTCGTACCGATGTCCGTGGAAAACGTTGAGAAGCTGATCAAGGACAACCAGATCGAGTTCGTCGACCTGCGCTTTGTCGACATGCGTGGTGTCGAGCAGCACGTGACCTTCCCGGTCAGCATCGTCGAGCCGTCGCTGTTCGAAGAAGGCAAGATGTTCGATGGCAGCTCGATCGCCGGCTGGAAGGGCATCGCCGAATCGGACATGGTGCTGCTGCCGGATACCGCCAGCGCCTACGTCGACCCGTTCTACGCCGATCCGACCATCGTGATCAGCTGCGACATCCTCGACCCGGCCACCATGCAGCCGTATGGCCGTTGCCCGCGCGGCATCGCCAAGCGCGCCGAGGCCTACCTGAAGTCCTCCGGCATCGCCGAAACCGCGTTCTTCGGCCCGGAGCCGGAATTCTTCATCTTCGATTCGGTCCGCTTCGCCAATGAAATGGGCCACACCTTCTTCCAGGTCGACTCGGAAGAAGCGGCATGGAACAGCGGCGCCAAGTACGACGGCGCCAACAGCGGCTACCGTCCGGGCGTGAAGGGCGGTTACTTCCCGGTGCCGCCGACCGACACCCTGCACGACCTGCGCGCCGAGATGTGCAAGACCCTGGAACAGGTCGGCATCGAAGTGGAAGTGCAGCACCACGAAGTGGCCACCGCCGGCCAGTGCGAGATCGGCACCAAGTTCAGCACCCTGGTGCAGAAGGCCGACGAACTGCTGCGCATGAAGTACGTGATCAAGAACGTCGCGCACCGCAACGGCAAGACCGTCACCTTCATGCCCAAGCCGATCGTCGGCGACAACGGCAGCGGCATGCACGTGCACCAGTCGCTGTCCAAGGGCGGCACCAACCTGTTCTCCGGTGACGGCTACGGCGGCCTGAGCCAGCTGGCGCTGTGGTACATCGGCGGCATCTTCAAGCACGCCAAGGCCATCAACGCCTTCGCCAACTCGGGCACCAACAGCTACAAGCGCCTGGTGCCGGGCTACGAAGCACCGGTGATGCTGGCCTACTCGGCCCGCAACCGTTCGGCTTCGTGCCGCATTCCGTGGGTGTCCAACCCGAAGGCACGCCGCATCGAAATGCGCTTCCCGGATCCGATCCAGTCCGGCTACCTCACCTTCACCGCGCTGATGATGGCCGGCCTGGACGGCATCAAGAACCAGATCGACCCGGGCGCACCGAGCGACAAGGACCTGTACGACCTGCCGCCGGAAGAAGAGAAGCTGATCCCGCAGGTCTGCTCCTCGCTGGACCAGGCGCTGGAAGCGCTGGACAAGGACCGCGAGTTCCTGAAGGCCGGCGGCGTGATGAGCGATGACTTCATCGACGGCTACATCGCGCTGAAGATGCAGGAAGTGACCAAGTTCCGCGCGGCCACCCACCCGCTGGAATACCAGCTGTACTACGCCAGCTGACCGGTGGCGATGGCGGTGGGCTTCCCCTCCCACCCGCCGCCATCGCTTCCGTCTTCGCGGCTGGGGAGCCGCAGGGCGGGCCCCGGTCCGCCGTGGTAGAGCGGACCCCGACCCGCCGTGGTAGAGCGGGCCGCTGGCCCGCTGCAGTAGAGCGGACTGTTGGTCCGCTGAAACAGGGGCAAGAGAGACCGGATACGCGACCAGGGCCGCCCTCCCTCCCGCGTCGGTCGTGCAAGGAGAGAGGCACGGCCGTCCCGGCCCTGTACGTGTCCGGTGCAACAGCCACGGCCATCATCCTGATGGCCGCTGGTTGCCTGATGCCAACGCGCGCTGGCGCGCTGGCCCCATCCACCCTCGGGACATGCGCATGAAACTGATCTCCGCCATCATCCGGCCGTTCAAGCTCGACGAGGTCCGCGAGGCCCTCTCCGACGCAGGCGTGTCGGGCATCACCGTGACCGAAGTGAAAGGCTTCGGCCGCCAGAAGGGCCACACCGAGCTGTATCGCGGCGCCGAGTACGTCGTCGACTTCCTGCCCAAGATCAAGATCGAAACCGTGGTCACCGATGAGCGTGCCGACGCGGTGATCGAAGCGATCCAGTCGTCGGCAGGCACCGGCAAGATCGGTGACGGCAAGATCTTCGTCACCGCCGTCGAACAGGTCATCCGCATCCGCACCGGCGAAATCGGTGCCGACGCGCTGTAACCCCTTTCCGGAGACTCCCCCATGAAGATGCGCCTTCTCACCGGGTGGCAAGCCCGGTTCCACTTCGTGTGCCTGTTGATGCTGCTCAGCGCGCTGGCCGCCGGTGCGTGGCCGGGCAGTGCCCACGCTCAGGCCCAGATCTCGCCGCTGCCGAGCGAAAGCGTGGCGGTCGAACCGCTGCAGGATCCGGTCGCTGCGGCCGCCGCACCGGCCGCGGCTGAAGCCGCCGCGACCTACGACCATGGCGACGTGGCCTGGATGCTGACGTCCACCCTGCTGGTGTTGCTGATGGTGGTGCCGGGCCTGGCGTTGTTCTATGGCGGCCTGGTGCGTTCGAAGAACGTGCTGTCGGTGCTCAGCCAGATCCTGGTGGTGTTCTCGCTGGTGCTGCTGCTGTGGGTGGCCTATGGCTACAGCGCGGTGTTCAGCGCCGGCAACCCGTTCTTCGGCTCGTTCACCGAATTCGCCTTCCTCAAGGGCTTCACTCCGGAGTCGGTCGGCAACACCCCGATCAAGGGCCTGCCGGATTACCTGTTCGTCGCCTTCCAGTCGACGTTTGCTGGCATCACCACCGCGCTGATCGTCGGCGCGTTCGCCGAGCGCATCAAGTTCCGTGCGGTGCTGCTGTTCTCGGCGCTGTGGTTCACCCTCAGCTACATCCCGATGGCGCACATCGTCTGGGGTGGCGGCTACCTGGGTGAGATGGGCGCGATCGATTTCGCCGGTGGCACCGTGGTCCACATCAACGCCGGTGTGGCCGGTCTGGTCGCCGCGTGGTTCGTCGGCAAGCGCCTGGGCTATGGCCAGACCGCGCTGAAGCCGCACAACGTGCCGTTTACCTATATCGGCGCGATGCTGCTGTGGGTCGGCTGGTTCGGCTTCAACGCGGGTTCCGCCGCTGCCGCCGATACCGTCGCCTCGCTGGCCTTCCTCAATACCGTGCTGGCCACGGCCGCTGCCGTACTCGGTTGGACGCTGGTGGAAGCGATCAGCAAGGGCAAGCCGTCGGCACTGGGCGCGGCCTCGGGCGCAGTGGCCGGCCTGGTCGGCATCACCCCGGCCTGCGGCACTGTCGGCCCGCTCGGCGCGATCATCATCGGCTTCGTCGCCGGCGTGGTCTGCGTGTGGGGTGTGACCGGTTTGAAGCGCCTGCTGAAGGTGGACGACACCGCCGACGTGTTCGGTGTGCATGGTGTCGGCGGCATCGTCGGTGCGATTCTCACCGGTGTGTTCAGTGCGCAGTCGCTGGGCGGCACCAAGGCCGATCTGGATATCGCCCATCAGGTCTGGGTGCAGGTGGTCAGCGTCGGCCTGACCGTGGTCTGGTCGGCGGTAGTGACCACGCTGATCCTGCTGGTGGTGCGCAGCGTGGTCGGCCTGCGCGTGACCGAGGAAGCAGAGCGCACCGGCCTGGATGTGACCTCGCACGGCGAGTCCGCGTACGAGGCCTGAAATAGCGGCCGAGCTGCTGCATTGATGTTGTGGGTGCCGACCGTTGGTCGGCACTTCTACTGGTCTGGTAGGTGCCAAGCTTGCTTGGCACTGGGTCTGGGTCTGCTCTGGTGGGTGCCGACCACTTGGTCGGCACGGCAGCATGCATCATCGCGCCTGATCGCGCACAATCGGGCCATGCACCCGATCCGCACCGCCCTGATGCTCTCGGCCTGCCTGCTGCTGGCCGCCTGTGCCTCCGCGCCGCAGGAAACCCGCAACCCGCTCGCCACCTGGGTGCCGTCGCCGAACCAGAACGCGCGCACGCCCGTCATCATCGTCATCCATCACACCGAGCAGAAGTCAGTGCAGCAGAGCCTGCGTACGTTGCGCACGGCCAACAGCGGTGGACCGGTCAGCGCGCACTACCTGATCGGTGCCGATGGCCATCGCTATCAGCTGGTTGCCGATGAGCGCCGCGCCTGGCACGCCGGCGCCGGGCGTTGGGGCACCATCACCGACCTCAACTCGGCATCGATCGGCATCGAGCTCGACAACGACGGCCGCAGCCCGTTCAGTGCGGCGCAGATCGAATCGCTGATCGTGCTGCTGCGCGATCTCACCGCCCGCCTGAACATTCCGCCGCGGCAGGTGATTGGCCATGCTGACCTGGCGCCGACGCGCAAGCAGGATCCGAGCCGGTTCTTCCCGTGGCAGCAGCTGGCCGAGGCCGGTTTCGGCGTCTGGCCGCGCGCGGCCGACGGTGCGGCACCGGAAGGCTTTGACGCGTGGAGTGCGCTGGCCCGCTTCGGCTATCCGCTCGACAACCGGGACGCCACCGTCGCAGCCTTCCACCGCCGTTTCCGTGGCCGCGACGACCTGCCGAAGACACTGGATGCTGAAGACGCCCGCATTCTGCATTCCCTGCTGCTGCAGACGCCGTGAGCCGGCGCATGAACGCTTGGCCCAGCGCTGGGTTGCCGCCCAGCGGCCGGCACTCCACCATGGCGGCATGATCGATTCCGCCATCTTCTTCAAGCGCAAGCACTGCATCCTGCTGGCAGCGGCTGTGCTCGCCGGCTGCTCCACCACCGCTCCCCGCACCGGAACCGAAGTGCCGACGCCGGTCACGCCGCCCGCTGCCACCTATGCCAAGGCCGCATGGAGTGCACTGCCACCGGTCTCCGACAGCGACCTGCAGGCCGGTTTCGTCGCCTGGCGCAGCAGCTGCACCCGCCTGAAGAACGATGCGGTCTGGGCCAAACCCTGCGCCACCGCCGCGACGGTTTCGGACAAGGACCCGGCGGCGATCCGCCAGTTCCTGCAGCGCGATTTGGATGTCTATGCATTGCGTGCCGGCGGCCACCAGGCCCACGGGCTGATTACCGGCTACTACGAGCCGATCTACCCCGGCAGCCTCACCCGCACGGCTGCTGCCACCGTACCGGTTTACGGCACGCCGAATGATCTGATCGTGGTGCAGCTGGACAGCGTCTACCCGGAATTGAAGGGCAAGCGCCTGCGCGGGCGCGTCGAGGGCAAGGTGCTCAAGCCCTATGACGACGCCGGCACCATCGCGGCCAAGGGCGCCAAGGCGCCGGTACTGGCCTGGCTGACCGACCCGATGGACCTGCAGCTGCTGCAGATCCAGGGGTCGGGCCGGGTGCGCCTGCCCGATGGCACGCAGGTGCGGCTGGCCTATGCGGAACAGAACGGCCACCCCTACCGCGCGATCGGTCGCTGGCTGGTCGACCAGGGCCAGCTGAAGAAAGAAGACGTCACCATGGACGCGATCCGCGCCTGGGCCCGGGCCAATCCCGCGCGCGTGCCGGAACTGCTGCGCAGCAACCCCAGCTACGTGTTCTTCGTGCGCAACCCGGACAGCCCGGAAGGCCCACGTGGTTCACTGAACGTGCCGCTCACCGCCGGCTACAGCGTCGCAGTGGATCGCACCGTGGTGCCGCTGGGCAGCCTGCTGTGGCTGTCCACCACGCGCCCGGACGGCACCCCGGTGGTGCGCCCGGTGGCCGCGCAGGACACCGGCGGCGCCATTGCCGGTGAAGTGCGCGCCGACCTGTACTGGGGCAGTGGCGATGCCGCAGGCAAGCTGGCCGGCGACATGAAGCAGAAGGGCAACATCTGGATGCTGTGGCCGAAGGGCGTGGCGCTGCCTGCGTCGGCCCGGTGAAGCACTCACCTGCGCGCTGCGAGGTCGGGCGATAATGGCGCCATTCCGAACTTTCCGACCGCGCCTGCGGCCAGGACCTCTGCAATGACCTACGCAAAGCACAACGCAAAACCCGGCGCGAAATCCGCCGCGAAGAAGTACTACAAGCACTGGGCCGAATCGGGCCTGGGCAAGGGCAACGTGCTGATGGAAGCCCGTGGCGAGAAGATCGTGCGCCAGGTGGAGATCTACGGCACCAAGATGGTCTGGGCCGACGAGCATGCCCACAGCGATGACCGCTTCCTGCTGGCCGACCAGCCGGTGTCGTTCCTGGATTTCGACGAAGACGACGAGATCAGCGCGCGCGAATTCGAAAGCGCCTGGAAGAAGGCCCGGGAAGCCACCGGCTACCCGGTGTAAGCCACCGCTCCACCCCGTTTTTGTAGAGTCGAGCCATGCTCGACTGCTGTTTGCCAGGAGCAGTCGAGCATGGCTCGACTCCACATGGCAGACGCATGTAATGTTATATAATTACATTTCATCTGCGCCCGTCCACCCCCATGAAAACCTCCACGCTGGTGGCCACCCTCGCGGCGGCTCCGTTCGCCCCTGAAGCACTCGCACAATCGGCCGACGCCGCACTCACCCTCGGCAGGGTGCAGGTACACCAGCACGGGGAGGGCCAGCTGAGCGCGCACCAGGTGCTGACCTCGGTGGACGTGCTGGGCGCGGACCAGATCGAAGACCGAAACGTCTCGCACAGCTGGGAACTGCTCGGGCAGATGCCCGGCATCCAGCTCACCGAAACCCGGCAGGGTGCCGAATCGGGCAAGGTCAGCTTCCGCGCCTTCAACGGTGAGGGCTACCTCAATGCCATCAAGACGCTGATCGATGGCATCCCCAGCAACGTCAACAGCGGCAACCAGCGCTTCATCGACATGCTGTTCCCGCTGGAAATCAGCTACATCGAAGTAGTGCGCGGTACCAACGATCCGCGCTATGGCTTGCACAACATCGGCGGCACCGTGAACTTCGGCACGCGCCAGGGCGGCAGCTATACCGATGCGCGGCTGGCCTACGGCAGCTACAACACCCGTGATGCGCAGCTGGCGGTAGGCCGTGAAGCCAATGGCGTCGCACAGAACTATTTCGTCGGCACCCAGGCCAGCGATGGCTACCGCGACCACGACACCTCGAAGAAGTACTCGCTGGGCGGCAAGTGGTTCTACGGCTCGCTGGACGAGGGCCTGCGCGTGGGCCTGACCGCGCGTGCGTACCACCACGAAGCCGAAGAACCCGGCTTCATGACCGCCGACGAACTGCGCACGCATCGCCGCGGCAGCGACCTGCGCAACGGCAACGATGGCGATGACCGCGACATGCGCCAGATTGCCGCGCACCTGGATATGAAACTGTCCGAGAGGCTCACCTTCGGCACGCGGCTCTATTACAACCGCTACGAAGACGACCGCCGCGTGACCTTCAGCGACCTGCCCACCGGCAACCTGCCGCGCCAGCGCCGCGTGTGGGATGAGCGGCAGACCGGCCTGCTCAGCACGCTCACCTGGCAGGCCAGCCCCGCGCTTACCGTCGAGGGCGGCTTGAACTACGAGCAGCAGGACAACAGCTACCTCCGCGATCGCTACGCCTACGCCGAACCCACCGACTTCAGCCGTGCCCCGGCACGGGTGCAGAACAACGACCGCCACAGCTTCGACAATTGGGGCGCCTACGTGCAGGCCATCTACCAGCCCGTCGAGGCGTGGAAGATCGTGCCGGCCTACCGTGTGGACCGCTTCAGTGGCCGTACCCACCTGATGAACGGCCTCAGCGCTCGGCTGCAGGATTACGGCAGCATCGGCCAGCCCAAACTGAGCGTCATCCACAGCCTGGGCGAGAACACCCACGTCTACGCAAACTGGGGCCGCACCTTCCAGGTGCTCACTGGATCCACCGCGCCGGCTTACCTCGCCCCGGGCCAGGCGCCGATGCATCCGTCCACCAACACCGGCATGGAGCTGGGCCTGAAGTTCCAGCCGTTCGCGGGCAGCCAGGCACGTCTGGCGGTATGGCAGCAGGATGCGGAAAACGAGGTGTCCAACATGCCGGCCACCGGTACCACGGTCACCTTGGGCAAGACCCGCCGACGCGGCGTGGATGCGCAGTTGAGCCTGCAGCTGGGCGACGACTGGACGGTATGGGCGTCGCACGCCTACCAGGAAGCGAAGATCACCCGCGACGACCGCGACGCCAGCATTTCCCTGCAGGGCCGCGAAGTGGCCGCCACCCCGCGATACATCAGCAACCTGGGGGCGGATTACCGCGCCAGCGACGCGCTTCGCCTCGGCCTGCAGGCACGCGCGCAGGGCGACTACTACCTTGAGGAGCGCAATGTGGCCGGAAAGTTCGGTGGCTTTGCCGTGCTCGACCTCAGCGCGGCCTACCAGATCAACCCACGCTGGAGCGTGGACCTGCAGCTGAAGAACGTTACCGGACGCCAGTACGCCTACGCCTGGTACGACAGCTTCTTCTGGGACAGCGCTCGCCCGATGTTTTCGCCGGCCCCTGGCCGTAGCGTGTTCGTCGGCCTCAATATGAAACTGTGACCCGCTCACGTATCCGGAAGTGGGCGAGCTTGCTCGCCCTGCGGCAGTGGTCAGGGCCCTTTTGATCCCATCACCAAAGTAGGTGCCAACCGGAACCCCAAAGTCTGTGCAGCCTGTTGGGGTTTGGACCGTGCTTCGTCCCCCCTTGAGTGGCAAAGTTTGTGTGGTGCGAGGCAAACGAGCGTAGCCCGCCGCAGCAGACAATGGTCCAGAACCACTGCGACAATGGGAGGCGGCCTAACAGCACTACGTACTGGCTTAAGAGGGCCTATGCGTCGGAGTCAGGGTGCATCCGAGACGGGCAGCAGGCACCTGCCCAGAAGACAAACAGAACAGGGGGAGAGGGAAAATGCTAGTGGTAGTTAGGCATGCGCAAAGCATGGCTAATGCGGGGTTTGTAACCGCCGATCCCGAATCCATTGCCCTTACTGCCGCAGGGGAGGAGCAGGCTCGCGCATTGGCTATGACCTGGTCGGCTGCGCCTGACCGCATCTTTACCTCACCATTCCTCCGGACTAGGCAGACGTCACAGCCACTCGCCGAGCGCTTCAAGATGGTCGCTGAGCCCCTGGACGTCCATGAGTTCACTTATCTGTCGCCCGAGCGGTGCGTGGGCACCTCGGCGGCAGACCGCAAGCAGTGGGTAGAGGGCTACTGGTCCCGTTGCGATCCCAACTATGTGGATGGACCTGGTGCCGAGTCATTTGCCCAGCTCATTGCCCGCGCTGAGCGAGCGCTACGCATTCTTGAATCCTATTCCGAGCATGAGCAGGTGGTCGTGTTTAGCCACGGCCAATTGATGCAGGCAATGTGCTGGATTTACGAGAACAAGGCTCCCTCGGTGGTGAATGCCGCAGCGATGGATGCGTTTCGAAAGCTGGATTTGGATCAGCCTATAGCCCATTGCCAGAGGGTATTTTTCGGATAGAAGGCGATCGCGGATACTCCCAACCTCCCAACCTCCCAACCTCCCAACCTCCCAACCTCCCGGCCCCGGCCCCGGCCCCGGCCCCGGCCGCAGATCTTTGGCCTGGTCGGATCAGAAGACTACCCGTTACGCGCGAACAGCAAAGGCTGTTGATGAGCGGCGCACTTTTGGTATCGGTAGGAGATGATTGGGCTCACAGGCTCTGGGATGTGAACGCCACGCCTTTCAGCAGCACGCCTCATCAAGTAGGAGGGCTCGTGGACGTCGCTCCGGATCTGATCCCATATCACGTCGTCATTAACGTGAATTGGAAAGCTCGTGTCCGGCAGCAGGCGAAGGAGTTGCTTCGTCTGTGCGATCAACTCATGGGCGTATGGACGCACTCTGGGATCTCTGCATGCTCCAGACAGTGCTCGAATCATGTGGGTTGCCGCATACCACTGGCGATCAGCCAACCGCTGCAAGTGGAACAGCCGATACGTGCACACCAGCATGAGAAAGCCATAGATGTCACCTCGTTGGTAAAGGCCATCCAAGTCATATGCCATCACAGGCATGCGGTTCTCATCAGCACTGGTCCTATCGCCCGGAAATGAATAGCGGTTTCCGAGTAGTCCGGCGCTGGACGTAAATAGGCGATGCCATCCAACAAGTGTCTTCATATCCCACTCTCGATGGCTGAGGGCTACAAAGGGCCACTTAACCACCTCCTCAAGCTGGGGATGCTGCAGGGCAAGGTGCTTGCGCCGCCTAGGTGATAGTGACCGCAATCCTTGCCGATATGCACTGAACTCATCGCTGCGCATCATTAACGGACCATCTAGGCTGTGGCGCCGGAGAACATAGCGCGCCCTCAGCTCTTCCTCACCGCCTTCCACCATAGACCATGTATTCCAGAGAATCCTGGAGTGCAGCCTGTCCGATGCATCACAGGCAGGACGACCTAAACCTGAGCACTGCATCGCTTGGAGTGCTTGGCAAGCTTCGTGCAACTCCCCCATCGGAAACCTCCAAAAAAAGTAGACGTTGGAAGGGTAGTTTTGCTGGATGAAAAGGCTCCGGTAGAGCGCTAGGGTTACCTGGAACCTAGCATCACTGGAGCGTACGTGAGCCTACCAAGTAAAGAGCCGGATGCATTGTCTGTGGCTTGGGTGGCGCAAACCTATGGCGGGCTAGTGCCGGCCAAAGACCTGTCGCGACTGCTCGGGTTCAATAGCCCGGCAGCACTTAGGCGGGCAAGCGCCACAGGTCGTTTGCCCGTGACGCTGTTTCGTCCACAAGGTCGTCGCGGCTGGTTCGCTCACGCCGCCGATGTCAGCGCATACCTTCGATCTCAGGCACCTCAATCTCCGAGGGAGGCAGGCAGCCCATGACCTAGCCCCAATCTGAACTTCCCTTGCCGGAAGTTGGAAAGAAAAAACCCGTGAGGTAGGACTCACGGGTTTTTGGGTCGGCGACTTTGCAGGTCTTGCCGATACTTTCCCCTTCCCTGACTCCCCTGTCAAGCCTGCGCAGGCCTGTCACGGGCACCTATGTCCGACTCGGCTGGTGGGCTCGCCCAGGCCTCTTGGACGGTGCTCCCGTGGGGTGCGCATGAGGAATCGGCATGTCCACAGACCCACAATTTGGTGGCTTATCGTTTGAAGGCCGTCACCAGCTTTACACCCGCATAAAAGCAAGTGAGCTCAGTATTCGGCAGCTCGAGAACATGATTGCCGGCAGCGGAACCAAGACCGTAGGCAAGGCGGCGCTGAGAAACGTTTGTGTTAGACACAACTCAATCAAGAACGGTAGTGCGCGAACAGTTGAAAGCCACACGTGCGAGTTGGTCTTTGCCTATGAGCTTGAGCTTGACCCCGAGGTGCTGGGCTACTACGTACAAGTACCATGCCGCCGCGTGCAGCGAACCACGGCGTCCGGGCGCAATCACATCAGCACTGCACATGTAGATTTTCTTGTATTTCGCAGGGACCACGTAGAACTAGTGGAGTGCAAGCCGCTATCGTGGCTGGAGGGCCAACTGGCGCTTCCGGACTCCCTTTGGGTCAAGCAGGACGCGGTATGGACCTATTCCCCCTACGCCCAATGGGCGCAGCAGCATGGCCTGGCGTTCAGAGTCTGGGTGCCGCCCACTCCAACCGGTGTGTACCTCCAGAACCTTGAAGCCTGCTACGCGGTAGCCGGTGATGCCCTTCAGCAACATGAAACTACCGCAGTAGCCAAGGCAGTTAGGCTAATCGCCAAGCGCCCCCTTCTGCTGGACAGTCTCCTCGCCGAGGTGCCCGGCTTCACACCGCGCCTAGCGCTTTGGATGCTGGGAAGATCGGCGGCCTTCGGTCCATGGCAGAGCACTCCCGCGGCCAGGACTGACCGCTTCCATCTGTATGGCACGAAGGAGCAGGCCAAGGAGGCGGACGAGCTACTGCTTGGAGCCATTGTCAAAGCTCAGTCGCAACCAGCTGTGGACGATCCATTACTGGTGGCAACCGCTACAGACCTCCAGCGGGCACACCAGCGACTCAGTAGGCTTGCGCTGATTGAGGCCGGAAGTCTGCCCGCAACACGACGGATGGGCGCTCTGCAGCGACAGGTTCGAAAGGCTGTTGCAGAAGGAAGATCCGCGCTTTCGGCTTGTCTTACCAAATATGCCTTTAGCGGAAACCGAGCATCGCGCCTGCTTCCGGAACACGAGCAAGCCATAGAGACCGTCATCGCGCTGCACTGGAACACCGGAAGGGTACATAGACCGAAGGACTTGCTCTATGTGTTCGAAGAGGAGTGCCTTCGGTTAGGAGTTGAGCCTTGCGGTAGGGGCCGACTGGATGCCAGACGAAGAAGCGAGAGCCCAACACGCCATGCGCTATCCACGGGCGGCTTTCGCGCCTACCACGCGACGCGTACACGCACCGATCCTCGCCATCGCTCGCTACCTCCGATCGGATATGGCCACACACTGCACGTAGATTCGTCGGATCTGGATGTTCGCTGCGCTCCGAACCTGATTCACTGCTTCCCAGCAAGCAAAGCAAAGTTCTATATCGGCATAGACGGAGCGACGGGCTATCCGATGGCTCATGCATTGGTATTTGGCTCAGCAAGAACCGACGCCTTGGCATTGCTTATGCGTGAGTACGTCAAAAGGCAGGGCTTCCTGCCCAAGTTGATCCATCTGGATCGAGGGCCGGAGAACACTTCCCGCTGGCTACAAGATTTCTGCCATGGCGAGATCAGTCTAAGGTTCTCCCCAACTGCAGGCAGCGCCTGGAACGGCATTGCTGAGAACGCCATCAAGCAGGTCAACGAACAAGTAGCACAGCGATTCCCGGGAAGCACGCGGCCCGATCAGATGGGACGTAAGGTCGACGGCAGATTCAAGAGCCGAAACAATGCGAGGACGGACTTTGTCCGTGTGCACGAGGAGTTCCTGAAGTTCGTCTATCACGACCTTCCTATGACACCGGGGCCAGATGATACAACGCCAGCTGAGAAGAGGGTTGAGGCGCTCGCGGCCTACGGCGCTGTCGGAACACCGTGCGAATGGAACGATGGGTTCCTAATCAGAACCGCGATCAAGGTGGAGACCAAGAAGCGAATCGACCGCCAGCGTGGCGTACGCACTGCCGACGGTTGGTTCACCAGTGACGGGCTTTTACAAGCGCTGCGAACTGAGGATGCCAGTGAGATTCGTAGCGACTGCTGTGACCCAAATGTGATCTACGTGAAGGTTCGCGGGAGCTGGTTCAAGGCCTTCCACAACAAAGTACAAAGCGATGCGCTTTTGTCGGATCAGGAGCGACTGTTTCATCTGCTCTGGGCACCCTCGTTGCGCTCACAATCGGCAAAAAGAAAAGAGGAAGTTGCCCGTGCTCGTCATTCGCGCCGAGCGCAGGCCCAAGCGGCAATGCCCGCAACAGAGCACCTTGCCCCGGTGCCAATGACCGGCAGCGATGAGAGGTTAGATATCGAACCAGTGCCACCTGCGATCGCACAGGACATCGTTCCGTTCGATGAACGGGAGGACTACTGATGAAGATGGTTCAGCACCCAGCCTACGAGGGCCCACGCAAGCAATTGCGAACGGCGCTCGACCGTCATAGGCCAGGACATATGGTGTTCATTATTGGGCCATCGGGCGTGGGCAAGACCACGATGAGGCGCTCGGTAATGCAGGAGATGTTTGGCAATCCAGCATGCTGGGATTGTGGGCAGATACCCCTGGTCGAGACATTCGCCACACTTCCTCACGGCGCGTACTTTAGTTCGCGTCAGCTCGCTGTCTCTATTCTCCAAGAGTTGCACGCGCCCACGTTGGCGTGGCTACTGGACGGAAGCTATCTCGGGGAGGATGCAAAACTGCGAATACGACGCGAGCTCGCCGCAGCAACATCGGAGTGGGCGTCCTTAGCGCGAACAAGGCAGACAGAAGGCGAGTACTGGGGGATGGTGCAGCGAAGCCTGAGAGCGCGTAGCTGCAAGTATGTGTCAATCGATCAGGTTACAGCGCTACTAGTCAACCACAGGGACAAGTCACCCGCTGACCACACCCTCCATCTAATGGCGATAGCTGAAGCCACAGGCGTGATGTTCGTTATGACTGGGGTGCACAAAGCCACGCAGTTGTGGTCGGTCAACTCCGAGTTGCGACGCCGAGTCACAACCGTTTGGGTGCCTCCATATAGTGATAGGCGTCGGGATGACAAACTGCCGTTCCTTCGTTTGCTCAAGTCATTGGCCACTCGCTACGGGCTATCACAGGATGATCTGCTAATCCGGATGGCCAACGAGATCCTTGCCGCTACCGGCGGCGTATTCGCTGAGGTGGTCGAACTACTGGGGCGGGCAGATATTGCTGCGAAGCAGGAGGGATGCAACAGAATTCTCAAGCGACACATTGAGATCTCCTACTACGGAAGTGAGGATCTTAGGAATCTATGGCGGGACATCGACGCCTTTGAGATGAGCATGGTTGCCGGCAGTGTCACTGAGCGATCAGAACATGTGAAGGCGCGCTGGGGATCTCCAACCTGAGGGAAGGAAATGGTGACTACCGACTCAAATCAGTTCCGGTGGGGCGCCGATGCAAGGCGGCGGCGCGACGATCTCGCGCGAAAACTGCACGCCAGGAGGCGGTTCGCGGCTGCATTAATCATTGCGATTGCACTCCTCTCCCACCTGGCAGAGCTGGCGGAATCCACCAGTCACGAGGGCCAAGATATAGGCCCTTGGCAGGAAGGTGTAGAAGCGCTCGACAAAGCGGAGGATTTCTGATGGAACTTCTCCAGCACTCAGCATACAGAGGGCCGCGAGATCGACTGAGGGCAGCCCTAGACAATCACAGACCGGGGCATATGGTCTACGTCATCGGTCCGTCCGGTGTAGGGAAGACCACGATGCGTCGGAGCGTTATGCGTGAGATGTTTGGGAATCCAAACCTGTGGGAAAAGGGAAAAGTTCCTGCCATCGAGACGTTTGCGTGCTTGCCAGTCGGAGCATACTTCAGTTCGCGATATCTCGCCCGCGAGTTGTTGCAAGAGCTTAACGCGCCGACTCTGACTTGGGCGCTGGAGGGCAGATCACCTCGGTCAATTCCCCCTTCGGACATTCAAGCCGAAGTGCGCGACAGAGACCTTCAGCTTGGACGGTATCAACTCAGGCTCACCGAAGCGGAGTGTTGGTCGTCTGTAAGGCGGTCCATGATTGCGCGTGACTGCAAGTATGTCGCTATCGATCAAATATCAGCGCTTCTGGTGAATCACAAAGACAAGTCACCTGCAGACCATGCATTGCACTTGATGACGTTAGCAGAGTCCGCTGGGTCGATGCTGATAATGAGCGGAATCCACAGGGCAGTTCAACTCTGGTCGATCGGATCCGAGCTTCGCCGAAGTGTGACGTCTATATGGGTTCCGCCATATAGCGTTAGAAGAAAGGAGGACCGGGCTCCATTCTTGCGCCTCCTTATGTCGCTAAGCGAAAGGCACAATTTCTCTAAACAGGACCTATTGATTCGAATGGCGGCGGATCTACTGGTCGCGACGGGAGGTGTCTATGGAGAGGTGGCTCAACTTCTGTCGCGAGCTGCGGATGCGGCCAAGCAGGAAGGAAGCGAGCGGATCCTTAAACGTCACATAGAGGCCTCCTACTATTCAGACAACGATCTTGCCAACCTTTGGCGAGATATCGAGGAATTCGAGGATGCAATGGAGGCTGGAAGCGTCACAGCCAGAGCGAAACAGCTCAAGTCTAGTTGGGCCTCCTCTTATGGGGAGGTGTGCCGTGAAGTCTAGCATTCACCGATTTACCTGGTCGTCCTTGCCTCCACTTCAATTGAAGGGTGTGGGAACGTCGCGAGTTGAATCCTTGGAGCACTACGTTCTACGGCAAGCGTGGACAGTCGGCGTGACCATGGCCAATATGATGTCGATAGTCGGTCCAGCTATTGCTGGTGGGCGTAGAGGACAAGTCATGGGCTCGGGCAAGTATTGCGGTCCCAGCCGTGACTTCAGTCACCGTATCAGCACGCTCAAGATGCTGACCGCCCAGGACGACCTGCAGTGCGGCACATTCTGGGTTTTGGAGGACGTACTGGCAACCTACGGAGGAGGCCGAGACACAACGCGCCGCCGTTGGTGCCCAGTGTGCTACCGCGATTGGGACGATGATCTCTCATATGAGCCGCTATCGTGGATCGTCGACATTCAAGCTGAGTGTGACCTGCATAAATGCAAGCTCGAAACCACCTGTTCAAGGTGTGGCGCGGACCAGCCGAGCTCAACAGACTACCAGCGGCGCAGAAGATGCCACAAATGCAAGCAATCGCTTTCCGGTGATGGCGCCGCCGCAGCGATTACTGGCGACGAGGCATGGGGTCAGCAGCAGCTTGCATCCATAATCGAACTTTGCGCGACGCCCTCACAACCCCAGATTCCCTTCGAAAACTATGTTCGATTCGTGAAACTGCTCGTTGACGGCCATCCGATGAGGCGGGCATATCCTAACGCTCTCAAGGCGGAATTCTACCGCGCTACCAAGAACTTGACCAGGGGTCGGACGACCATTCGTGCCATTGTCAATCTCTGCGCTCTCCAGTCCATCTCAGCACGCGACATCTTGCTAAGCCCAGATGCGGCGGCTTCCGAGCCGCTGTTGGATCTTTGGTTTAGCTATGCAACGTTAAAGCTACCTGTTGGGAGGCATGCGGAGCGGCTCGAGCGATGTGCCAAATGCTTTTCAGATGTTCTGAAAGCATCCGAGAAAGACCACTATGTGCCGCAGATGAAAGTTGTACTTAGACGCTTCAGGCTCAATAGGCAGTTGCTAAGAGAGATGCACCTTGACGTCTACGAGGAGTACAAATTGAGATACGAAGAGCAAGGTCCGTACAGTCAAAGAGTTCACTTGAACAGGGCAATGGATCTTGCGCTACAGATGGTTGAAGGAGATGCAGACCAAGCGGGATCCCACCGCAAACTTCAGCAGGCAGCCAAGCAAATCGGCCAGCGATGCAATGTGTCGCTGGATGTGGGATTCTCGGTGATGCTCGGAGCACGAAACGTGCTGAAGGCGCTAAGTGAAAACCGCTTACGAAAACAGCCGTCTGGTGGCCGGCGACCACATAGCGTCGCCTAGCCCTCGCGGCCTCTGTCAATTTTCATTCGTCTCGTGAGCCAGTCCCAATTCGGCGCGAATACGCTTCAAGACCAGATCGCGCAACGGTCTACGGAGCGAACCATCAATGGCTGCGGCATAGATGTCATCATCTCGATCTCCGATGGGCAGGCCCTCCAAGCGTAGCGAAGCCTGAGCTTCAATGATTGCTTGGCGAAGCTGACTTCTACTGGCCATTGCCGCCCCGGAGGTTTAGCTGATTCTAGCGAGAGTTCACATGGCGAGGGTTTGCCATGAGGGCTCTAATCCTTCGGATCCGACGCAACTTTGACCTAACGCCTTTGCTTTCGGTGACGCTAGTAGGCTGTACCGCTCGACACCGGCGTCTCTTGGAACCTGGTGAAGTGACCGAGTTGCCTAGGATCGCAGCGGCCCGAAGCTATCCCGGCCGCATTGGCCCTGATCCAGGTCCGCTTCTGGCCAGAAGCGGATACTGCAATCATTGCTGCCTGAGCGCACTCTCCAAAGGCAAGGGGAGCGCCTGCTGTTCGCCCGCTGTCACATCAACTGCGACTAGCTGAAATCTTTGATCGCCTACCTGGCAGGGCATTCCGCGCACCAGCATCCTGTTCGATCTGATGACTAATGATTCTCAGGACTTGCTGCGGTACCGGTGTACGGCTGCCCCGCTATCACTACTTGATCAGGAAGTCATTCAGTGATTTTCCGCTTGCTACCAGCTCGGCTATCCATCGCGGTTGCCGCCCTCGACCGGACCACGTCTGGCCGCGCACTGCAGGATTGCGGTACTTGGGGGCGGTGTTGGGCACTGTCGATTTGGCAGACCTCCGATCACCTCGCTTCTTGGCGGTTTCGGAGGGCACGATCACTGAAGCGCCGTAGAGTTCCTCTATCGTGTATCCATGATCCTTGACGTACTTGTTGATCTTGGCGCGCATCGCTGTGGCCTTAGGGCGTGACAGCACTTTGGACTGCTGCTTCTCCGCCTGAGCAATCAGTGAGCGAAGTTCCTTGGCAGAAAGGCCGCTGATATCAATAGTCATGAATTCTTCCCCGGTGTCGAGGCCCTAGCCTATTCTCAAATGACATTGCGTGTCACTCCACATCCACTATGAGTCGCTCAATCACAGGATCGACTATTAAAAAGTGGATCGTGTTAGCTACTCTCTCACTGCACATGATTTTCACGTGGCATATGGGCCTGAGGACTAAAGACGCGCCGTGAGTGATTGCTGTGGCGTCGCCAAGAGTTCTTTGAGATCGCCAGTTTGAGGCATTGGATGAATCGACGTTAGACTCAAGTGCTTTCCGTAGCAGATCAGGGAGGCAAGGCGCATAACCGTGAGATCAATTCCCTTCATTGTCGCTGCCGCGTTGGCGGGAACTTCGCTGGCTGCAGATGCTTCTGAGGATAACCTCCATAGAGATCCTTACTTTGATCCAGGAGGCGCCGTCAGGTTCAACTATGGCTGGCTCGACTACGGGCCGACCAGCCGCCTGCAGCTTGAACTGCTGCGCGCAGACCTTGACGCTGGATCCGGACCGTTTTCCTTCTCTGCCCAGTACCGCTGGTACGATGGTTTCGACGCCGTGCATCACGCGTACGCGGGCTGGCAGTTCTCCGATGTTACCCAGCTGAAGGCAGGTATCCAGCAAGTCCCGTTCGGGCTGCTCCCTACCGTTTCGCAGAGTTTCTGGTTCGGCTCCGGCTACTACCTGGGCGTCGAGGATGATTACGATCCGGGCCTTGTAGTGATTCACCGCAGCGGCAGCACAACCTGGCATCTTGGCTGGTTCTCCGGAGACGAATACGGGTCCGGGGCTCGCTACGATCGCTACTCCTTTGATGTCGCGCAGACCGAGGCGTTGCCGTATCGCGAGCGGCAACGACTGCATGCACGCGTGGAGAGCGCGCGCGACTGGGGCGGCGGCGAACTGTTGCTGGGCGCATCAGCGTTTGCTGGCAAGGTGCAGAACACTCAGACACGGCGTCACTACGGTCATCAGGGCGCTGCCCTCCATGCACAGTGGCAGCGCGATGGTTGGACCGCGCAGCTGCAGTGGGCGCGGTACCGGTATGACGTGCCCAGAGATCGCATCGCAATGTCGGCGTTCCAATCCCCCTTCCAGGTTGCAGCGCAGGCGGATGTGCCAAGCGCCAACATCGCCTATTCGTTCGGCCAGAAGGGCTGGCTGGATGACATCACCTGCTATAACAACCTCAGCATGACCCGCCCGGTCGGGCACCGCGCGGGCCTTCGTGATTCGTGGCAGAACGTGACCGGTTGCAGCCTGCAGAAAGGCATCATGCTCACCTATGTCGACTGGATCGCTGGCCGCAACATGTGGTTTGCTGGTGGTGATGGTATCGGCATCGACGAAGGAGGCCCTTCCAGCTGGCATTCGCGGCTGAACCTCAATATCGGCTTCTACTTCTGATCGGCCTCGCGCAAGCCGCAGGTTCTTCCACCCAATAACACGGAGGTATCCATGCAGAGCACGGCTCCGCAACATCCCCCCGTTCGCCAGCGGATCCTTCCGCAGGTGTTCATTCCCACGGCAGCCATCGTCATCGCGCTGCTCGCGCTTGCCGCCTTCGCGCCCGAAATGGCCACGCGGTGGTTCACCGCGGCCAAGTCATGGGCTGCCAATGATGCAGGTTGGTTCACCATCCTTGCAGTAGCCGGCTTCCTGGTCTTCGTTGTCGGCGTCGCCATCAGCAGTTACGGCCGCATCAAGCTCGGCCCTGACCACAGTACGCCGGACTACAGCTACGGCTCCTGGTTCGCCATGTTGTTCGCTGCCGGCATGGGCATCGGTCTGATGTTCTTCGGCGTTGCCGAGCCCATCATGCACTACGCCACGCCGCCGGTTGGTTCGCCCGAGTCGGCCGCCGCTGCCCGCCAGGCGATGCGCATCACCTTCTTCCACTGGGGCATCCACGCATGGGCGATCTACGCTGTGGTGGCGCTGTCGCTGGCGTACTTTGCGTACCGACACAATCTCCCGCTGCGTGTCCGCTCCGCGCTGTATCCGCTCATCGGCGACCGTATCCACGGCCCGTTGGGACATGCCGTAGACACGTTTGCCGCGCTGGGTACCATCTTCGGCCTCGCCACCTCGCTGGGGCTGGGCGTCATGCAGATCAACGCCGGCCTGAACTACCTGTTCGGCCTGGAGGTCAGTATGCTCGCCCAGGTTGGCTTGATCACCGTCATCACACTGGTGGCCACCGGATCGGTCGTGGCTGGCCTGGACAGCGGCGTACGCAGGTTGTCCGAGCTCAACATGATCCTGGCGGCGGCGCTGCTGGCCTTCGTGCTGGTCTGTGGACCCACCGTTCACCTGATGCAGGCGCTGGTGCAGAACACCGGCATGTACGTTTCCCAGCTGTTCTCGATGACCTTCAACCTTTATGCCTACGAACCCACTGGTTGGCTGGGTGGCTGGACGCTGTTCTACTGGGGCTGGTGGATTGCGTGGTCGCCCTTCGTTGGCATGTTCATCGCGCGCATCTCACGTGGACGCACCGTCCGTGAGTTCGTGGTGGGGGTGCTGCTCGTACCGCTTGGCTTCACATTCCTGTGGATGACCATCTACGGCAACACCGCGTTGCACATGGTGCGGGCGGAGGGCATACAGCAGTTGGTGCAGGCGGTCTCAACCGACAGCTCGATGGCGCTCTTCGAGTTCCTGGAGCACCTGCCGCTGACCATGCTGACCTCTTCGCTGGCGGTCATCCTGGTTGCGCTGTTCTTCGTAACCTCAGCGGACTCCGGTGCCCTGGTAATCGACATGCTCACCTCGAAGGGTGAGCAGGAATCGCCGGTCTGGCAGCGGATCTTCTGGGCGCTGCTGGTCGGCGGCCTGGCGATTGCATTGCTGGTGGCTGGCGGGCTGGAATCGTTGCAGGCTGCCACCATTGCCAGCGCGTTGCCATTTACGATCGTCATGATCCTGATGTGCTGGGGACTGCTGAAGGCCATGCATCTGGATGCCACCAAGCGCTCGATCCTGCGCGAGGCACGTATCCTACCGGGTACCAGCGAGGATTGGCGGGCGCGCCTGCGCCTGCTGGCGCACAACCCGTTGAAGATCGAGGTGACCGGCTTCATCGAGCAGCGCGTCATTCCTGCATTGGAAGAGGTTGCCGCTGAGCTTCGCAAGCAGGATCTGCCGGTCCAGGTCTCCAAGGGAGAGGATGGTCGTGCGTGGCTACAGGTTGGCCATGGCGAGGAGATGGACTTCTTCTACTCCGTACGGCCCCAGCCCTATGAGCCGCCGACGTTCGCCCTGCAGGATCCCCGTCGGCCGGTCAGCGAGGGCACCCGTCATTACCGTGCGGAGGTCTATCTGCGGGAGGGCGGGCAGGACTACGACGTCATGGGGTGGACCAAGGTTCAGCTCATCCACGATGTGCTCGATCAATACGAACGCCACCGACAGTTCCTGGACAAGGTGCGCTCGTAGAATCCGTACACAGATGCCGCCCGGAGGGGCGGCATCTGCCTTGGGCCGGGCATGACCCTGCCTTTGACGTGGCCTCGGCACCCGACCGTGCTATTGATGGTCTAACTGCCCAGGAAGTAGCCCATGCTCACCCGACTGAGGCTCGCAGCCAGCAAAGTTACCAAGCGGATGTGGTTCCGTTCGACCCTGTATGGCGCCCTGGGCATCATCACGGCGTTGGCCGGCGCGTTCCTGAAGTTCCTCATTCCCGTTGGCCTTGCCGCACGGATCGGCGCAGATTCCGTCGGCAACATCCTTGGCATACTTGCCGCGTCAATGCTGACGGTCACCACCTTCTCGCTGTCCACCATGGTCTCGGCATACGGCTCCGCATCCAGCAGCGCCACCCCGCGCGCGGCCCGCCTGCTGATCGAAGACGCCCGGGCCCAAGGTGCGCTGGCCACCTTCATTGGTGCCTTCCTGTTCTCGATCGTCGGCCTCATCGCGCTCAGCACCGGCATCTACGGAGACAGCGGCCGGCTTGTCCTCTTCGGGGCAACCATCGCGGTCATCATCGTCATCACAGTGACGTTGCTCCGGGCTATCGAGCAGTTCTCACGCTTTGGCCGCGTTGGCGAAACCATCGATCTGGTGGAGCGGGCGACCAAAGCAGCAATGAAGCGCCGCGCCGAGCAGCCTCGGCTCGGCGGAGCCAGTGCGGTCCCGGTAGGGGAGGGGGCGGTACTGCTGGTTGGCGATCAGGTTGCCTACGTTGAACATGTGGACGTCGCCCGGATTGACGGCATTGCACAAGAACATGATCTGCGAGTTCATCTGCTCTGCCAGCCGGGTACGTTCGCAACTCCGGCCCGTCCCTTGATAGCCATCGAGGGAAATCCACTTCCGGACGTGCAGAGTGAAGTGATCTCAGCCATCTCCTTCAGTGACGCGCGCTCCATCGAGAATGACCCACGGTTCGGGCTGGTCGTGCTTGCGGAAATTGCCCAGCGAGCCATGTCACCTGCGGTGAACGACCCTGGCACCTGCATCGACGTCATCGGGACCTGTGTCAGGCTGCTCTGTGCATGGGCCAGCCACACCGGGGACGCTGCGACGTGTGAAGTGCTCTATCCGCGTGTGCACGTGCAGTGCCTCGATGTCCACGACATGTTCGAGGATGCATTCACACCAATCTCCAGGGATGCCGCCGGCTCGCTGGAGGTCAACATCCGGCTGCAGAAGGCCTTCGTAGCGTTGGCAGGGTCCTCGAATGAAGCGACAAGAGTCGCATCACAGGCGCATGCCCGCATTGCGTTGGAGCGCGGCCTATTGGCCATGGATTTCGAAGCTGATCGCAAGGCGCTTCGAGCCGTCGTATCTTATTTGACTCTGGAAGATGTGGACCAACGTTCGTAGTATCTTCCTATCAATGCCTTTGAAGCGCTGCGCTGGCTATCAGTGCTCGGCTGTGGTCTGGAACACATACGGTCAGCTCACCTTCCACAGCATGTATGCGGCAGTAATGAAGATCAGTACTGAAAATACCGTGTTCAGAGCTCCACGATAGCTGGCAAGCTTCGTCGAAATTGCTGCTCCTGCAGTACCGCCAGCCATCCCGGCAACGACGAACACTGCCGCGAGCTTCCAGTTGATCAGGCCTGCATGCGCGTAGTTCAGTGCGGTGGTCATGCCGAATGCGGCGACGGCGAGGAGCGAGCTTCCGACTGCGGCAATGATCGGCATTCCCGTCGCGGCCACAAGTGCGGGCACGATGAGGAAACCTCCGCCAATGCCAAAGAAGCCAGAAAGCCCACCGGCAGTGGCGCCCAGCCCAATCAGTGCGGGTGCATTGCGTCTGCCGAGCCGAGCGTCCGCGAAGCCAAGCGTGTTGCGCCTGCGAAGCATGGCGATGCCGACAATGACCATGACCACAGCAAACAGCGCCAACAGCCTGTTGCCGTCGAACGCCTTGCCCAAGCTGGAACCCAGGTAGGCGCCCGCGATCCCCGCCAGGGCGAAGACCGAGGCACAGGGCCAACGAACATTCCCTCTACGGGCATGTATCACCAGATTCGACACCGCGTTGACCGCCACTGCCAGGGCGCTGGTACCGATAGCCACATGCGGATCTTCCACTCCGACCACGTAGAGCATCAGTGGTACCGCCAGGATGGATCCGCCCCCGCCAACCACGCCGAGGACGAAGCCGACCAGAACGCCAGACAGGCCGCCCAGCACCCACTGCAGCAGAGAGAGCGTTTCCATATGTCAGTCGCCGGACGCCGGAACTTGCTGCAGCCGTGTTGCGATGGAGGAAAGGTCATAGCCTGCGTCCGAGGCAACAGACAGGACGTGGGCAAACGCCGCTCCGTTGTGAACGACTTCCGACAGCGCCCAAAGCATCGCAGCGCGGGTGCCGGTTCTGCAATACGCGGCAACAGGGCGTGGCAGCGCGTCGATCAACTTGGCAAAGGTATGCACCTGATCATCGGTAATGACACCAGGCACTACCGGAAGATAGGCAAATTGCATGCCCGCCTGTTGGCAGGCAGCCTGCAGCGCATGGTGACTGGGCTGCTCCGGCTGTTCGTCGTCGGGCCGATTGCAGATCACGCTCCCAAAGCCCTGCTCCTTCAGAGCTTCAATATCCTCTGGCAGGAGCTGACCGGATACCTTGAGGTAGGCAGAGAGTGGCTTGAGGTTCATGGTTGTCCCGTAGTTGCAGTGGGGCGATGAATGAGGCCATGCAGGATCACGCCTGCGATCATTGCCGTGGTGAAGATGATCGCGAAGGGCTGGCCGGTTCCCAGCAACGCGATGGCAGGGCCGGGACACACTCCGGCCAGTCCCCAACCCAGGCCGAATATCGCCGCACCGATCACAAGGCGCCGATCGATGATGCGATGGGTGGGAATGTGCAGCGATGCGGCAAGCAGCGGCGTTCTGCGGGCGCGTATCCACAAGTAGGCTGCGCTGGATGGGATCAGTGCGCCCAGCATGACCAGCGCCAGAGAAGGGTCCCAGGCGTCGCTCACATCAAGGAAAGCAAGCACGCGGGCTGGGTTGGCCATATCGGATACGACCAGTCCCAGTCCGAAGAGTGCGCCGCACAGGAACGCGGCGAGACGGGTCATGCCGTGCCTCCCGCCACAATCCGTACCAGGGTCGCCGTGGCCATGCCCATGAGCATGAACACGCAGGTAGCCATCGCCGACCGAGGCGATGCCCGGCCCAGGCCGCAGACACCGTGCCCACTGGTACAGCCAGCGCCAAGGCGAGTTCCGTAACCCACCAGCAGTCCGGCAATCACCAATACCACTGCTCCGTTTGCGGAGAGCGCCGGCAATAGTATGGGCCTGGCCGCCAATGCCAAGCCTGACGCCAGGGCAAGTCCTGCCATGAACAGGGCTGCACTCCCGCGTCCGCCGTCACCCGGCATGCCCAGTGTCTTGGCAAGCAGACCCGAGATGCCGGCAACGCGGCCGAGAAGGACTAGATAGGCACCGGCCGCTGTACCGATCATGGCACCGCCAGCGAGCGGCCAATACCAGGCCAAATGAGAGAGCGTCATAGCAGGTCCACCGGCAGCTTGAGGTAGCGCACGCCGTTGTCCTCGGGTTCGGGCAGATGGCCGGCGCACATGTTGACCTGCACTGACGGCAGGATCAGCCGTGGCATCGGAAGCGTGGCATCACGAGCCTCCCGCAGTTCCACAAACATGGCTTCGCTCACGCCCTCGTGCACATGCATGTTTGTTGTCCTTTCGGCACCGATGGTTGTTTCCCATGCGAAATGGTCCCGGCCGGTGGCTTTGTAGTCATGGCACAGGAATACGCGGGTGGCGTCGGGTAGGGACAGCAGGCGCTGGATCGAGCGATACAATTGGCGAGCCGAACCACCTGGAAAGTCGCATCGGGCGGTGCCGTAGTCCGGCATGAACAGCGTATCTCCAGGAAACACGGCGTCGCCGATCACGTACGCCAGACAAGCGGGAGTGTGGCCTGGCACGTGCAGCGACATAGCCTGCAGATTACCGATTCGGAAGAAGGCACCGTCGGCGAACAGGCGATCGAACTGGCTGCCATCCCGCTTGAATGCAGTACCGGCATTGAAGACCTTGCCGAAGGTTTCTTGGACTGCGGTGATGTGTTCGCCAATAGCCAGCGCGCCTCCCACCTGCTCCTGCAGCCATGGAGCCGCGGACAGGTGGTCGGCATGCGCGTGGGTTTCCAGCAACCATTGCACCTGCAGGCGCTCGGCACGCACGTAGTCCACCAACGCCGATGCGGAGGAAGTGGACGTGCGGCCTGCGGCCATGTCGAAGTCCAGGACGCTGTCGATGACGGCGCACGCTGAAGAAGTTGGATCGCGTACGACGTGGCTGGCAGTGAACGTAGCAGGATCAAAGAACGTCTTCACGGAAGGCGAGGGAAGCAGGCCGGCACGCGCATCGCTGACTAGGCGCACAGCCTGCTCCAGGGGGGCGTCTGTCTCTACGGATGGGATCATGACTGGCTCCAGGAGGCTTCGTAGCCTGAGAATTACATAGTTACGTAATATGTGCAACTATTGAAACATGCTAGATTGAACGGGTTACCCATGGTGTTCGCATCACCTCAGCCGCCCAAGTTGCCATTGCCTGTGACCAGCCCCCCATTCAGCCCGTCTGACCTAGCCAGGATGAAGGAGCGCGTGCCCGAAGTGGCCGAGTTGCTGCGCTTCATGGCCACCCCCTCGCGCCTGTTGCTGCTATGCCAGCTCGCGCAAGGTGAAATGACGGTGGGCGGACTTGAGGACGCAACTGGCATTCGACAGCCGGCGCTCTCCCAGCAACTGGCCGAACTCCGCCAACGAAAGCTTGTAGCGACCCGGCGGGAATCGCGGTCGATCATCTACCGCATGGCAGACCCGCGCGTTGCAGCACTGCTGGGCGCGATGCATGGGATTTTCTGTGCGGACGATGCATCAACTTGAAGTGGCCTAAGGCATCCTAGAAGGGACGAGCTAGACTCACTGACCTAGGGGAATTTAGGCCATTGGCGTAGTCTGCCCCAAAACCAATTGACCGCAGCAGGCTCGAGGTCTGCTGCGGCCTAGGGATGTTTATCAGGGATGGGGTGGATGTCTGCTTATGGCCGATAGCGGGACATAGGACCCGTGGCGAATGTCCACCTGTTCTTTGGCGATTCGGTCAGAGCTCAATTCAGTCTGATCAACTGCCTACCAGCTTGTCGACCTCGCCTGCGAAATGATCTTGGGATCTGGGGCTACCCTTGAGAATGCACCGAGGCGACCGCAATGCCGGATTTCCCCTCAGGCGCTATGCCGGCCTACAATAGACCGTCAAATACCTAACGGATCGGCTAGCGATGACTCCACCCTGACGCTTGATTGAAGAAGCGATCCAGACACTTAGGTCTGGAAGGGTGCCTGTTTCTTTAGTTTGGCGCGCACGGCTGTGCGCGGAGATCATTTCCTATGTCTGCAATTTATCCCCTGCGCCAGCAATGGCTCGGTAACATCCGTGGTGACCTGCTGTCGGGCATCGTCGTTGCGCTAGCCCTGATTCCTGAGGCAATCGCGTTTTCCATCATCGCCGGCGTCGACCCAAAGGTAGGTTTGTATGCCTCGTTCTGCATCGCCGTCATCACCGCCATCGCCGGTGGCCGCCCTGGCATGATCTCGGCTGCGACCGGCGCCATGGCGTTGGTGATGGTTACGCTGGTGCGCGAGCACGGCATCCAGTATCTGTTTGCCGCCACCATCCTGGCCGGCGTGCTGCAGATGCTGGCCGGCGCCCTGCGGTTGGGCTCGCTGATGCGCTTTGTGTCGCGCTCGGTGGTGACCGGATTTGTGAATGCACTGGCGATTCTCATTTTCATGGCGCAGCTTCCCGAGCTCATCGGCATGCCGTGGATGGTGTATGCGATCTGTGCTGTGGGTCTGGCAATCATCTACCTGCTGCCGCTGCTGACCAAAGCCGTTCCTTCGGCATTGGTGGCGATCGTGGTTCTTACGGCCGCTTCCATGTATTTCGGCTTCCAGGTACGCACCGTAGGCGACATGGGGGCGCTGCCTGACAGCCTGCCGTCGTTCCTGATTCCGGACGTGCCATTCACCTGGGAAACACTCCAGATCCTGCTGCCGGTTTCGGCGACTTTGGCGGTCGTTGGCTTGTTGGAATCGCTGATGACCGCGCAGATCGTCGAAGACATGACCGATACCCCGAGCCAGAAGAATCGCGAATGTGCGGGCCAAGGCTTGGCTAACACCGTAACGGGCTTCTTTGGGGGCATGGCAGGCTGTGCAATGATCGGCCAGTCGGTGATCAACATCACTTCCGGTGGCCGAGGCCGTCTCTCCTGCCTGGTGGCCGGCGTGGTTCTGCTCCTCCTCGTTGTTTATGGGGCAAACCTGGTGAGTCAGATTCCAATGGCCGCACTGGTCGCGGTGATGATCATGGTCAGCATCGGAACCTTCAGCTGGCGCTCTCTGCGCGAGCTGGCCGTTCATCCCAAGAGCTCTTCAATTGTGATGGTTGGGACGGTCATCGTGACCGTGGCTACCCACGACCTTGCCAAGGGCGTGTTGACAGGCGTGGTCCTGTCGGCCGTGTTCTTCACCCGCAAGGTCGGAAAGATGCTGAGCATCGACGACACCCAGGTCGACATCGACTCGCGCGTCTACGTTGTGAGGGGGCAGGTGTTCTTTGCGTCTGCCGGACAGTTCGTGAGCAGCTTCAACTATCTGGATCTCCCCAAGAACGTCAAAATCGATCTGAAGGACGCCCACTTCTGGGACCTGACCGCCGTTGATGCGCTCGACAGGGTAGTGATGAAGCTGCGCGAGCACGGCGCGACCGTTGAAGTGTTCGGTCTCAACGATGCAAGTGAGACCTTGGTTGATCGCCTGGGAAAGCACCGTACGCCAGGCGCCGCGCTGTCGTCGGGTCATTGAATGAGCGAAGCGGGCACCGAAAGGTGCCCGCGTCCTTTCCGGCAGTCATCGAACTGACATATGGGAAGGTAATGCTTCGATTATTCTAGATAAATGGTTGCGATATGTGCCTACCCTGAATGTTCTGTTCCTCTGCACAGGCAACTCGGCGCGCAGCATTCTTGCCGAGGCACTAGCCAACCATTTAGGGCGCGAACGTATCCGCGCTTATAGTGCCGGCAGTCATCCCAAGGGCGTAGTTCATCCAGTAGTACTGCAGGTGCTCTCGGAGATTGGCTTCGACACTGCCGGGCTGTCGAGCAAGCCGTGGGAGGCATTCGCGGATCCAGGAGCACCGCAGATGGATCTCATCGTGACCGTGTGCGATCGCGCTGCGGGCGAAGCATGTCCAGTGTGGCCAGGTCACCCGAATACGGCCCACTGGGGTATTCCCGACCCCGCCGCAGTGCAAGGCAGTGTGGAGCAGGTCTACAAGGCTTTCCTGAGCACGCTTCACCAGCTCCAGCACCGTCTCGGACTGCTGTTGGCACTCAGGCCTGAAGCGCTGGACCGCATGACCCTGGAAACGCAGGTGCGGGCGCTGGGCAATGGCGCCGAGGCTCAGGGGCCAGACGGCGGCTGAGAATCAGCCCCGACGCAGTCGCTGATCTGCCTTACTGCCTCGCGCGCGTATCGGGTCACTCCGATCAGCGTGGCCGACGCCGCCCCATTCCAGTCACCATACCCAAGCAACCAGACCGATGGCGCTGCGACCGAACGGACCTGGGTGTCATCCACGTCGATACGACCCTGGGCGTTGACCAAGCCCAGTCCTTCCAGGTGGGACAAGGCCGGCCGGAAGCCGGTGCACCAGATCACCGCGTCGAAGTTGCGTTCGCTGCCATCTGCCCACTGCATGCCGGTGGTGATGAAACGGACAGGTGGCGTCATGGAGACCAGTACACCGCGGCGCCGTGCGTCCACCACCGGCGGCACCATGACGATGTCGCCTAAACCACCCTGCGGAAGATCCGGCTCGCGTCCTTCCTGCTGAGCCCTCCACTTCTCGGTTGCGCGTGCGAACAGAACGCGCCCGTCTACATCGTCGGCCAGGAAGGCTGGCTTGCCCTGGGTGATCCAGGTGGTGTCGGCCACCTTTGATACCTCGGCCAGAATCTGTGCCCCTGAATTGCCGCTGCCGATGATCGCCACGCGCATTCCGGCAAAGGATCCAGGATGGCTGTAGTGGGCCGAGTGCAGCTGCACGCCGCCGAATGCGTCCATGCCTTCATAGTCGGGCTTGTAGGGATGCCGCCAGGTACCTGTGGCGCTTATCACTGCACGCGTATGCCACTGTCGGCCGTCATCTGCTTCCACCAGCAGCCGGGTTCCCGAACGACTGACGCGTTCCACCTGCACGGGACGGATGACGGGCAGTGCATATTTGTGCTCGTAGCACGTGAGGTAATCGAGCACTTCCGCCTGCGAAGGGTACGGTTCCCGGGTGGCGGGCATCGGCCAACCAGGAATCGAGCTCCAGCTTGCCGGCGAGAACAGATGCAGAGATTTCCAAGCATGCTGCCAGGCCCCGCCAGGAGACGTCTCGGCATCAAGAATCACATGGGACAACCCGCTGCGACGCAGGAAGTAACCTGCCGAAAGGCCCGCCTGGCCACCTCCGATCACCACCACATCGACGTTGTCCATCTGGACTTCCTCACACCGATGCACTCAGGCGGCGTTCTTGTGCTGCTGTTGATCGGAGATCTTGAGTGCATCCAGATAGCGCTCTGCGTCCAGTGCGGCCATGCAGCCGAAGCCGGCCGAGGTGATCGCCTGGCGGTAGTGCTGGTCGGCCACGTCGCCGGCGGCGAACACGCCTTCCACCGAGGTCTGGGTGGCGTTGCCGCCCAGGCCCGAGCGGATTTCCAGGTAACCGTTGTTCATCGCCAGCTGGCCGTCGAACAGCTGGGTGTTCGGGTGGTGGCCGATGGCCACGAAGAAGCCGTGGGCATCGATGTCGCGGGTGCTGCCGTCCAGGGTCGACTTCACGCGCACGCCGGTCACGCCGGCCTCGTTGCCCAGCACTTCCTCCACCTGGTGGTGCCAGACGGTTTCGATCTTACCGGCTTCCACCTTGGCGAACAGCTTGTCCTGCATGATCTTTTCCGCCTTCAGGGTGTCGCGGCGGTGGACCAGGTAGACCTTGCGGGCGATGTTGGACAGGTACAGCGCTTCTTCCACGGCGGTGTTGCCGCCGCCGACCACGACCACGTCCTGGTCACGGTAGAAGAAGCCGTCGCAGGTGGCGCAGGCGGAGACGCCGCGGCCCTTGAACTCGTCTTCGGTTGGGATGCCCAGGTACTTGGCGGTCGCGCCGGTAGAGATGATCAGGGCGTCGCAGGTGTATTCGTGACTGTCGCCGATCAGCTTGAACGGGCGCTGCGACAGGTCCGCGGTATGGATGTGGTCGAAGATGACCTCGGTCTCGAAGCGCTCGGCGTGCGCCTGCATGCGCGCCATCAGGTCCGGGCCCATCAGTCCATGGGCGTCGCCCGGCCAGTTGTCCACCTCGGTGGTGGTCATCAGCTGGCCACCCTGCTGCAGGCCGGTGATGACGACCGGCTTCAGGTTGGCGCGGGCTGCATAGACAGCGGCGGTCCAGCCGGCCGGGCCGGAACCAAGGATCAGCAATGGAATGTGTCGGGTGGTGCTCATGGCTCAGCGGCTCCGTGCATCGGCAGGAAAGTAGCGCTTGCCCAGCCGCAGGGCGACATGGACCAGCAGGATCAGTACCGGCACTTCCACCAGCGGGCCGATGACGGCGGCGAAGGCGACCGGCGAGGCCAGGCCGAAGGCCGCGATGGCTACCGCGATGGCCAGTTCGAAGTTGTTGCCTGCCGCGGTGAACGCGATCGCAGTGGTGCGTGGATAGTCCTTGGCGATCAGCTTGCCCATGAAGAAGCTGATGACGAACTGGATGATGAAGTACAACGTCAGCGGGATCGCGATGCGCACCGCGTCCATGGGAATCCGCAGCACGTCACCGCCTTTCAGGCTAAACATCGCCACGATGGTGAACAGTAGTGCGGCGAGCGTTATCGGGCTGATGGCAGGCAGGAACTTCTCTTCATACCACTGCACGCCCTTGCGCGCCTTCAGCCATCGACTGGTGAGGAAGCCGGCCAGGAACGGGATGCCCAGGTAGATCAGAACCGCCTCGGCGATGGTCCAGACGCTGACATCGATGACGCTGCCCTGCAGTCCGAACAACGGCGGCAACCAGGAAAGGAAGAACCACGCGTAGACGCTGAACAGCGCGATCTGGAAGATCGAGTTGAATGCCACCAGGCCGGCCACGTACTGGCCGTCGCCGCGGGCGAGCTGGTTCCACACCAGCACCATGGCGATGCAGCGCGCCAGGCCGATCAGGATCAGGCCGGTCATATACTCGGGGTAGTCGCGCAGGAACAGCACCGCCAGGCCGAACATCAGGAACGGGCCCACGATCCAGTTCTGCAGCAGCGAGAGCATCAGCACGCGCTTGTCGGCAAAAACGGTGGGCAGTTCCTCGTACTTCACCTTGGCCAGCGGCGGGTACATCATCAGGATCAGGCCAATGGCGATCGGGATGTTGGTCGACCCTACGGAAAGGCTGTTCAACGCGCTGGGCACGCCTTCGAACACCGCGCCCAGGCCGACGCCGAGCGCCATGGCGGCGAAGATCCACAGCGTCAGGTACCGGTCCAGAAACGACAGGCGGGAGGTGTCAGTGGTCATGGGGTTTTCCGGGAAGTCGGTCAGTGGATCTGCGCAATCGGATCAAGCTGGGCCTTGAGAGACGGACGGTCATCCCATGCCCCGTCAGGAACCTCCAGGAAGGCCTTTAGCCGGGCCTTGATGATCTGATGCGCCCGGTCGAACGCTTCAGCCTTCTGTGCATCCGAGCCTTCCACACCGGCCGGGTCGAACAGGCCCCAGTGCACGCGCACGAAATCGCCAAACACGACCGGGCACGCCTCGGCGGCCGCGCTGTCGCACACGGTGACAATCAGATCCATGGCAGCAGCATCCGCTTCGGCAAATTCGTCCCAGGACTTGCTGCGCAGGCCCTCCACCGGGAAGCCCTCGCGCTGCAATTGGGCAATGGCGAACGGATTGACCCGACCGGCCGGCTGGCTGCCTGCACTGAAGGACTGATAGCGGCCTTCGCCCCACTTTTTCAGGGTCGATTCGGCCAACACGCTGCGCGCGGAATTGCCGGTACAAAGGAACAGAACACGACGGGTCATTTTGGCGATCTCTGGGGTAAGGGGTCAGCAGCCTTCGGGGCGTTCACAGGCCTGTTCGTCGGCACAGCAGTTTTCGGTGAGGTAGGCCACCAGCGCGTTCATCGCCACGAACTCGGCCCGGTAGCAGATGGTCCGGCCACGTTGCTCGGCGCTGATCAGTCCCGCGGCCAGCAGTTCCTTCAGGTGGAAGGAGAGCGTGGCGCCAGGCAAAGAGAGGGCTTGGGCAATGTCGCCGGCCAGCTTGCCGGCGCCGCCCGCCTGGACCAGAAGACGGAAGATCGACAGGCGGGTGGCATGACCCAGGGCTGCCAAGGCGTGGGTTGCGCTCTTATGTTCCATGATTCTAGAATAATGGAAGTAAATTGACAGGACAACCCCTGTGCAGCAGATCCCCAACGTGGTACCGGGTGCCATGGACATTCCCACGGCCGCCAAGCTCAACGATCCGGCCGCGCAGCCACACCGGCCACGCATCCTTATCCTGTACGGGTCGCTGCGGCCGCAGTCGTTCAGTCGCAAGCTGGCGCTGGAGGCGCAGCGGCTGCTGGAGCAGTTTGGGGCGGAAACCCGCTTGTTCGATCCACATGATCTGCCGATGCTTGACTCGGTGCCAGCCAGCCACCCCAAGGTGCAGGAGCTGCGCCAGGCCTCGCTGTGGTCGGAAGGACATGTGTGGGTCAGCCCGGAACGCCACGGCACCCTTACGGCGGTATTCAAGAACCAGATCGACTGGCTGCCGCTCGAAGAGGGCAGCGTTCGCCCCACCCAGGGCCGTACGTTGGCCGTGATGCAGGTCTGCGGCGGTTCCCAGTCGTTCAACGTGGTCAACGCGCTGCGCGTGCTCGGCCGGTGGATGCGGATGGTGACAATTCCCAACCAGTCCTCGGTGGCCAAAGCCTGGCAGGAGTTCGATGACGACGGTCGAATGAAGCCTTCGGCGTACTACGATCGCGTGGTGGACGTGATGGAGGAACTGGTCAAGTTCACCCTGCTGGTGCGCGGGCGTAGTGACTACCTGGTGGACCGCTACAGCGAGCGCAAGGGGGCCGTCGAGGCAGCAGCGCTGGCCGCTGCCGCAGGCGTGGTGGAGACCGTTTTGAACCAGAAGGAAAGTGCGTGAACGCTGTCATCTATCACAACCCAAAGTGCGGCACCTCGCGCAATGCCCTAGCGCTGATCCGCTTTGCCGGGATCGAGCCGGAAGTGATCGACTACCTGGCCAACCCACCCAGCCGTGCGCGCCTGGTCGATCTCATTGCGGCGGCGGGATTGAGCGTGCGCGATGCCATCCGGCAGAAGGGAACGCCGTATGACGAACTCGGGCTAGGCGACGCAGCACTGAGCGAGGAAGCGCTGCTTGATGCGATGCTGGCGCACCCGATACTCATCAATCGTCCTTTCGTACAGACCGATAGGGGTACTCGTCTGTGTCGGCCTTCGGAAGTGGTACTGGAGATCCTGCCGCCGCTGCCCGGGCCTTTCCGAAAGGAAGATGGAGAGTTGGTGACCGGGCACCCGGGAAGCTCGACGCCGTGATCCCAATGCCAGGCTTGGCTCGCCACCGCTGAGAACCACAGGAGGTCATGCCCCATGTCGGCGCTGAATCCTACGACAAGCGACAGCGCATGGCGCGTCTTCCTGGTGTTCCTGCGACTGGGGCTCACGTCGTTTGGCGGTCCAATCGCCCACCTGAGCTACTTCCGTCTCGAGTTCGTCGAACGCCGCCGTTGGCTGACGGACTGTAGCTACTCCGATCTGGTGGCCCTGTGTCAGTTACTGCCAGGCCCGGCCAGCAGCCAGGTAGGCATGGCGCTGGGCTTGCGTCGCGCCGGCTGGCCTGGCCTGTTGGCCGCTTGGGCCGGCTTTAGGCTGCCGTCGGCCGTGCTGATGATCCTCTTCGCTTCGGGCGTTGCCAAATACCAGGCCATCATTGAATCCGGCTGGCTGCATGGCCTGAAGATCGTGGCAGTTGCTGTGGTGGCCCAAGCAGTATGGGGAATGGCCCGATCCCTGTGCCCGGATCGTTTACGGGCAGCGATGGCGGTCTTTGCGGCTGTGTTGACCTTGTCCATGCCCTCGATCGCCGGCCAGATCGTGGTGATCATCGCCAGCGGACTGCTCGGTCGCTGGATACTGAATATCGAACCGGCGTCCGGCCAATCAGACCGCGGCTATTCCGTCTCGCGAAGAACCGGCGCGGTGACACTAGTGCTACTGGTCCTGCCGCTTGTTCTGCTGCCCTTGTGGGCGGTGGCTAGCGGCTCCCCCTTGGCCGCGCTGTTGGAGGGTGTGTACCGCGCTGGCGCCTTGGTCTTCGGCGGCGGGCATGTCGTGCTGCCGCTGCTGCAGACCGCGGTCGTCCAGAGCGGCACCGTGAGCACGGCGGATCTCCTCGCCGGGTACGGTGCGGCGCAGGCGGTGCCGGGCCCTCTCTTCTCCTTTGCAGCGTACCTGGGGGCTATGGCCGAGGGGCCGCTGGGTGGCTGGGCAGGCGGCCTTGCGCTGTTGGTGGTCATTTTCCTGCCAGCCCTTCTTGTGCTCGTGGGGGTGCTGCCGTTCTGGGAGTCTCTGCGCCCCCGCAAGGATCTCCAAGCTTCGATTGCAGGCGTCAATGCCGGGGTGGTCGGCATCCTGTTGGCGGCGTTGTATGACCCGGTGTGGACGAGCGCGATCCATGACCGATGGGATGTCGCGATGGCGTTGGTTGCGTTTGGGCTACTTGTCGTTGTGCGTGCTCCGACTGCACTGGTCGTGTTGCTGGCTGCCGTGGCGGGTTGGACGATGGCGTGATGACGCCGCCAGGCCGGTCAGGAGCGGTTCGGCAGCGGAACCTGATGTCCGCTTCTGGCCGGAAGGGGGCATTTGCCAAAGCTTAGGCTTGGGGAGCAGATATCCAATTCTGGATCTACGGACTCTTATCGGGGGTAACGAAGGCCAGTTTCCGACCCAAAGGGGCATTTAAGCCAACATCTCGCCTAGCCGACGCATCCAACCACGAACTTCGCCATCGGGATCACGCTCTTCCAACATGGCTGCTGTCATGCAAGGGAACGCATGCTGAGCCAACTTTCTCTTGGCGTTGGAGTCTTTAAGCGGACTGCCTACGCCAGCGTGGGCGACAAAAGCCTCCCCGAAGACCTTTGGAACAGCTTTGCCCGCCATGGGGTGATCAGTGACTTCAATCTCAAATCCGAACGCGAGCGCAATTGCGTCCTTGTGCAAGTAGCTCTCAATCTCATGCTTGGTTGTGACGACAGCCCATGACCCGTCCCCACGGTCATTGACCTGCTGCGCGCTTAGGGCATATGCCGGGACATCGCCGTCGTAGATGTGCACCTCCTGCTTGCCTAGGCCCCGCAGGTAGTGGTGATTGACCCAGTGCTCCAGCGTTCCACCGCCTAGGACAACAAATGCAAGTCGCTCATCGGATGAAAGATTTGGCAGGTTGGAGTCGACCTCGTGGAGCGCTTTGGAAAGGGCTTTCAAGGCTAGTACATCGGTTGGACCTTCGACGCACACTAGTACCTGGACCCGGCTGTCAGGCGTTACGCCCAATGCTTCAGCCACCTTACCGAACACGTCGACCCCCGACTCAACCTGCGGCTTTTTCGTGTCGGAGTGGCGAGAGATGTAACGAATGCTCTGCTGGGGTAGCGCCGAGGCAAATCCGGGACTGTGAGTGGTCAATATGACCTGACAGCCGGGGTCTTCTGACAACACCGTGAAGGAGTCGATGAGAATCCGTTGGTTGCTGGGGTGCTGAGCCGTCTCTGGCTCCTCGATCGCGTAGATGATGCTGCGCTTGGTGCTGGTTTTGAGCCGTCGCTCCGCTTCGGCTTTGAAGAAGCTCACCAGCACAAGCCGCCTGACGCCGCTGCCTCGCTTGTTCAACGGTATGCCATCGTCGGTGCTCAAGCCGAGCGAAAACAGTCCCTGCCACTTGGCGGCGGTGGGAGGGCTGAACTCTGGTGTAAGTTCGCTGGCAAGGTTGGGATCGATCGTGGTCAAAGCTCTGTGCGTGTTCTTCGCAATCTCTTCGGCCTTCTCGCGAACCTTTGTTTGGATTCGAGCAATGTCATCTTGGACCTCTGCAATGGCAGCAGCGACGGCTGCCTTCATCGGGCTTTGGACCTCGCTGTCCGAGTCCCGACTGCTCCGATCACTTTGGAAGAGAGCGAACATCGGCAAGTGAGGCTCAATCTGGTCCCAGATACGTTTGACGTCCTCCTTGGACTTGCCGACCGCGATTGCGACCTCTTGAAGCTTGAGGTCGCCAGCGGCCGCCCAAAGTGCGCGGCGCATGCCAGGGTTGCCCTTCAATGCAACCGCCAAGCCAAGATCTTTCACCCTCTTTTGGAGCTCCTTCTCCTTCAATTCCAGCAGGTTGTCGTAATTGGCCGCAGTGGGGTGAAACGCAAGCACCAGCACTTCTGCGGATGGCTTCTTGCTGGTGCAGTCGTAGGTTTTACGAATTTTCAGCCGGCCGTCCACGGTCAAAAGATACTCATCGGCCAACGTGGTATCTGCTCCCGCGTCTAACGTCAGTGTTGGCGGAAGCTCCGAGAACTCACACGTGATCGAAACGGTCTTGTCTACGCTGTGAACATGAGCATCTCCCTGCTCCATGGCCACCACGTCTGCGTTGAAGAATATTTCCAGCGCTTCCAGAATCGCTGACTTGCCGATGTCATTCCGGCCGACAAAAGTAGTCAAGTCGTCCAGTTCGACCCGGATCTCATCCCCATAGCAACGAAAGTTGGTAATGCTGATTGCTTCCAAGCGCATATCTTCGCTCCCCCTGAGCGCCTTCCATGCAGCCAAGCCAGCCGCCACTAGATAGTGCCTCGAGGCTGCGGAAGCGGCAACCGAGGCAATCTGAGGGCCTGAGCAAGGGCGCTAGCCTTCGGCACCTAAGATGGCCCGCTACTCTTAACGCTTCATTCTCATGAATGCGTTCTTGGCTGGCCAAACAGGCGTACGCTCTCATCTGGTTCCGCAGTTCCCTGAACTGTCGAATCTGGGAACCCACCCTGAAACTACAGTTCGGCATAGTTCGTACTCATGCGATTCGCCATAGTTGGTGCCTACAGTACTGACTTTGCCAAAGCGTCCACTTTCCTGACGGAAAGGGATCCGACCCCGGACCCGCGTTTTGCACTACATTGGTGCAATGTCCGACCCCGCACCCCCACCGTCCCTCGATGCCCTGGGCACGCCGTTGGCCTGGGCCGGGGCCGATGGCTGCATTGCCGGCTGCAATCCGGCCTTCGCCCGCTGGCTGGGCGTCAGCGTCCGGCGCCTGCTGGGGCGGCCGCTGGCTGCACTGGAAGTGCAGGGCGAAGCCCTGGCTCATTTCCTGGCCCGCGATGAGCGCGACAGCCTGCGCCTGAACCGGTTGGCGCTGGCGGTGCCCGGCGAGGCCCCGCGCTTCGCCGAGGGCTGGATGAGCCGCCGCGATGATGGCGGCTGGCTGCTGGAGGCGCATCCGGTCGATGAATTCCCCGGGCTCGACCCGACCCAGGCCCTGCCCAGCGCGCTCAGCGCGGCGCTGAAGGGACTGGCCCACGAGCTTCGTAATCCGCTGGCCGGGTTGAAGGGCGCGGCCCAGCTGCTGGCCCGCCGCGCGGCCCAACGCGATGCCAGCGAACGTGAGCTGATCGAACTAATCGGGTCCGAGATCGAGCGCCTCAACGGCCTGCTCGACCAGCTGCTGTCGCCGGCCCCGGCTGCACCGCATGCCGAGCTGAACATCCACGCCGCGCTGGAACGCGTGCTGCGCCTGGCCGAGAACGAGGCCGGCTGGGCGGTACGCCTGCAGCGCGACTACGACCCCAGCATTCCCGAATTCCACGGCGACGCCGACCGCCTCACCCAGGCGGTGTGGAACCTGGTGCGCAATGCGATCCAGGCCGGCGCCGGCAGCATCACCCTGCGCACCCGCGTGGAGCATGGCGTACGCATCGCCGAGCAGCTGCACACGCTGGCGCTGCGCCTGGAAATCGCCGACGACGGCCGTGGCGTGCCCGAGGAGCTGGCCGAGCATCTGTTCCTGCCCTTGGTCAGTGGCCGCGCCGAAGGCACTGGCCTGGGCCTGGCGCTGGCCCAGCAGGTCGCGCGCGAGCATCGCGGTACGCTGACCTACCGTTCGCGCCCGGGCCATACCGTGTTCACCCTGCTGCTGCCGATCATCAGCGGCGCCGTCCCGGCCGAGGAGGCCCCGCGCGATGTCTGAACCTTCCACCGCCGCACAGCGCATCTGGGTGGTCGATGACGATCGTGCCGTGCGCTTCGTGCTGTGTACTGCGCTGCGCGAAGCGGGCTACCAGGTCGTCGATTTCGACAGTGCCGCTCCCGCCCTGCAGGCCCTGAGCGAAGGCCCGCCACCGGCGCTGCTGTTCACCGATGTGCGCATGCCGGGTGACGATGGCCTGGTGCTGTTGGACAAGCTCAAGGCCGCGCTGCCGCAGCTGCCGGTGGTGGTGATGTCGGCCTACACCGATGTGGCCAGCACGGCCGGTGCGTTCCGCGGTGGCGCGCATGAATTCCTGTCCAAACCGTTCGACCTGGACGACGCGGTGGCGCTGGCGCAGCGTGTGCTGCCGGCGGTGGCGCCGGCATTGGCTGCCCCCAGCCCCACAGCTGAAACTCCCAGCGACCAGCCACCGCAACTGGTGGGCGATACCCCGCCGATGCGCGCGCTGTTCCGTGCCATCGGCCGCCTGGCGCAGGCGCCGCTGGCGGTGCTGATCACCGGCGAAACCGGCACCGGCAAGGAGCTGGTGGCCAATGCGCTGCATCGCGAATCGCCGCGCGCGCAGGGGCCGTTCGTCGCGCTCAATACTGCTGCAATCCCGTCCGAGCTGCTGGAAAGCGAGTTGTTCGGCCACGAAGCCGGCGCCTTCACCGGTGCCCAGCGCCGCCATATCGGCCGTTTCGAGCAGGCCAACGGCGGCACGCTGTTCCTCGATGAAATAGGCGATATGCCGTTGCCGCTGCAGACCCGCCTGCTGCGCGTGCTGGCACAGGGCGAGTTCTTCCGCGTCGGTGGTCGCGAGTTGATCCGCGTCGACGTGCGGGTGATTGCCGCCACCCACCAGGATCTGGAAGGCCTGGTCGCGCAGGGGAAGTTCCGTGCCGATCTGCTGCATCGCCTGGACGTGGTGCGCCTGCAGCTGCCACCGCTGCGCGAGCGTCGCGAGGACATCGCACAACTGGCAAGTACGTTCCTGGGCGCCGCCGCACGCAAGCTGGATACGCCGCCGAAGCGCCTGACCGCTGCCGCACTGCAGGCGCTGCGCGAACACGATTGGCCGGGCAACGTGCGCGAGCTGGAAAACGTGTGCTGGCGGATGGCGGCGTTGGCCGCCGCTGACACCATTGGCGTGGCCGACGTCGATACCGCGCTCAACCGTACGCGCGGTCGTCGCAGCAGCACCACCAGCGCCGATCCGGGGCAGTGGGAGGCGCTGCTGGCCGAATGGGCACGCCGGCAGCTGGCCGAAGGCACCGAAGGCCTGCACGCGCAGGTGCGTGAGCGGGTCGACCATGCCCTGCTGGAGGCCGCGCTGCAGATCACCCATGGCCGCCGTGCTGAAGCCGCGGCCCGCCTGGGCCTTGGCCGCAATACCCTTACCCGCAAGCTGGGCGCTGGCCGCCGTCGCGGGGGCCATTGAACGGTCCCTGCACGCGATCCTCGCGCCCGCTTGCCGAACCGTTGATCGTTCATGGACGATGCCGTCCGTAGTGTCACCTGCAAGGAGTCTTCGATGCGTCTGTCCTTTGCCATCCTGCCGTTGTCCGCCGCCGTGCTGCTGTCTGCCTGTGGCAGTGCACCGAAGAAGGCCGAACCCACCCCGCCACCGCCGACCGTGGTCAGCGCCGCCAAGCAGGCCGAGGCTAATCTCTCGCCGGCCTCGGCCAGTATCGTCAGTGGCCGCATCGCGCTGATGGTGGAGCCCGGTGGCATCCACATCACCGGGCTGATCGGTGGCCTGCAGCCGATGCAGCAGGCTGGCTTCCACATCCACGAGCGCGGCGACTGCAGCGCGGTGGATGCCAGCAGTGCCGGCAATCACTTCAATCCCGGTGGCGCTGCGCATGGCCGCGCCGGCACCGGCAAGCACCACCTGGGCGACATGGACAATCTGCGTGCCGACGCCCAGGGCCGCGCCAACGTCGATATCCACCTCAAGGGCGTTACCCTTGGCGGAGGCGCCGCCACCGATATCGCCGGACGTGCACTGGTCGTGCATGCCAACGCCGACGACTATCGCAGCCAGCCCGCCGGCAATGCCGGCGTCCGCATCGCCTGTGGCGTGATCCGGGTTGTCCGCTGATCACTGCAGGCATCATCCAGGGAGAAATTCCATGCGTCTGATCCACACTTCGCTGTTCGCAGCCATTGCTGCACTGGGCCTGGCGGCCTGCAACCAGCAGCCGGCCGCGCCGCAGGCTGAAACCGCGCCGGCCGCTCCGGCCGACGGCGCCACCGCCGAACCGGCCGCAGCACCTGCACCGGCTGCCGATGCCTCGGCCACGGCCGAGCTGGCGCCGACCCAGGGCAACGAGACCAAGGGCAGCGTCACCTTCAAGGTGGTTGACGGCAAGGTCCACGTGACCGGCCAGATCAGCGGCCTGAAGCCGGGCAGCGAGCACGGCTTCCACATCCACGAGAAGGGCGACTGCAGCGCGCCGGACGGCATGAGCGCCGGCGGCCACTTCAACCCGGGCAAGCAGGATCACGGCAGCGTGTCCGCCGATCCGCACCACGGTGGCGACATGCCCAACATCAAGGCCGACGACAAGGGCGTGGCCACCATCGACGGCCCGGTGTCGAGCAACGTCAACATCGGCAAGGGCGATGACTTCGACATCATCGGCCGCGGCCTGATCGTCCATGCCGATGCGGATGACTACAAGACCCAGCCGACCGGCAACGCCGGTGCGCGCCTGGCCTGCGCAGTGATCCAGAAGGCGCAGTAAGCCATCAGAAAACGCCGGCGCAAGCCGGCGTTTTTCTTTATCGGTAGTGCCGGCCGCTGGCCGGCAATCGCAGATCCGGAGGTTGCCGGCCAGCGGCCGGCACTACCAACAGGCCACCCGGGTCAGCGCGCCAGCAGTTCGCGCGCGTCCTGACCGGCCTCGCAGTGCACGAACAGCACCGGCACGCCGTGCGCTTCCAGCACCGCGGCCATCTGCCGCTGGCGCATCAGGAACTGCTCGTAGATGCCCTTCAGGCGGTCGCAGTCGTTCTTGCCGTGGTTGTAGTGCGCGCACCAGCCGGCCGGATCGAACAGCGCCATGCGTGCCTCGCCGTGCGTGTAGCGCAGCAGCGGCTCGGGCGCGGCGTTGAGCCATTCGTCCTCGCCCGGGGCCATGATCGCGGTCTCGATCAGCGGCCACAGCGCGGCCAGGCCCTGATTGTCGTACTGCATCGACATCATCGCGGCCAGATCATTCACGGTGAAATAGCGCGCATGCTCGATGCGGGCACCGAAGCTGTTCTGCGCCATCAACGCGGTATCGGCATGGGCCATGCCGTTGGCCAGCAGCGTGTCTTCCAGCGCCTCGGCCACCGCATTGGTCGTCGCCACGTCGCTGCCGGTCAGCAGGAACGGCACCACGCGCAGGCCACCGCCCACCAGGCTGGCATCGGCCTGGAACGGCAGCGGCACGTCACCGTTGGCATCGGTACCGAAGGCCAGCAGGCGCGGGCCCTGGTTACGGCCCGGCGCACGCATCTGCAGTTCTTCCAGACGGCGGTGGATCGGCCAGCCCGGACGCAGTACTTCGGCCGGATCGAAATGGGCGGCGGCGAACACCAGGTCCAGCTCGGCCACCTGCGGCACCAGCTTGGACAGGTCGCGGCCGACGCGATCGGCCAGTTCACCGGCCTGTTCGGCGCTGAGCACCGCCTGGCGGGGGATTTCGCCGCCGGCCAGTTCCAGGGCCAGCACGCCAAGGGCATTCATCGCGGGGTCGGGTTTGCTCATGGTTCCACGGTTGGCCCATCACAGGGCGGCAGCTACACTTGGCTCCATTATGCCTGCTCCGTCGTGCAGGCCATGTTGCAGACACCCTCATCCATGCCAGGTATCTCCATGCCCAACGCTCGTCCCGTCGCCATCCTCGGTGGCGTCCGCATTCCGTTCTGCCGCCAGAACACCGCGTATTCGGATGTCGGCAACCTCGGCATGTCGGTCCGTACGCTGGGCGCGCTGGTTGAACGTTTCGGCCTGCACGGCCAGCAGCTGGGTGAAGTGGCGATGGGTGCGGTGATCAAGCACTCCAGCGACTGGAACCTGGGCCGCGAAGCCACGCTGTCCTCCGGCCTGTCGCCGTTGACCCCGGGCATCACTTTGCAGCGCGCCTGCGGCACTTCGCTGGACAGCATCATCACGGTTGCCAACAAGATCGCGCTGGGCCAGATCGAATCCGGTATCGGTGGCGGTTCAGACACAACCTCCGACGTGCCGATCGTCTACGGCAAGAAGCTGCGTGCACGCCTGCTGGCGGCCAACCGTGCCAAGAGCACCGGCGACAAGATCCGCGCGCTCACCGCTGGCTTCAAGTTCTCCGAGCTCAAGCCCGAATTCCCGGGCGTGGCCGAGCCGCGCACCGGCAAGAGCATGGGCGACCACTGCGAGGACATGGCCAAGGAATGGAACATCTCGCGTGACTCGCAGGACGAGTGGGCGGTGTCGTCGCACAAGAAGCTGGCTGCTGCCTATGAGCGCGGTTTCTTCAACGACCTGATCGCACCGTTCCGTGGTGTCGAGCGTGACAACATCCTGCGCCCGGATACTTCGCTGGAGAAGCTGGCCACGCTGAAGCCGGCGTTCGACAAGGTTTCCGGCCGCGGCACGCTCACCGCCGCCAACTCCACGCCGCTGACTGATGGCGCCGCCGCGGTGCTGCTGGCCAGCGAAGAGTGGGCGCGTGCCCACGGCCATGAGCCGCAGGCCTATCTGCGTGACGCGCACGTCTCGGCGGTGGACTTCGTGCATGGCGAAGGCCTGCTGATGGCGCCGACCGTGGCCGTGCCGGAGATGCTCAAGCGCAACGGCCTGACCCTGCAGGACTTCGACATCTACGAGATCCACGAAGCTTTTGCCGCGCAGGTGCTGTGCACCCTGCGTGCGTGGGAGAGCGAGGATTACTGCCGCAATCGCCTGGGCCTGGATGCACCGCTGGGTCGCATCGACCCGGACAAGATCAACTTGCTGGGCTCGTCGCTGGCCACCGGCCACCCGTTCGCGGCGACTGGCGCACGCGTCATCGCCACCGCAGCCAAGCAGCTGGCCGAACGCGGCGGTGGCCGCGCGCTGGTGTCGATCTGCACCGCCGGCGGCATGGGCGTAGTGGCGATCGTCGAGCGCTGATCGCTGCGACCGCGCGCCAACCAAGGTTGGCGACTACCGGGTTCCACAGATGAAAACGCCGCCCAATGGGCGGCGTTTTTCTGCTCCGGTGGGTGCCGACCGTTGGTCGGCACGCTTCACGGCAACCGTGGATTGCCGAATTCGTCGCGCTCTTCGTTGGCGTCATACACCGGCGGCTGCACCGTAACCGGCTGCTCCTCCACCGTGGCACGCAGCGGCGCTTCGGTGCCGCGCACCAGTTCCACGCTGTCCTCGCCACGCTGCAGTCGCAGCGCATTGGCCAGGCACTGCGCGGCCAGCGCGTGCTCGCCACGCTGTGCGAACAGCTCACCCAGTGCCTCCCACGCCGGGGCACCGGCGCCCGCGGCGATGGCCTCGTGCAGGAACGCATCGGCGGCATCCCACTGCTGCTGGGCCAGGGCCACGCGGCCCTGTGCCAGGCGCAGCGCAGCCGAGCTGTCGTGCACGTTGCGCCAGCGCGCGAGGTTGGCCTGACGCGTGGCCAGGCGCTCGGCCGGCAGGCGGCCATACAGCGCCACCAGTTCGTCATCCCAACGCTGGTCCAGTGCCTGTTCCAACGCCAGCAGCGCCGGTTCGTCCCAGTTCAATGCAACCGCACGACTGGCATACGCACCCACCACGTCCGGGGTTGGCCGCAGCGCCTTCGGCGTGGCTTCCCATTGCGCGGCCAGCGCATTGACGTCGGCCGCTTCCAGTAGTGCCTGTGCGGCCAGGCGTGCTTCCAGTTCGCTGTTTGCGTCGGCCGGCAGCACCTTGCTCTGGCGCAGTGCACCCAGCTGGCCATACGCCTCGTGGGCGCGGCCGGCCTGTGCCAGCGCTTCGGTACGCAGCCACAGGCCGCGCGGCGGCAGCGGCTGGATCGTCGCCACATCCAACGCGTTGATCGCATCCACCGGCAGATCGCGCGCCAGCAGCTGTTCGGCGCGTAGAAGCGCCTGCAGGGTGGCATCGCTCTCGCCCAGGCGCTGCAGCAGGGCTTCACCGGCGGGGCCGTCGGCACGTGCCTGCGCACTGCGCACGGCATTGGCCAGCGCCACCGCGCTCACTTCCGGATCCTTGGCGGCACCATCCAGCAGCTTTTCCGCGCGTTGCCACTGGCCGTGCTCATAGGCCTGCAGGCCGTCGATCAGGCGCACCCGGCCCTGCTTGCGGCGGTAGCGGCCCCAGGCGCGGAACGGTGCAGCGATCAGGCTCCACAGCAGCCACAGCACCAGCACCGCGATCACCGACAGCAGTGCCACCTTGGGCAGGTTGCTGTGGTAGTCGTAGCCGCCGTAGCGCAGGGTCACTTCGCCGAAGCGGTTGAGGTCATCGGCGCCGAGCCATTGCGCGGCCACCACGCCGATGGCCACGGCCAGCAACAGCACGACCAGGGATTGCAGGGGTTTCATGGGGGATTACCTCCGGTCGGTCTGGGTGCGCAGTTGCTGCAGGGTGCTGCCAAGAACGCTGTTGCTGGCCTGCAGCGGAAGCTCGCGCAAGGCCTTCAGTTCAGCACGTTGCGCGCGCAGGGCCGGTGAATCCGGCCAACGCCGCTGTGCCCAGTGTTCCACGCGCGCCAACGCGGTATCGCGACCGGTGCGGTCGCCACGTTCGATTGCGGCACGCGCCAGGGTCAGTTCCAGCTGCAGCGCATCGTCGGCATTGCGGCGTTCGGCGGCGGTCAGCGGGCCATTCTGGCGGCTCGGGGTGATGTCCACGAACGGTGCCAGCGTGGCCTGCCACCAGGGCTTGCCGGCGCCGGGCGCGGTGCTACCCGTCACCTGCGAGGGCAGGCCCTGCAGGGCCTTGGCCAGGGCATCCAACCGCTGCAGCGATTGCACGCGCGGGCCGGTGCCCAGCGCATCCAGTGCATCGCGTTCCTGTACCAGGGCCTGGCGCAGGTTCAGGCCGTCGCTGTCGGGCAGATCGGCCAGCGCTGTGGCGGCCTGTGCATACAGGCGGCGTGCGCCTTCCACGTCGTCGGCGTAGTTCAGGCGCTGCGCCGCCTGGGTCAGCAGCAGTTCGGCCTCATCGCGCTGTACCGCCTGACGGCCCTGGTTGGCGCTGTCGGCCAGCTTGGCCAGGTTCTCTTCCAGCAGCGCACTGCGCTGGGAAAGGCCCAGCATCTCGTCGCGCAGCACGCGGTTGGTGGTCGCCGCATCCTGCAGGCGCTGGCTGGTTGCGCGCTGGTCGCGGCGCAATGCATCCAGCGTCGCCTGCAGGCCCTGCAGCTGTACGGCCGTGGTCTGCGCCTGCGCTTCCTGTTGGTGCTGTTGCTGCTGCCAGACGTACCAGCCGGCATAGCCGCCCACGCCAAGCACGACCACCCCGGCCAGCGGCAGCAGCCAGCGCACGGGTCGACGGGGCGGGGAAACGGGCGGAGTCTCGTTCATGGGGCTTCCTTGTCGGCACCGTCGCCGGTCAGGTTCCGGCAGGCCGCGTTGTGCACAGCATCACTGTTGCCGACCACAGCGGCAAGCGTGACCCACGTCCCTGTTCAGTTCGCTGCCGGGACGGTGAGCGTGGCGTGTGCAGCCGCCACCAGCTGCGCGGTGGTGGGCCCGGCCGCGCGCACCACGCGCTGCAGCCTCAATGCGTGCGCCTGTTCGCCCAGCCGTTCGCTGGCCACGACGGCGTTGGCATGTGCCTGACAGCGTTGCTGCAATGCCGGCGGAAGCTGCTGCCAGAAATGCAGCAACGCCTCACCACTGCTGACCGCCAGCACCCACGGATACGCTGAATGCGCCAATCGAGCCAGCGTGCGTGGCGACAGGCGCAGCAGGCGACGCTGATAGACATCGGCGCGTTCGATGCTGGCGCCGGCCGCCTGCAGTTGCGCGGCAATCAGGCCGCGTCCGCCGGGGGCGGTCACCAGCCCGATGCGCAGGCCGCGTACGTCCGCCAGTACCGGCAGCGCCAGCAGGCCCTCGCTGTCCATCCGCTGCGGCGCATGCACCTCGGCGACGCCCTGCGCCCGCAGCGCGCGCGCGGTGCCGTCGCCCACGGTCAGCCACGGACTGCGCTGCGCGTCGGCCAGCGGCAGCAGGGACGCGGCCGCTGCCACAGCGGCCGGGCTGGTGAACACCACCCGATCGCAGTTCAGCGCGCGTTGCAGCTGGTGCACCACTGGCGTGCCGTTCAGGCGCTGCAGGCGCCAGGGTGGCAGGGCCAGCACATGCCCGCCCAGCCCAGCAACGGCGCGGCGCAGCGCGGAATTCTGGCCCTGCGGTCGCAGCGAAATGAAGGTCCAGCCCGGCTCGGAACCGGCAGCGCCAGTGGGTATCGTATGGTCGGCCATTGCCTGCATTATGCGGGCCCTTCGTTGTCGTGGTCCCTGCTCCGATGTCCGTTGATGCTCTGACTTCCTCGCTGGCCGCCCTGCAGGACGTGCTTGACTGCATGCCGGCGGTCCGCGCCATGCAGATCCAGCTCGACGGCTATGCCGATGGCGTGCTGCGCATCACCGCGCCGCTGGCCGCCAACGTCAACGACAAGGGCAACGCCTTCGGTGGCAGCCTGGCCTCGGTGCTGACCCTGTCCGGCTGGGCACTGGTCAGCCTGCGCCTGCGCCTGGCCGGCCACGATGCCGAGGTCTACGTGGCCGACAGCAACCTGCGCTACCTGGCACCGGTCTACGAAGACCTGCACGCCCATGCCGAAGCGGCCGAGGCCACTGGCTGGGATGCCTTCCTGAACACCTTCCGCCAGCGCCGCAAGGCCCGCATCAGCATCATCGCCACCCAGCCCGGTGCCGATGGCAAGCCCGCCGCCGAGTTCAGCGGTCGCTTCGTTGCCTTCGCCAAAGGGTAGGATGGCAGGCTGACGTTCTGGGGAAACCACCGATGCGCCGCCTCATCCAGTTCCTGATGTGTTCCCTGCTGCTGGCCAGCGCCGTGGCTTCGGCCGACGACCTGAGCCGCAAGCAGCGCAAGCTGCTGGAAGAGACCCAGATCGCCTACGGCGCCACCATCCGCTGGGGCAGCATGGACGATGCCATCGGCTATCTGGACCCCAAGCTGCGCAAGGAAAAGCCGCCCACCGAGTTCGAGCTCAACCGCTACGCGCAGCTGCGCGTGTCGTCCTACCGCGAGCGCAGCAGCGCGGCGCTGGAAGGCGGCCTGGTCGAGCGCCGGGTCGAAATCGGGGTGATCAACCAGAACACCCAGGCCGAACGCACCGTGGTGGTGGTTGAGCGCTGGCGCTGGGATGCCGAGGCCAAGCGCTGGTGGCAGACCGCCGGCCTGCCGGACCTGTGGAAGGGGCAGTGACGGGCCGCGTCCGGCTTGTGCGACAATCGGCGCCCGCTTAATCGACCCGTGACCTGAGTGAATTACGAAGAGTTGCTGGCCTTTGCAGGCCGAAACCCGATGCTGTCCGCGGCCCTGGTCGGCCTGACCGTGGCCATCATCGTCACCGAGATCCGCCGCTTGTTCCGGGGCTTCAAGGGCATCAAGCCCGCCGAACTGACCCAGCTGATCAACGCGGGTGGCACGGTGGTGGTCGACCTGTCGGCCAGCGGTGACTTCGAGAAGGGCCACATTGCCGGCAGCCGCAATGCCCAGGCCAGTGCCTTCGGCCCGGACAACAAGCTGGTGGCCAACGCCAAGCAGTCGCCGGTGGTGCTGGTGTGCCGCAGCGGCAACGCCTCGGAAACCGCCGCCAAGGCGCTGAAGAAGGCCGGCTTCGAAAAGGTCTACGTGCTCGACGGCGGCATTCCCGCCTGGCAGCAGGCCGAGCTGCCGCTGGTCAAGGGCCGCAACTGATTGCCGCAGGTGGCGGATCCGGCCTTGTATGGGCCTGATCCCGCCCCCATCGCAGTAGTTCGACCATCGTTTTCATTGCATTCACCTGGAGTTACTGGAAATGTCCGAAGAGATCACCAACGGCGCCGCTGCGCCGGTCGATGCCGCTACCGGCCCTGCTTTCACCGTCGAGAAGATCTACGTCAAGGACGTCTCCTTCGAGTCGCCGAACGCTCCGACCATCTTCAATGACCAGGTGCAGCCGGAACTGCAGCTCAACCTGAACCAGCAGGTGCAGCGCTTGGGCGAGAACGCCTTCGAAGTCGTGCTGGCCGTGACCCTGACCTGCCAGGCCGGTGAGCGCACCGCCTACGTGGCCGAAGTGAAGCAGGCCGGCGTGTTCGGCCTGGTCGGCCTGGACCCGCAGTCGATCGACGTGCTGCTCGGCACCCAGTGCCCGAACATCCTGTTCCCGTACGTGCGTCAGCTGATCAGCGACCTGATCCAGGCCGGCGGCTTCCCGCCGTTCTTCCTGCAGCCGATCAACTTCGAAGGCCTGTACGCAGAAACCCTGCGCCAGCGCCAGGAGCAGGGCGACGCACCGTCGCTGGCTGACTCCGAGCCGGCTGGCAACGCCTGATTCCTGCCGCGACGTCACGGATGAGCACTACCGCTGACAAGATCGCCGTGCTTGGCGCCGGTTCCTGGGGAACCGCGCTGGCCAGCCTGCTCGCACGGCACGGTCACCCGACCGTGCTGTGGGGGCGCGACGCTGCCGTGGTCGAGGCCATCGACCAGCGCCACGAGAACCCGCGCTACCTGCCGGGCATCCCGCTGCCGGACAGCCTGCGTGCCACCACCGACCTGGCGTCGGCAGTGGAGGGCGCCGCCTGGATCCTGGTGGTCACCCCGTCGCATGCCTTCGGTGAAACCGTGCGTGCGCTGGCGCCGCTGCGTCCGGCCGGTGCCGGCGTGGCCTGGGCCACCAAGGGCTTCGAACCTGGTTCGGGCCGCTTCCTGCATGAAGTGGCGCGCGAAGTGCTGGGTGAGGACGTGCCGCTGGCCGTCGTCACCGGGCCGTCGTTCGCCAAGGAAGTGACCCAGGGCCTGCCGACCGCGATCACCGTGCACGGCGACGTGCCCGAGTTCGCGCAGGCGGTGGCCGAGGCGATGCATGGCCCGGCGTTCCGCGCCTACACCGGCGACGACATGGTCGGTGCCGAGCTGGGCGGCGCGATGAAGAACGTGCTGGCCGTGGCTACCGGTGTGGCCGACGGCATGCAGCTGGGCCTCAACGCCCGTGCCGGCCTGATCACCCGTGGCCTCAACGAGATGCTGCGCCTGGCCGCGGCGATCGGCGCCAAGCCGGAAACGCTGATGGGCCTGGCGGGCCTGGGCGATCTGGTGCTGACCTGCACCGGCGACCTGTCGCGCAACCGCCGCCTGGGCCTGGCCCTGGGCCGCGGCCAGACGCTGCAGGATGCCGTGCGCGAAATCGGCCAGGTGGTCGAGTCGGTGCAGACCGCCGACGAGGTGATGCGACAGGCACGCCGTCATGGCATCGACCTGCCGATCTCGGACCGCGTGCGTGCCGTGCTGCACGGCGAGCAGACGCCTGAGGAAGGCCTGCGCGCGCTGCTGGCACGGGAACAGAAACCGGAGTATCCGGACACGCTGTTCAAGTGAATCGAAAAACCCCGGCTACGTGCCGGGGTTTTTTATGTGTGTGGCCCATCCACGCATGGCGTGGATCTACTCCGGAATCCGCTTCTGGTAGCAGCCAACCTTGATTGGCGCCCGGTAGCGCCGGGCCATGCCCGGCGGAATCCATCACCGCGCCCGTGGCGGCGCGCTGGTGTTGTCCATGTCCGAGAAGATCAACCACGGCCCGTCGCCCACGCGCTTCAGCGTCAGCGTGAACTTGCCGGTGTCCCCCACGTTGTTGCCGTAGGTGTAGGCACCGATGATGTAGCCCGTGCTGCCCTCCACCGAGTACGCCAGCGCGCGCAGCCGCAACGGGCTGCCGCCCTGGCCGGCATACGCGGCTTCGATCGCGCTGCGCCCACGCACCGGTAGCTGGTTGCTCTGCAGCACAAAACCATCCTCGGCGAACAGCGCAGCCAGTGCCCTGGCATCGCCCGTGCGCCAGGCCTGCTCGTAGTCGCGCAGTACGCGGTCCAGCGTCGCGGGCAGGGCCGCATCAGGAAGAGGCTGTGCGGGCTTCGCACCTTCAGCATCGTGGGCGATGGCCGGCGATGCCAGCAGCAGGGCACTGCAGAAAATCACGGCGAGTCGTGTGCGGTGCATGCGTCCGGCTCCAGGCGATGACGGGAACGTGCGAACGCATCCTAGCGCACTGCTGGTTAGAATCACGCAGGCGCCCGCGCGGCGGCATGCACCGCAGATCAGACAAGGACAAGGAATGAAGATTCGAATCACAGGGATGGCACTGACGGTCGCACTGCTGGCCGCCTGCGGACAGGCACCAGCGCCGGATGCAGCACCGACCGCACCGGCACCAACCACCGAAGCACCTGCGGCCACGGCAACGGTGGTCGAGCAGGCGCCGTCCATCGAAGACGGCGTAGACCCCTCGGTGTGGGACAACGAAGGCGAACCGGAAGACCCGAGCGCCGGCGGAGAACTCACCTGTGCGGACAACCCGCTGGCGACGCATTTCTTCACCCTGGTGGGCGGCAACACCGTGGACGACTGTGGCCGCAAGGATCCGAAGGTGCTGGCCGCGTTCAACGCCCTGATGAAGAACACAGCCGCGGCCGAATCTGCTGACAAGGAGATTCCGTCGCTGCGCGAACGCCTGTTGAGCGGGCCCAGCGGGCCCGGCGAGCTGGTGGTGCTGCAGGGCGAGCCATGGTGGTTCTACACCGCCTGCCAGGCCCACGACTGCCCCGGCACCGCATTGGCGATGCTGTACTCGCCCGATCAGTCGAAGATGGTCGGCCGCCTTACCGCGCGCTGCAGAATCTGGTGGCTGGGTGAACCCAGCGACGAGCAGCGCGCGCTGATCGAGCGCGAGCAGCCGGTGGACAAAGCGATGCTGAAGGAAGAAGGCGAGTCCTGCGAGTAATCGGTGGTGACGCCGGATGATGTTCCGGCGGCCGCATCATGCGGGTGAAAGCTGCCTCACCATGTCGGCGATGATCACGTGGACCAGTGTTCTCAGGAAATGCACTTCGCCTTCCAAGGTTGGGCCGATGTCGAAACGGGTCGACCATTGCTGGTTTTCCTGCAGCACCAGCGCGTAAAGCGCCTGGGCTTCGCTCGTGATGCGGTCGATCTGATGGCGCAGCTGCCGGGTGGCAGCCGGCCTTCCCAGGCCCAGCGCTTCACCGGCAGAAACCAGATGCTCGAAACGAAGGTCGTGGAAGCGCGCGACACCGAGAATGGGCCACGACAGTTCCGAGCGTTCTGGCCAACGTGCGCCCTCGTCGGCATACGCGCGGGTCTCGTAACATGCGGTGGACAGCAGGTCGTAGTGGGGGGCCAGTTCGATGCCCCTGCTGTCGACCAGGAAGCTCAGGTTCTTCAGGTGCGCATCGTTGTTGCCGGTGAGTACATTGAAGATCAACCAGTCGAACAGGCGGACGCGCGTCTTGAGCTTGCTTCTGCATTGCTCGACGATGACCTTCAGGGTGTCGATGCTGCCGAGCGTGTACTTGAACTGCCGGTCGAGGTTGAGCAGCTGGCAGGCGTCGATGGCATGACGGCGATGGATGGCATCGGCGGTGATTTCGCGATCAAAGCGCTCGATGATGAAGACCGGCTCCGGTACGTAGCGGCGCTCGATCTTCGGCACCTGCAGCCCCATGCGCTGTGCAAGGCGCATCACGAACCACTCGTTGGCCACGCTGTGGGGATAACTGCTGCTGGTGCTGTCAGGCTTGAGGATGTGGGTCGAGGGCTCGGCGCCCAGAGGTTGGTAGAGTTCTCCCCCTGTCTCGATGATTGCCAGCTTGTGCTGGGCACCTGCCAGTGACATGCGCTTGGCGGCACCCGCCGCAAGCGACGTGCGTGGCAGGCCTTGGATACGCGTGGAGAGTTCCGCATCGGGCAGTGGTTTTCTGCCGCCGGGTGGCAGGCGCTGGCCTGGAGGCAGCAGCGTCAACGAGCCTGCCGATTCCGCGCCATAGGCGGCCAGCAATGCGAACGCGTCCGCGCCATCCACCCTGGCATCGGTTGCCATCAGCGTGCGTTGCTGCTCTTCCGGCAGCAGATTGTCGAAGTACCACTGCACGGGGCGTTGGCTGGAGCCATCGAGGATGGCGGTGTCTTGCAGTGGCAACGCAGGCGCCAGTGGAAACCGATGTGCGCTGCCGAGCCACTCCGGCGCATAGGTGAAGCGCCACAGGTTTGCTGCTTCGGTCAGGCGGCCCACCGGCGCTTCGTCGATGCTGACCTGCAGTTCGCGTGGTGGAAGCGGATAGTGCAGTCCAGACAGGACGGTCGTTGTAATGACGTCCTTGAGATCAATACGGGGGGCGCTCATGGCACCTTCCCGTTGGCACGTTTGGCCAGCAGGGCCATCGCTTCGTCCGGCACGTCGATTTCGACATGCAGCCCCAGCTCGTCAAGCACGGTGAACAACTTGCCCCATTGCACCGTGGTACCGCCGCGTTCGACCTTTGCCAGGAAATTTTCGCTGACCCCGATGCCTTCGGCGGTTGCATCCTGGCGCAGTCCCTGATGCTTGCGGGCGGCTCTCACCAGTGGTCCCAAGGCCTCAGCCTTCTCAAGCCTGATCTTCAATGGGAACTCCCCCAGCAGAGCCTGACGCTCTGGATTCGACCCATCGTCTATACCATATAATCCTCACTGCGGTGAGGATTCTTCGCGCAAAGCCCAGGATTCCTTAGAATCCTTTCGATCTTGAGGATTTCTTGGCAAAAGAGCTGGATGCAAGAAAATCCTCATTGAAATAAGGATTTATCTGCAAAGGCGTCCAGCCTCCAAAAAATCCTCATGAACTCAAGGATTCTTTGACGTCGTGGGAGCGCGATGCCTCATCCGGTCCATATGGGCAGCGCCACGAGGGTGGGACCTCCGCGATGAGTGGGGTCCAGGTGGGGCCTGCCAGGAGCGTGCCCGGGAACCTCTGCCTGCAGCGCAGGCTCGCATCGTCAACAGGCCTGGCCGCACCCCGGCCACAACCAGCCATGGCCGCAGGCAAAGCGTCTGTTACTTGCCCGCGCGCCGCGCGCCCTTCTCGCCTTCGTCCTTTGCATCGCCCCGGCTCTGCGCGAACTCCGGGAACGTCTTCGCGATCGAATCCTTGTCCGGAAGGATGTAGAACACGCCGCCCTTCTCGAACGTGGATTGCACGATCTGCTCGTAGAACGCAGGCGTGACGTTGATGCAGCCGTGCGTAACGCGGTTGTCGTCCGGCGAAGGTGATGCCAGCCGTTCGGCGCGCTTCTCTTTCGGAGTGCCTGGCGGCAGCGGGTGCATCGAAACGGCGGAATCGTAGTCCACCCACAGCACGCGACCGGCATCGTCGGAGGGGCCATAGCCACCAATGAAACGGCCCGCCGGGGTAGTGCGGTCATGGCCTGGAATCGCACTCAGCGCGAGCTTGGCAACGCCGGGTGCGGAGTGATCGCCGATGGCCGAACCGAACAGCGCCGGTGCGGCACCGCGCAGCTTGCCGTCTCCACCGAAGACCAGTACCTGCGCAGCCGCCTTGTCCATGATCGCGAACGGATAACCCTGGTTGTCCTTGCTGGCGACTACCCAGCCGGCCAGTTCGATCACCGTCTCGGACACGCTCTGGTCAGCGGGCAGTTCATCGACTGCGGCGACCGGGGGTGCAGGTACGTCCTTGTCCCTGGCGTTGGCTACGCCGCTGCACGCAACGGCCAGTGCCATGGCCAGTGCGGCATGGAGGGCGCGGCGCGCAGGGGAGGAGGAGGTACGAATGGGACGGCTCCTTGCAGTGCAATCTTGGTGGAAGGATGCCAGTGGCCGGTGAAGGCCACTGGTTCCCGATACAGAGATGGATCAGTTCAAACGGTGAGGGAGGATCAGCCGCGCGGCTTGCGGCCGGCAGGTGCCCTTTCAAGCTGCTGCACGCGACCTTCGATCTGGTCCAGACGCTGGTTGGCCTGCTGCGCCGACTGGTTGGCGGACTCGGCACTCTGGGCGGCGCCCTGCACCTTTACATCGAGCTGGTCGAGACGCGAGTTGATCGTTGCAAACTCGTTCTTGTAAGAGGCGCAAGCGCCAAGGCTCACGGTGGCGATGAGCGCCACGCTGAGTGCACGGGCCATCTTCATGTGTTGCGAGGTCAGTTTCATTCCACTCCCTCCTTCGTCTGGGGAAGCTGGAATATAGCGGCGTTTGTTCCCGGCGCTACCAAGCGCTTTCAGCTGGAATTTGAGTACGTGGATGGGCTGTGAAGGCCTGTAAATCAACGAACCTTAACAAGCGGGATCAAGCGAGCTGATCTGCACCGGCGTATCGCCTTGTGCCTGTTCAATATCACCCATTCACCTGCATGAAGCCGGCATCACGGCATGTGCGTCTGTGTGCTTTCGCCTGCTCCGCACGCAGGCTGCCATCCACTTGCTTCCAGCAGCGCTGCAGCGTTTCCAGGCTGGACATCCAGCAGTTCGGCGATGGCGTTGGGCGTGTCGGGCCCGCGCGCAACATAGGCGTGGGCAATGCGGTAGCCGATCCAGTAGCCGAGATCTCCGCGGCGCGTATCGTCGCCGGGGCCGTTGTACAGCCACCTCGAAAGATCGGTACCCATGCTGTCCTGCAGGAACGCGCGCTCCAGCGCACACTCGCGACCCTGCGCCCAACGCTGCAGATGCGCGTTGGCCGGTTGCCCGGAGATCCGTTCGGCCACGTATTCGGCGCCGCCTTCCAGCAGCGTCTGATAGAGCAGGGTGGGCTGCTCGACATCAACGCGCGCGCCGGGCTGTTGCACGTGCACGTACTCATGGGCGATCAGGTGCACGAAGCGGTCGCTTGCATCGGCCTGCATCCAGTCCGCATTGCACAGCGCTTCCAGTCCAATGACCACACCTGCTTCGGTGGTAACGCCACCACTGTTGCCGCGGCCCACCAGTACGGTGACCGGAGGAAAGCGCGCAGACGGCAACAAGGCGCCGAGCTGATCGACGGCAGCGGCGACGCGCGTGCGGATCGATGGCAATGCGGTCGCGCAGGTTCTCGCTTTCGCAAACAATGCCGGCTTGTCCTGGATGGCCCTGGCCAGCCGCTCCATCGAGCCGATACGGCTGTCGGTGAAGCTGCGCAGGGCATCCGTACCCGCATCCAGATAGCCGTGCTGCAGATCATCGGCGCTTGGGCGCCCATGGTTGGCGTCCAGCACCTTGAAGAAGCGCGTGACATCGTCTGTCTGTACGACGATGTGCCCGGCAGGACCGACACGCTCAGCCGCCTGTGCCTGCAGCAGCGCGATCGGCGAGGCGATCAGGATCAGTGCCCGCATCAAGCATCGAGCGTGATGCGCGTAAGAAGCCGACAGCAATGCCATGCGGAGTTCCCTGAACGCCAGCCTTATTTATACACCAGTCAGTTCAATATTCAGGGTTGATTAGACCCCCTAACGGATAATTCACACCTGTCGACCGCCTCCTCTCTCTCCCCCTCCCGGGAGGCGGTCGACGAAACCAAAATAATTAAAGGTGTGTCCCGATGAACAAGAATTCGCTGCTTGCCCTGGGTCTTCTGGCTGCTCTGCCGTTCGCTGCATCGGCAACCGATGGCCTGTCGTACAACTACGTTGAAGGCGGCTACGTGAACACCGATGCCAAGGGCGGCGACGCCGATGGCTGGAAGGTGAAGGGTTCCGTTGCGGTGCACCCGAACTTCCACGTCTTTGGCGACTACAGCGCCCAGGAAACCGACAAGTTCAAGAATGACGTCGACCAGTGGCGCCTGGGTGTCGGCTACAACTACGGCATCGCACCGAACACCGACCTGGTGGCCCGTGTTGCGTACCAGAAGTACGACGAGAAGCGCGGCCTGGACTTCAACGGCTACTCCACCGAAGTGGGCGTGCGCACCGCGTTCAACCCGTACGTGGAAGGCTACGTGATGGCCGGCTACGAAGATTTCAGCAAGAAGCACGGCTACAACCCGGACGGCGAGTTCTACGGCCGCGTCGGCGCCACCGCCAAGTTCAACCAGAACTGGGGCCTGAGTGGCGAAGTGAAGCTGGCCAAGGCCGGCGACCGCGAGTGGTTCGTGGGCCCGCGCTTCACCTGGTAACAAACGCCTGTCGTTAGTGCGTGTTGTGCTGGCGTGTGACTCTCTCTCTCTCCCACACGCCAACCGAAGCCCGGCCTCGCGCCGGGCTTCACTTTTATGGGCCCTGTGGCGCCACAATGCGGCATGGGCGACCCTTCCTCCCTCGCAGGTACTGGCATGGCCTACCAGGAGCATCTGGTGCCTGCGCCGCTGCGTGGCCACTTCGGCCAGCTGTGGCAGAGCCAGCTCCCTGCCGATGCCGATGGGCACATCACCGTATTGCCCGATGGCTGCGTGGATATCCTCTGGCGCGACGGCGCGCTGTTCGTGGTCGGCCCGGATCGGGTGGCTGCACATCCGGCACTGGCACCCGGTGCACAGGTACTGGGGGCACGCTTCCGACCTGGCCAGGCATTGGCCGCGCTGGGACTGCCACTGGCCGGCATCATTGGACAGGCGGTGCCGTTGGCCGATCTGAAGGGCGGATGGGCCACAGCAGCCGCTGCTTCCATTGGCGATACCGCGCCGGCTCAACGATTGCAGCGGATGGCGCAGTGCCTGCAACAGCACATGGGCGCGGCGGCCCTCGACGTGCAGGCGCAACGGGCTCATGTGTTGTTCCACGCGCTTGGCCGTGGCCAAGCTACGCTGGACGAGCTGGCGGCAGGCTTGAACCTGAGCCCGCGCAGCCTGCGCCGTTTCAGCCAGTCGCAGTTCGGCTACGGCGCCAAGACGCTGGAGCGCATCCTGCGCCTGCAGCGCTTTCTTCGCCATAGCCGCGCGCTGCCGCAGCACTCGTTGGCGATGCTGGCCGCTGATGCCGGCTATGCCGACCAGGCCCACCTCAGCCGTGAGGCGCGCGAGCTTGCCAGCATGACCGCACGGCAGCTGCGCCTGGAATGGGGCCGATGATGGCCGTTTTGTTCAAGACCGCCGTGCCGCGCTGACCGAAGCTGGGGCTCCCACCCAGGAGTCACGCCATGAGCCACGCCGCACCCCGCGATGCCGAGCGCCGCATCGACAACATCGAATTCAACGTCGCCGACATCGCCCGCAGCAAGCGCTTCTACGGCGAGGTATTCGGCTGGAAATTCACGGACTACGGCCCGGCCTACACCGAGTTCGACGACGGCCGCCTGAAAGGCGGCTTCGTGTCCGACACACCGGTACGTGCGCAGGGCGGCCCACTGGTGATTCTCTACTGCGCGGACCTTGCCGACGCCCAGCAGCGCGTGATTGCCGCCGGTGGCGAGGTGGTGCAGGCGGTATTCGCCTTCCCCGGTGGCCGCCGCTTCCACTTCCGCGATCTGGATGGCTACGAGCTGGCGGTCTGGAGTGATATGGATTGAGGTCTTCGTACCTTCGCCGGTGGACGGAACGAGAACCGCTCCGTCCCCGGTCAGGCGGTTCCGCTATGATCGCCCGCACATCGCCACACGCGATGCGCCCGCCTCAAGCCAGCAGGAACCGCCGTGAACTCCCAGCCCGCACCGATCACCGCCCTCAACCACACGCTCGACAACGAGCCGCAGCAGATCACCGCGCCGCTCACCCATTCGGCGGCGTTCCTGGTGCTGAAAGTGAAGGATGACGAGGCGTCGATCGCCAAGGCACGCGAGGTGCTGGCCAGCACCGATGACCTGATCAAGAACACTGCCATCCGTGAAATCGAGCGCACCTTCACCTGCAATGTGGCCATTGGTCACCGCGTGTGGCAGCCGTTGGTGGGCACCACGCCGCCGCGTGAACTGAAGCCGTTCCGCGAGATCAAGGGCGCGACTCACACCGCGGTGTCCACGCCGGGTGACCTGCTGTACCACATCCGTGCGCGCACCATGGACCTGATCGTGGCATTCGAGCGCAACCTGCTGATGGCGTTCGGCGATGCGGTGGAAACGGTCGATGATGTGGCCGGCTTCCGTTATTTCGATGGCCGTGACCTGCTCGACTTCGTCGACGGCACCGCCAATCCGGAAGGGCTGTCGTTGCCGGAAGCCACCATCGTGGGCGATGAAGATCCGGAGCATGCCGGTGGCAGCTACGTCGTGGTGCAGAAGTACCTGCACAATCTTGATGCCTGGCGCGCGCAGAAGACCGAGGCGCAGGAAGCGATCATCGGCCGCACCAAGCACGACAACATCGAGCTGGACGATGCACCGGCCGATGCACAGAAATCGCACAAGACCCTGTGCACCATCGAGGACGCCGACGGCGAGCACGAGATCCTGCGTGACAACATGCCGTTCGCCAACCCGGGCCGTGGCGAATACGGCACCTACTTCATCGGCTATACCCGCCGCCTGTGGGTGATCGAGAAGATGCTCGAGCGCATGTTCATCGGCAATCCTGCGCCGCTGCATGACCGCATCCTCGACTTCTCCACCGCCACCACCGGCGTGACCTTCTTCGCGCCCTCGCGCAAGGTGCTGGCCGACCTGGGCGATTGATCGCGCCGGCCAGCGCCGCCCGCCATCTGCCTGTCATCTACCGCGCCGACCATCAGACGTTGGATGAGAGCGCAGGGGCGGGCGATGGCGATGGCAAGGAACACAACCGGCGCACGCCGCTGGTGGCGGCCGCTGGCCGCGTTGTTCGGTGCGCTCGCACTTGGTAGTGCCAGCGTTTCCGCGCAGGAGGCTCCCGCACACTGGATGGCCTATGCCGCCGCCGTGGGTGGCCAGCTGCAGCAGCGCCTGCAGCAGGAGCAGGACCCGCAGGCGCAGCGCGTGCTGGAATGGATGCAGGCACACCCGGATACGCCGACGCCGTTGTCGGTGAGCGTGTGGATCGCGGCGGATGGCCGCATTTCGAAACTCGAATTCGACAGCCTGGGCGACGCCCAGGTCGACGCCGACCTGCGCGCGACCCTGCAGGCCGCGCCGTTGCAGGCCGCGCCACCGGCCGACATGCGTCAGCCGCTGCGGCTGGGCCTGCTGCTTACCCAGTAGATTCACGCCATGCGTGGATGCGCCTGGTAGATGCCGACCTTGGTCGGCACGCGCACGCCAACCAAGGTTGGCGACTACCGGTAGGCCCCTAGCCACGCATGGCGTGGCTCTACTGATCTTGCGGGTGCAGTAGATCCACGCCCTGCGTGGATGTGTTGGGTAGATGCCGACCTTGGTCGGCAGGCGTGCGCCAACCAAGGTTGGCGACTACCGGTAGCCCCAAGCCACGCATGGCGTGGCTCTACTGATCTTGCGGGTGCAGTAGATTCAGGCCCTGCGTGGATGTGTTGGGTAGATGCCGACCTTGGTCGGCAGGCGTGCGCCAACCAAGGTTGGCGACTACCGGTAGGCTCCCAGCCACGCATGGCGTGGCTCTACTGATCTTGCGGGTGCAGTAGATTCAGGCCCTGCGTGGATGTGTTGGGTAGATGCCGACCTTGGTCGGCAGGCGTGCGCCAACCAAGGTTGGCGACTACCGGTAGCCCCAAGCCACGCATGGCGTGGCTCTACTGATCTTGCGGGTGCAGTAGATTCAGGCCCTGCGTGGATGTGTTGGGTAGATGCCGACCTTGGTCGGCACGCGCGCCAACCAAGGTTGGTGACTACCGGTAAGCCCCGGCCACGCATGGCGTGGCGCTACTGCGTTGCCACCTGCGGTTCACGCGCGGCTGCGCTCCATGCGCGCAGGCCGAACACGGCCAGGCCGAGGAAGAACACGTACAGCGCGGCGGTCACGTGCAGCGACTTGAACAGGTACGCGCCCACGTACACCACGTCCACCGCGATCCACACCCACCAGCAGGCCACGTGGCGGCGCGCCTGCCACCACTGGCCCACCAGGCTCAGCGCGGTCAGCATCGCGTCCAGCCACGGCAGCGCGGCATCGGTGAAGGTGTGCATGGCCGCACCCAGCGCCACGCCACCACACAGGCCGATGGCCAGGTCGCGCAGCAGCTTGCCGCGTGCCAGTGGCACGATGCGGACGCTGCCCTCGTCGGAGGCGTGCTGCCGCCAGTTGAGCCAGCCATAGATCAGGAAACCACCGAAGGCGACCTGTAGCAGCGTGTCCGAATACAGCTTGGCCTCGGCGAAGACCAGCCCGTACAGCGTCACCGACAGCAGGCCGACCGGCCACGCCACCAGCCGGCGCTTGGCCATCAGCCATACGCCAAGGATGCTGCACAGCGCGGCGGTCCACTCGAGCATGACGCCGCTCACAGTGCGAACGTCACCGACAGGCGGGCCTGTCGCGGTGCGCCGGGGAACAGGTAGTAGTCACCGCCACTGCTGCCGGTATCGCGCCAGTAGAAGCGGTTGAACACGTTGTCCACCGACAGGTTCCAGGTCACCGCACGCTCGTGCAGGCGATGCTGGAAGCGCAGACCGGCATCGAACACCGAGTAGTCCGGTGCGCGTACACCACCGTCGGCGCGTGCCACGTTGGCACCGGCATAGCGCCAGCCGCCGGTCACATCCAGGCCCTGCACGAACGGGAGCGCATAGGCCACGTGCACGCTGGCGCGCACCTTTGGCACATTCACCAACTGATGGCCTTCATAGGCCGGGGTGCCGGTGTCGCGCGCGCGCGCCTGCAGCACGCTGGCGCTGGCCACGATCTGCAGCGCGTCTGTCAGCTGCCCGTTGGCAGTCAGCTCCAGGCCGGTGTGGGTCTGCGTGCCTTCCTCGACGAAGGTGTAGCCGACGTCGCTGCTGTCCGGCTTGGCGTACTGGTACGGCTGCGAGATGCGGAACACGGCTGCGCCCAGCGTCAGCGCCTCGACCGGCACGTACTTCACGCCCACTTCCAGCTGGCGCGACTGCACCGATGGCAGGAAGGTGTCGGCATTGCTGGTCCAGAATGGCGCTTCCTGGCCCAGCGAGATGCCGCGCACATAGCTGGCATAGGCATTGAGCTGATCGGTGGCCTTCCACACCACGGCGGTCTGCGGCAGGAAACGCGACAGGCGGCTGTGCCGCTGCGGGGTACCACGCTTGTCGTAGGCACGCTCGTCCAGGCGCACGAAGCGGCCGCCGGCCAGCCACTGCCAGTCATCACCGAAGCTCATCCGGTCCAGCGCGAAGAACGCGGTCTGGCGGCTGTCCAGGCGTCGTGCGGAGGGGCCGGGCATCTTCGGCGACGGTTCGAACACCGGCACCTGCGCATCGTGGATGTTGCTGGTGCCGACGTACTCGTTGACGCTCGGGCGCTTGTCCACGGTGCGGCGGAAGTAATCGGCACCGAGGGTCAGCTGGTGGCCGACGCTGCCGGTCTCGAAGCGGCCACGCAGCTCGGCACGGGCCTGCTGGTTGCGGCGGGTGTCGTCCGGGCTGCGGTAGTCGTAGACGTCGTAGTCGCCATTGGGCGCGAAGTAGTTGCCCGGCACGCTGCCATCGGCGCACTGCGTGGCGTAGTAGCAGCCATAGGCGAAGGCGACGTTGTCATCGATCACCGAGCGGCTGTGGCCGACCGAGACGCGCGACTGCCAGGCATCGTTGAAGTCGTAGGTGTGCAACGCGGTGATGTTGGTGCTGGCGATATCCACCGGGCGCTGCCAGGGCTGGTAGCCGAGCAGGAATTCGCGATCCACGCCGTGCGGCAGCTCACGCGCGCCCAGCAGCTGGTAGCCGGACACCGAACGCTGCGAGCTGGTCTGGTAGTTGGCATCCACTTCCAGCTTGCCGCGTTCGCCAATCAGCCAGTCGGCGGCCAGCGAGTAGAAGTTGCGACGGCCATCGGCGTGCTCGACGTAGGAATTGCTGGAATCCCATGCGGCATTCAGGCGCAGGCCGAAACGCGGGGTGATCCAGTGGCCGACATCGACGGCGACGTAGCGCGAGCCTTCCGAGTCGGTACCGAGCGTGGCGGTGCGCACTTCGGCCGGGCGCTTGCCGATGTAGTTGATGATCCCGCCGGGCGCCATCACACCCGCGGCCAGTCCGGCTTCACCCTTGAGGATCTCAACCGACTGCACGTTCTCCAGCGCCAGGCGCTGTTCGCCGGCGATGGACAGGCCGTTGAAGCGGTAGCCGGTGGCGGCATCCAGCGCAAAGCCGCGGATGGCGACGTTCTGGTAGTAGCCCACCGGCGCATACGCATCACCCAGCGAGGCATCGTTGCTGGCCAGCTCGGACAGCGAACGCACCTGGCGGCGGTCGAGGTAGTCGCGCTCGAGCACGTTCACCGAGGCCGGGGTGTCCTTCCAGGACCCACCACCGAAGGCGTTCACGCGTGAGGTATCGGCCTTGGGTTTGCCGGCCTGCACGCGCACTGCCGCCAGTTCGGTGGGCGAGCGCTCGGCGCCGGTGGCAGCCGCATCGGTGGCAGCGTCGGCCTCGCTGGCATGCAGCGGCAAGGCGGCGCAGAGGGCGAGGGAGAGCAGGGTGGGGCGCAGGCAGCGGTTCATTCGGTTCGTCTTCGGACAACAAGGGAGACGAAGCGACGGCGCGCAGGTGCACCGGCCCATGACGGGGGTGTGGCTGCGGCTCAAAGCTCCCTACGCCGGTGCAAACCGGATCAGGTTCCAAGGGACTCTCTCAGCCTGGCAGATCCAGGCACCCCCGCTTCAGGTGACCATTTCACTACAAATGGTACGGATTTGCGAGCCGGTGCCCTTCAGGCTGCCGCGTGCAGCGCCTGCAGCAGTGCCTGCCCCGGCGCGCTGTGGAACCACACCGGGTGCCCCAGCATGAAGGGCTGCCAGGCCACATCCGCGTTCGCGGTCGAGCCGGTGACGCCTTCGAAGTACTCCACTTCGGACAGTGCGAAGTCGAAATGGACCATCGGCAGCAGGTCGGCCAGCAGGTGCACGCGTGCCGCCGACAGCGGCAGCACCTCGCGGTAGCCGTCGAGCAACGCCAGTGCGATGTCGATGCGCACCGCCTCCATGCCGCGCTCCAGTTCCAGCCACGCCACTGCGTTGCGCTCGATCGCGGTGGCGAGGTCGAACAGTGCGCTGGTGGGCGAAGCCAGGCCGAAATCCAGCACGGTGCTGACCTGCCCGTCGCGCCACAGCAGGTTGGAGACATGCCAGTCGTTGTGCGCCCACAGCCGTGGCTCGTCGCGCAGGCGTTCGGCCAGGCCGGCATGCCACGGCAGCACGTCGCGGCGAAGCTGGGTTTCCCATGGAATGCGCGCGAGGTAGCGGGCCAGCCCCGGTCGTGTGGGCAGTTCGGCTTTGATCGCGGCGATGGGATCGTCGGCGCGGATCAGATCGTCGCGCGCCACCAGCAGATGGGTACTGCGCTGTGGCGCGTGATAGCTGGCGGCGGCACGGTGCAGCCGGGCCAGCATGCGGCCGGCTTCGCGGGCCTGCGCGACATCGGTCAGCAACGACCACGACACGGCATCGCGGTACAGGTCCTCGCCCACGCCCACGGCATGCAGCTCGAAGGTCCATTCGCCGTGCTCGACTGCGGTGTGGCCATCGGCTGCCGCCAGCACCTGCACCACCGGTACGCCGGCGGCAGCGAGATGGGCGATGAAGTGGTGTTCTTCTTCCAGGCAGGCCGCACTGCGCACACTGTGGTGGTGGCGCTTGATGAACACCGCGCCGTCCCTGCCTTTGACGATGGCAGCGGCCGAGAGTGGCCGCGGGCTGTGCCAGTGCGGGTGGCTGTCTGCATCCAGCTGAGGGTAGCGCCGGCGCAGCCACGCAATGTCCGCCGCGCTGATCGGTGGCCAGTCGGCAGCAACCTCGTCGTTGTTGAGGCCCTGCACGCGGTGGGAGGAAGAAGTCATGCCGCAGCCCCAGTGGGGAAAGTCACATCCAAGGCTGCGCATTCAACGCCATGCACGCGGCCAACGCAAACGGGCGGGTCATCGACCCGCCCGTCCGTGCATCGGCACGGGGGATGCCGCGCTGCTTACCAGCCGCGATGGCGGCCGCGGTCGTGGTAGTAGCGGTTGTCGTAGTAGCGCTCGCGCTGCCAGCGACGGTCGTCACCGCGGTCGTAGTAGCCGCTGCGGTAGTAGCCACGGTCGTATCGGCGATCGTAGCGGTTGTCGTAACGGCGATTGTCGTAGTAACGACGGTCGCGGCGGTCGGAGGTGGTCAGGTTGCCGATCGCGCCGCCGGCCACGGCACCGCCGACAGTGGCAGCGGGATCACCGTTGGAGAGCAGGTTGCCGGCCACGCCACCGACCACGGCGCCGACCAGGGTGCGCTTGTCCTTCCTCGACATCGCGCTGGCATCGCTGACCACGGCGACACCGGCCAGCAGTGCCAGGGCCATCGCCAGACCACGGAAGCTGAGTGCGGAAGTACTGAGCATGTTCGTTCTCCTGTGAGGTGCATGCCACGCTGGGCAGGGAGGGCGCGGGGCGCCCCGGCTGCCGTGATGTCCACGCTGGCGTTCCAACATTGCCGGAACATTGCCTGGTCCACCGTGCGGCTTGCGCATTCATCTAGCGGCAGGCGGCATGAAGCAAGGCTGAAAGCGGCCTCGGCCGCTCAGCTGGCAGAAAGGGAAAAGGCCACGCGGACGTGGCCCTCCCTTCTCTCCCAAGGCGCCGCGGGCTTAGACGCCCATCGCCTTCTGGGCCTGCCGGGCCTGCTCCTGCTGGGCGTCCTGCTGCTGATGCAGCACGTTCGGCGCGCCCTGCACCGCACCGCTGCTGAGCGCCAGGCTCTGCTCGCTGGCGGCACGGGTCTCCACCGCCACGCGGCTGGCGGCCGGGTCGCCGATGGTGCCCTGCACGGCGAACAGGCGCTCACCGTTCGGGCTGGGCACCACCGAGTCGATGCGCTGCAGGCCGGCGGCATGCGCCTCCTTGGTCAAAGCCGCAGCAGCGCTTTCCAGCGTGTGGCGGTCCTTGAAGGTCCCGGCCGGCAGCAGTTCCAGACCCTTGCTGGCCTGGATGAACAACGGATTGCGCGGGTGCCGCTCGTCGTTCAGCAACGGCCGTTCGCGTGCGTCCTTGATTGCCTCCAGGGTCTTCGCCCCGACAATGCCGTCGACCACCAGGCCGTTGTCCTTCTGCAGCTGGCGCACTGCCGTGTCGGTGTTGCGGCCGAAGCGGCCATCTTCGACCAGCGGCTTGCCGTCGGCGCCGACGTAGCCCAGGTGGCCCAGCTGCTCCTGCACCTTGCGCACGCCCTCGCTGTGCGCGCCCTGCTTGTACAGTTCGGCGTGCGGCGTGGCAGCGGCCTTGTGCTCGGGCGCAGGCTTGCCCTGGCTCTGCTCGTGCGACTGGGTGCGGTTTTCCAGCAGGTCGCGCGCCTTGGACAGCGGATCGGAGGCGTACAGCTTCCAGTTCGGGTGGTCCTTCACCTGCTTGAGGTAGTCCTCGACCGGCATGGTGTGCACGCCCTTGCTGCCGGTGGACTGGCTGATCAGCAGCTTGTCGGTGTTGGGGTCGCGCACCACCATCACGATGTGGTCGATGCCGTTCCAGTGCTCATGGCGGGTCCTGGCCGTATCCAGGCCGATGATCATGCCTTCCTTCAGCGCATCGGGCTTCAGGATCGCGTCGCGGTCCAGCAGCACGCCGGACTGGTCGAACGCCTTGCGCACGATGCCACCGGAACCGAGGTTGCCCAGGTCGATGCGATCAGCCTTGCTGAACACCGCGTGCCCGGCCTTCTGGTTGATCTCGTCCATGGTCCGGTTCTGCAGCGTGCCGACCCAGCCGGAACAGTCGATGTAACCCTGCTCCACGTTCTTGCCGGTCTTGCCCGGTACGTACAGTGCGTGGCCCGGAATGTTGATGGCGTACTTGACGTCGTCGTACTTCACGCCGGCCTCGTAGGCGGCCTGCAGTTCAATGCCTGGCTTCGGTGTGGCAGCTGCCGTTGCGGTTGCCGCCAGCGTGGCTGCACCCGCCGCCACGGCTGCGCTGGCCTGCGCAGGTGCTGCCGGGGTCTGGCCCTGGCCCTGCACTACCGCCTGCGGTTCGATGTTCTTTTCCGGAATGCTGATCGCTGCGTACTTGTGGATGTAATAGCTGGAGAACGTCCGCGCCAGGTCGCCGTCGTTCATCCCGCGCATCTCGGCCAGGGTGTGGCCGGTCAGCGCCTTCGCGTCGGAGCCGATCTGGTTCAGCACGTTGCGGCGCATGTTGATCTCGTCGCCGTGGCTGTTGCGGACCACACCGAAGGTGCCGGTGGCAATGGCAGTCTGCACCGAGCCGTAGCCGGCGCTGCCCTGCTGGTGGGCCAGGTACAGGTCCAGCCCGGTGGGCGTGTTGCCCCCGGACAGGTACGGGTTGCCGGTGCGCTCGTTGCGGCGCGCCATCGAGTCCAGGTTGTCCTGGTACATCTGCGCGGCCGCTTCGGTGTTGCGGGTGGGGTCGAACTCGTGGCCGGTCAGGTGGTACTGGCGCGCGGAGCCGGGCACGAACTGGAACAGGCCCTTGGCGCCGGATGAGGTGTTATGGGCGCGCTCGTTGAAGGTGCCACCGGTCTCGATGTGCGCGAAGCGCATGAAGTCATCCACGGGGATGCCCTTCTGCCTGGCGACCTGCTCGACGATGTCCAGGACTTCCTTTCTGCTGTAGTCATGCTGTGCCATGACGTTTTCCTCGGGGTTGATGGAGCGGCGGATGCCGCGAATCGCCAACCGGACTCATCCGTGAGTCAAGAACATGTCGGTCAACAGGTAACCCGCGTGTGCGGGTGGGAATCAGCGCGCCAGGTACTGCTGGGTCGCGCTGTCGAAGCGGTAGTGCACGGCGTCGCCGGCACCCAGTGCGCGGGTCTTGCCCGGGCTTTCGATGGTGGTGCCCTTGAAGGTCACGGTCAGCTGCGGCAGGCCGTTGCCGTCGGCAATGAAGGCCAGGTCGCCATCGCTGTCGGTGCACGGCATCACGTTGCCGTCGTCGCAGGCGGCGCTGTTGTCTTCGCCGGTGCGCACCGAACCGACATAGCGCCAGACCTTGCTGTCCACGTCGTCTTCGCTGCGCTTCGGGTTGAACAGCAGCAGGGCATAGCCGCTGCCGCTGATGCCGCGGTCGAAGCTGCTGGTCGGCACCGCCAGCAGCAGGCGGCCATCGGCGGTGCGATGTTCAAGCGGCTTGCGCCGGGTATCGACATCGTCGGCCTTGTCGTACGCGCCCAGTGCGCCGATGGTCCATTCCTGGCCACGGAACTTCCATGGCTTCCTGGCGTCGGTGCCGGCCAGCACGAAGGTGGCCTCGGCAAGGTTGGCGCGGTCATCCGGACCGGCCGGCGTCTGCTCGCCCGGCTTGCCGTAGTGCTCGCGGGTATCCCAGGAGAAACCCGTGTAGTACGTGGTGCCATCGAGAGTGAAGGTGTGGCCGAACCAGAAGGTCGCCACGCTGCCGTTCTGGACCTCATAGGAGGTCGCGCCATCGCCGTCCACCTGGTAGGTGAAATACATCACGGTCGGCGCGTCGGGCGGGGTGGCGGCGGCATCGGGGGTGGGGGTCTGCATCGGGGCAACATCCTGTCGGGGCGCATTGGCAGCCTGCGCAGGGGCGCCGGGCTGGGAGGACGAGGGGGCCGGATCGGCGGCGCTGCAGGCGGCAGCGGAAAGAGAGACGAGCAGGCACGCCGCGAATGCGCGCAGAGGCCGCAACGGCAGGGTCCAACGTAGCTTGGGGGGATGATGCATGCGCCTCTCCATGGTCAGCGTTGCCGGGCCAGACGGCCGGCAGGAAACCGCGCCACGTCCACCAGGGACGGGAGCGAGGACATGAGCCGGTCGATTCCTTCGACCTCGCATTGAGAACTCATGCCGGACCATCTTGGCACAGATCGGCGGCCGGTCAAAGAGGGCGGTGGCAGCTGCCCTTCTTGTGTGATCTGGCTCTCAGATCTTGCCGTCGCGCAGGTAATCGAACAGCTCGGCGTCGCCCTTGAGGCCCAGTTTGAGCATGGCGTCACCCTTCTGCCGGCTGATGGTACTGACGCTCTTGTGCAGCTGCAGCGAGATTTCCTTCACGGTCATGCCGGTGCCCAGCAGCCGCAGCACCTCCACCTCGCGTGGCGACAGTGGCTTGCCGTCGCCCTCGCGCATGCGCCAGCTGCCAGCGGCCTCGACCCGCTCGCGCAGGCTGCGGCTGATGTAGGGCTGGCCCCGGTAGACCGCCTGGATGGCCTGTGGCAGTTCGTCCATCGACGAACTCTTGTCGACCAGGCCGAGCACGCCGCTGTCGAGCACCATGCGCAGGATCGCCAGGTTGTTGGAGACACTGAGCATCAGCACCGGCAGGTCGGGATGACGGCGGCGGATCATGCCGATCATGGCGAAGCCGTCGGCCTGGGGACTGCCCGGCATGGAGTAGTCGGTTACCAGCAGGTCACAGGGTTGGCTGCCGAGCAGGGCCATCAGCGCCTGCGCGCTGTCGGCTTCGCCGACCACGCGGCCAACCCCGCTCGATTCGATGACGGCACGGGTACCGATACGGACCACCGGGTGGTCGTCTGCGATGATGATGCGCAAGCTCATGCTCTAGTATGGCCACCGGGCACGCCGGACCGCGACCATCGCGGTTCCTGGCAGATTCTAGGAGATCAACGCCGATGCGTAGCTGGGCTGTTCGCGGGCTGGTCCTGCTGCTGGCCGTGCTGGTGCTGCCTGCGGCGCTGGCACAGGCAGTGCCTGGGCTGTTGCCGCTCAGCCCGCTGCAGCGCGAGTACCTTGCCGCGCATCCGAGCATCGTCGTGGGCCAGTATGACAGTGGCTGGCCGCCGTTCGAGTCCCTCCGTGATGGCCAGCAGGTCGGCCTGGGCCCGGATTATCTGTCGCTTCTCGCCCGTCAGCTGGGCGTGAAGGTGGAGGCACGGCGCTATCCCGACTGGACATCCGTGCTGGATGCGGCATGTCGTGGCGAGATCGATGTAGTGATGAATGTCGGTCTCAGTGCCGACCGCACCCGCTGCATGGTCTATACCGCCGCCTATGGCGAGGCACCGCTGGCCCTGGTGGGACGCCCGGATGACCTGCGTGCCTCCGACATCCCCGACCTGGATGGACTGCGGGTGGTGATCGAGCAGGACTTCCTGACCGGCCCGCAGGTGCGGGCGCGCTTTCCCCGGGCACGACAGCTTGTCGCAAACAGCTCGTTGGCGGCGCTGGAGATGGTCAGAGACGACAAGGCAGATGTTTACATCGGCAATGCCTACGTGGCCACCGAACTGATCGCACGCGAGGACCTGCAGGGGGTCGTGCTGCTGCGTCCCAGCGATCTGCCGCCCGAACGGCTGCACTTCGGTGTTCCCAACAGCAAGCAGCCGTTGGCCGAAGCATTGGACCTGGCACTGGCTGCGACCAGCCAGGCCCAGCGCGATGCGCTGGTGCAGCGCTGGCTGCCACCTCCGCAGTGGTCGGCATCGGCACAGCTGGCGTTGAGCCAGGCCGAGAAACGGGTATTGGAGCAGCCGTTGAAGATCGGCTTCGCGCCGAACGCGGCGCCGCTGTCGTTCGCGGACCAGGATGGCAAACCCAGTGGCCTGGCCAGCGAATACCTGCGGCGCCTGCTGCAGGCTGGCGCCAACCTGCAGGTGGAAAACAGCCATGACTGGTACGAGGTGCGCGAGAAGGCACGCCGCGGCGAGCTGCAGGCGGTGATGGGCATTCCTGCCGATTCTCGCTACCTGGGCCCGGACTGGGTGTTCAGCCAGCCCTTCATCAGCGTGCCGAACGTGATCGTCAGCCGGCGTGACAGCCCGGCGTTGCTGGGCCTGTCCGACCTGCAGGGCAAGCGGGTGCTGCTGTCCGATCCGGAACGTGTGCGTGGCTATGTGCTGCAGCAGGCGCCGCAGGCGCGGATCATCGCGGCACGCAGCGCGGAACAGGCCCTGCAGCGCCTGATCAATGGCGACGCCGATGCCTACGTAGGCAATCTGGCACTGGTTGACCATCTGCTGCGCAACCGCTTCCCGGGGCGCCTGCAGGTGGCGGCACCGGCAGGTTTCAACGATCAGCTGGTGCTGGCGGTTGAGCGCCGCCATGCCGCCCTGGCCACCACCTTCGACCGCCTGCTGCTGCAGATGACGCCGCGCAAGCGCGAGGCCCTGCGCGGGGACTGGCTGGCCGTCGAGTACCGCAACGGCCTAGACTGGAACAGCGCGATGCGCTGGGGCGTGCCGCTGCTGCTGGTGCTGCTCACCGCGCTGCTGGTGCACGCCATCGGGCATTGGCGGCTGCGCCGCGAGGTGGCCGGACGGCGTCACCTGGAACAGCGCCTGGCCGAAGTCACCGACAACCTGCCCGCCGTGGTCTATCAGGCTCGCCGCGCGGCAGACGGAACTCTCAGCTTCCCGTTCATTGCCGGTGACCTGCAGGCGTTGTTCGGGATCAGCCGGCAGCAGGCCGAACAGGATGCAATGTGCCTGCTGGAGCGCATCGAGGAAGACGACCGCGAGCACATCCTGCATGCGGTCGAGCAGGCGGCGCGCCAGTTCGCACCGCTTGTTCTCGAATTCCGGCTGCGACCTGAAGGCACCGGCGCGCGCTGGGTGCGCAGCCAGGCCCATCCCTATGCGGCGGAAGCGGGCGTGGTCACCTGGAGTGGATACTGGGTGGATGTCAGCGAGGCGCGTGCACAGGCCGAGGCCCTGACTGCGGCCAAGGCCGACGCCGAACAGGCGGCGGAGGCGAAGTCGCGTTTCCTGGCGACCATGAGCCATGAAATCCGAACGCCGATGAGTGGCGTGCTGGGCATGCTGGAAGTGCTGGCGCATTCGCCGCTGGATGCCGAGCAGCAGCGCATCCTCGGGGTGATCGAGGATTCGGCGCAGATGCTGCGGCAGATCCTCGACGATATTCTTGACTACTCGCGGCTGGAGGCCGGCGCGCTGCGCCTGGAACCGGTGCCGCAGCCGCTGCGGCCATTGCTGGAAAGCGTGTGCCGGTTGTTGTCGGCGCAGGCCAGTGCACGTGGGCTGGACCTGCACGTGCAGATCGACCCGCAGCTGGCGGCCGCGCACGAAGTGGATGGCGTGCGCCTGCGCCAGATCGTGTTCAACCTGCTCAGCAACGCCATCAAGTTCACCCGTGCGCGGCGAAGTGCGGCTGCAGCTGGACGTGCTGGGGCCGACCGCCGAAGACGGCAGCCAGCCGCTGTGCCTGAGCGTCACCGACACCGGCATCGGCATCGCGCCGGAACAGCTGCAGCACCTGTTTGCGCCGTTCACCCAGGCCGGTGCCTACATCCAGCGCGACCATGGGGGTACCGGCCTGGGCCTGAGCATCTGCCAGCGCCTGGTGCAGATGATGGACGGCGAGCTGGAGCTGCACAGCACGCTGGGCGAAGGGACCCGCGCCGAGGTGCGGCTGTCGCTGGTGGAAGCCGGCAGCGGTGATGTGGAAGCGCTGGTCGCCGAGCAGGAACAGGCCTCACTGCTGCCGCCGGCGCTGCGCCAGGCGCGGGTGCTGGTGATCGAAGACCACCCGACCAACCAGGCGATGATGGCCTGGCGACTGCAGCAGCTGGGGGTGCCGCATGTGATGGTCGGTGACGGCCAGCAGGGCTTGGATCGGCTGTCGTCGGAGAGTTTCGATCTGGTGATCACCGACTGCCGGATGCCGGTGCTCGATGGCTTCGGTTTCACCCGCCTGCTGCGCGAACGCGAGGGCCGCAACGGCCAGCCGCGGCTGACCGTGCTGGCGCTGACCGCCAGCGTGCTGGATGACGATGCACGGCGCTGCCGCGAGGCCGGCATGGACGAAGTGCTGGCCAAGCCGCTGTCACTGGCCACGCTGCGCACCGCACTGCTGCGCTGGTTGCCGCAGGCGCAGGGACAGTCGTTTGAGGAGCCGCAGGCCGAGTCCGCCGTCGACGATGCTGGGACGCTGCCCGATCTGGACAGCCTGCAGCGGCGCTTCGGCTCACGTGCGGTGGCCGAGCAGCTGCGCGACAGCCTGTTGCAGGCCAGCGAGGGTGATCTTGCCGCCGTGCAGCGCGCGCTGCAGGCTGGAGATCGCGAGGCGGCCGCACTGCACCTGCATCGTCAGGCCGGTGGGTTGGGCGCGGTGGGAGCGACAGTGCTGGCCGGGCAGGCCAATGCGTTGGTGGAGCGTCTGCAGGATGCGGCGGAAACCGATGTGGCGCCGTTGTTCGCGGCGGTGGCGGAATTTGTGGCACGGCTGCAGCGACAGCTGCAGCGCCTGGCTCACTGAGCCGACTGCTGCTGCAGGTAGGCGATCACCAGTGCGCGGCGTTCGGCGCTGGGGAAGGCGTTGTACATGCGCGTACCGGGCACCACGTGGGTGGGTGACTGCAGGAAGGTATCCAGGGTCTGCGCGGTCCAGGTGATGTTGGCGCGGCGCATGCCGTCGGAGTAGCCATAGTCGGGCAGGCTGCCGGCGCGGCGTCCGATCACGCCGTGCAGATTGGGTCCGAAGCGATGGATGCCACCAGGTTGCACGGTGTGGCAGCCGGCGCACAGCTCGAACGCGCGCTGCATGGCCTGCTGCTGCGCCTGTTCCGGCGTGGCCGGTGCCGCAGGCGGGCGCTGGCAGGCCGTGGCCGCCAGGGCCAAAGCAATGGTGATGAGCAGGCGGAAGGCACGCATGGGCGGGCAGGATAGCGACGCAGCGGGGCAGGTGGGCTGCGACACGCGGTCGCAGCCCGGAGCAATCACATGCCCGAATAGTTCGGGCCGCCACCGCCCTGCGGGGTCACCCAGACGATGTTCTGGGTCGGGTCCTTGATGTCGCAGGTCTTGCAGTGCACGCAGTTCTGCGCGTTGATCTGCAGGCGCGCGTTGTCGGCTTCACCGACGAACTCGTACACACCCGCCGGGCAGTAGCGGGCTTCCGGGCCGGCGTACTCGGCCAGGTTCACCTTCACCGGAATGCTGGGGTCCTTCAGCGTCAGGTGGCTGGGCTGGTTCTCGTCGTGGTTGGTGCTGCTGAGGAACACCGAGCTGAGACGGTCGAAGGTCAGCACGCCATCCGGCTTCGGGTAGGCGATGCGGGTGTGCTTGGCCGCCGGCTCCAGGCAGACGTGATCCGGCTGCGTGCGGTGCAGGGTCCACGGCGGATTGCGCACGCCCAGCTTCGGCAGCAGCCACTGCTCCACGCCGGTCATCAGCGTGGCCACGGTCTGGCCCTTCTTGAACCACTGCTTGAAGTTCTTGGCCTGCTGCAGTTCGGTGAACAGCCAGCTGGCTTCGAACGCCTTCGGGTAGGCGCTCAGTTCATCGTGCTGGCGGTCGGCGGCCAGCGCGTCGAACGCGGCATCGGCGCACAGCATGCCGGTCTTGATCGCGGCATGGCTGCCCTTGATGCGGCTGGCGTTGAGGTAGCCGGCCTCGCAGCCGACCAGCGCGCCACCGGGGAACACGGTCTTGGGCAGCGACAGCAGGCCACCGGCGGTGATCGCACGCGCGCCGTAACCGATGCGGGTGCCACCCTCCAGGTGCTTGCGGATGGACGGATGGGTCTTGAAGCGCTGGAACTCTTCGAACGGGCTCAGCCACGGGTTCCTGTAGTCCAGGCCAACCACATAACCGATGGCGACCTTGCCGCCGTCGGCGTGGTACAGGAACGCACCGCCGTAGGTGTCGCTGTCCAGCGGCCAGCCGGCGGCGTGCACCACCAGGCCCGGCTCATGCTTGGCCGGGTCGATCTGCCACAGTTCCTTGATGCCGATGCCGTAGGCCTGCGGGTCCTTGCCTTCGTCCAGCTTGTAGCGCGCGATCAGCTGGCGGCCGAGGTGGCCGCGTGCGCCTTCGGCGAAGATCGTGTACTTGGCCTGCAGCGCCATGCCCCGTTCGAAGGCCGGGCCGATGCTGCCGTCCTTCTCGATGCCCATGTCGCCGGTGGCCACGCCGATCACTTCACCGTTGTCGCCGTACAGCACCTCGGCTGCGGCGAAGCCGGGGAAGATCGCCACTTCCAGCGCTTCGGCCTGCTGCGCCAGCCAGCGGGTCACTTCACCCAGGCTGATGATGTAGTTGCCTTCGTTGTGGAAGCACTCCGGCAGCAGCGCATTGGGCGTGCTGCGTGCGCCGGTTTCGCTGAGGAACAGGAATTCGTCGCGGGTGACCTTCTGCTTCAGCGGTGCGCCGCGCTCGGCCCAGTCCGGGAACAGTTCGGTCAGTGCGCGCGGATCCATCACGGCGCCGGAAAGGACGTGCGCGCCCGGTTCGGAGCCCTTCTCCAGCACGCACACCGACAGGTCGCGGCCGGCTTCGATCGCGCGCTGGCGCAGGCGGATCGCGGTGGCCAGGCCGGCGGGGCCGGCGCCGACGATCACCACGTCGAACTCCATTACTTCACGCGGGGGCAGGGCGTTGGCTTCAGCGCTCATCGATTGCATGACTCGTGGGTAGGGCCGGCATCGGGGCCACCGGCGGTGCCTGGGAATCGCGCGTGCAGCCACGAGCGAAACGGTTGTTTGAATGTGTCAGGGTACCGGGCCGCGCGTGATCGAGCTAGATCGACGATGTTCACGTCATGATTGCTGCGGTGCAGCGTAATGCACGTGGCCGGGTAGGTGCCAACCTTGGTTGGCACATTGTTTCACCGCCCGGACCCGCTTCCGTGTGGACCAAGGTCCACACCTACCAGACGCGATGCTTGCGGATGACCGACAATGGCCGGGTCCTGACTGCGCGTGAGTGCCATGGCTTTGCATCCGTACGATCTGTTCGATGTCCGTTCCCTGCTCAACGAGGAAGAGCGCGCGGTGCAGGAGAGCGTCGCCCGTTTCACCAACGAGCGCGTGCTGCCGATCATCGGCGATGCCTTCGACCAGGCCCGCTTCCCCGATGAACTGGTGCCGGAGATCGCGTCACTGGGCCTGCTCGGTGCGACCCTGCCGACCGAGTACGGCGGTGGTGGCCTCGGCGCGGTCAGCTATGGCCTGATCTGCCAGGAGCTGGAGCGCGGCGATTCGGGCCTGCGCAGCTTCGTCTCGGTGCAGAGCTCGCTGTGCATGTACCCGATCTACGCCTATGGCAGCGAGGAACAGCGCCAGCAGTGGCTGCCGGCGATGGCGCGCGGCGAACTGATCGGTTGCTTCGGCCTGACCGAGGCGCATGGGGGTTCCGATCCGGCCAGCATGAAGACCCGCGCGGTGCGCGACGGCAGCGACTGGCGCATCAGCGGCAGCAAGATGTGGATCACCAGCGGCCCGGTGGCCGACCTGGCCATCGTCTGGGCGCAGACCGAGGACGGCATCCAGGGTTTCGTGCTGGAAAAGGGCATGGCCGGCTTCACCACGCAGGAGATCAAGCACAAGATGAGCCTGCGCGCATCGCTGACCGGGGCGCTGTTCTTCGATGACGTGCGCGTGCCCGACAGCCACCGGCTGCCGAACGTGAAGGGCCTGAAGGGGCCGCTGGGCTGCCTGACCCAGGCCCGCTATGGCATCAGCTGGGGGCCGATCGGTGCGGCGATTGCCTGCCTGGATGAAGCACTGGGTTATGCCAAGGAGCGCGTATTGTTCGGTCGCCCGCTGGCGGCCACGCAGAGCGCGCAGATCAAGCTGGCCGAAATGGCCCGCCGCATCACCACCGCGCAGCTGCTGGCGCTGCAGCTGGGCCGCCTGAAGGAAGCTGGCCAGCTGCAGCCGCAGCAGGTCAGCCTGGCCAAGTGGAACAACTGCCGCATGGCCATCGACATCGCCCGTGAGTGTCGCGATCTGCTGGGCGGCGCCGGCATCACCACCGAGCATGTAGCGATCCGGCATGCGCTGAACCTGGAATCGGTGATCACCTATGAAGGCACCGAGACCGTGCACCAGCTGGTGATCGGCCGCGAACTGACCGGCATCAACGCGTTCTAGGCGGTGCGGGGAACACCATCCACGCATGGCGTGGATCTGCTGCACATGGCACCTGCCACGGCCACCTGGGATGTGCTTTGGTAGGTGCCAACCTTGGTTGGCACATTCCTTCAGCGCGCGACCGGGCATCGGTGCGGACCAAGGTCCGCACCCACCAGAAGCGATCCACAGCCATCAGAGGTTCTTGGCGCCTGCCTGGACCTGCCTTTGGTAGGTGCCAACCTTGGTTGGCACATTCCTTCAGCGCGCGACCAGGCATCGGTGCGGACCAAGGCCCGCACCCACCAGAAGCGATCCACAGCCATCAGAGGTTCTCGGCGCCTGCCTGGACCTGCCTTTGGTAGGTGCCAACCTTGGTTGGCACATTCCTTCAGCGCGCGACCGGGCATCAGTGCGGACCAGGGTCCGCACCCACCAGTAGCAGGTCCACACCCACCTGAGGCGGTTTACGCGCCGCCAGCAAACCCGTGCTGCCGCCACGCTTCGTACATCACCACCGCAACGGTGTTGGAAAGATTGAGGCTGCGGTTGTCCGGCCGCATCGGCAGGCGCAGGCGGCGGCCATCGGGCAAGGCATCGAGCACGTCCTGCGGCAGGCCGCGGCTTTCCGGGCCGAACAGGAAGGCATCACCATCTTCAAAGGCCACGCTGTCGTAGCGCACGCTGGCACGCGTACTCAGGGCAAACAAGCGCTTCGGTGCGATCCGCGCCAGCGCGGTGTCCAGGTCGGGGTGCACCTGCAGGCGCGAGTATTCGTGGTAGTCCAGGCCGGCGCGCTTGAGCTGCTTGTCTTCCAGTGCGAAGCCGAGCGGCTCGACCAGGTGCAGCTGCGCGCCGGTGTTGGCGCAGAGCCGGATCACATTGCCCGTGTTGGGCGGGATTTCCGGTTGGAACAGGATCACATGGAACTGGGGCGCGGCATTCATCGGCGCAGTGTACCTGCGACGACCGCCGCCTTTACGGCGCACGCCCTGCGCTGGGCAGGGCGGCACCGCTTACGGGCGCAGCAGGACCTGGGCGGTTTCGGTGGCCAGGGCCTGCAGGTCGGCGGCGCTCGGGCGCACCTGCAGGGCCGGCAGGTTGACGATGACCGAGTTGGCGACGTTGGTGGCGGCGGCAGCCAGGGTGGCGGCGTAGCGCTGGGCTTCCATTTCGGCGGCCAGGGCGACGCGCTGTTCCAGGCTCGGGCGCACTTCCACCGAGGCCAGGGTGGTGATCGGCATCGCGGCAGCAACCGGGGCGGCAACGTAGCCGTTGCGCTCGGCCAGCTGGTCGGCGCTCGGGCGCACTTCCACGGTGGCCAGGGTCGGGATGCCGCTGGCCTGTTCCCAGGCCTGCTGGGCCAGCTGGTCGGCGGCCGGGCGGACCTGCACGGTGGCCAGGGTCGGGATGGATTCGGAGGCCTGCACCGACGAAACAACCGCGGTGCCGGCGATCAGGGCGATGGCGATGGCAATGGTCTTGGCGTTCATGACGGGGCCTGTTTAGTGTTGGTGATCAGTGGTGTGGTAGTAATGTAGTACACCGATTCTGGGCTTGCAAGGAAAATTTTCGGTCTCCTGCATTTGTTCAGTCTTCAGTCAGCTTTCATCTGAAGCCCTTCCTGGCGCAGGAAGTACCAAGCAATCCCCGTGCCAACTTTTAGTTGTTGATTTGCAAGAGTTTTTGTTTGGCCGAGAAGTGTCCGGTAGGCGGACACCTGTCCATTCGATGTGCTGCGGACACTGTCCGGACGGTCCTGGCGGGCGCTTGTGACCGGTCAGGCAGCGCAGATCGGCGCTGCGGATGGGGCACAGGGGCAAACACCCCCAGTGACTGCTGGCCGATTCCTGCCGCTGCGTGCGCAGGCTAGGATCGGGGTTCACCTATGTGACCAAGGATCCGGATATGTCTCTCGCCCTTCGCCCGCGCGCTGCACTGCTGGCCGTCGCCCTCAGCACCGCCCTGGGCACGCTTGTGCCTTCCCATGCGCTGGCGGCCAAGCCGGCCGCACCGGCCAAGGTCGATATCCCGTATGAGCAGTTCACCCTGCCCAACGGCCTGCGCGTGATCGTGCATACCGATCGCAAGGCGCCGATCGTCGCCGTCAACGTCTGGTACCACGTGGGCAGCAAGGACGAACCGGCCGGCCGTACCGGCTTCGCGCACCTGTTCGAACACCTGATGTTCCAGGGCAGCGAAAACCACGACGGCGAATTCTTCGAACCGTTCAAGCAGGTCGGTGCCACCAACCAGAACGGCACCACCAATACCGACCGCACCAACTACTTCGAGAACGTGCCCACCACCGCGCTGGACATGGCGCTGTGGATGGAGTCGGACCGCATGGGCCATCTGGTCGGTGCGATCGACCAGGCGGCGCTGGACGAACAGCGTGGCGTGGTGCAGAACGAGAAGCGCCAGGGCGAGAACCAGCCCTACGGTCAGGCCTGGGACCAGCTCAACAAGGCGCTGTACCCGGTAGGCCACCCGTATCACCACGGCGTGATCGGTTCGATGAACGATCTGAACGCGGCGTCGCTGGATGACGTGAAGACCTGGTTCCGCACCTGGTACGGCCCGAACAACGCGGTGCTGGTGCTGGCCGGCGACATCGACCTGGCCACTGCCAAGGAAAAGGTCGGCAAGTACTTCGGCAGCATCCCGGCCGGCCCGACCATGGCGCAGCCGGCAGTGAACGTGGCCAAGCGCAACGCCGACACGCGCGAGACGATGACCGACAAGGTGCCGCAGGCGCGCATCTACCGCGCCTGGAACGTGCCGCAGGTCGGCACCACCGATGTCGATCAGCTGCAGCTGTTCGCGCAGGTCCTGGGCGGTGCCAAGTCCTCGCGCCTGAGCCAGCGCCTGCAGCACCAGGACAAGCTGGTGGACAGCATCGCCTCGGGCCTTTCGACCTCGCAGCTGGGTTCGAACTTCGTGATCATGGCGACGGTCAAGCAGGGCCAGGACCCGGCCAAGGTCGAGAAGATCATCGACGAGGAACTGGACCGCCTGATCAAGCAGGGTCCCACCGCGGCCGAGCTGGAGCGCGCCAAGACCGGTGCCCGCGCCGGCTTCATCCGCGGCATCGAGCGCATCGGCGGCTTCGGCGGCAAGGCCGACGCACTGGCCGAGTGCGCGGTGTTCACCGGCGACCCGGGCTGCTTCCGCACCTCGCTGGCCAACATCGAGAAGGCCAGTGCCGCTGATCTGAGCCGGCTGGGCGCGCAGTGGCTGGACAAGGGCAGCCACACCCTGGTGATCGCACCGGGTGAGCGTGTGGCGCTGAAGGAAGACCCGAGCCAGGCACCGAAGCCGTTCAACGTTCCCGCGGTGGACCCCAAGTACAGCACCTTGCCGGAGCAGGTCGACCGCAAGGCCGGCGTGCCGCAGACCCGCGAGTTCCCGCAGCTGAAGTTCCCGGCGCTGCAGCGCGCCACGCTGAAGAACGGCACCCAGGTGATCCTGGCCGAACGCCACGAGATTCCGGTGGTGCAGTTCAGCTACCAGTTCCCGGGCGGCTTCAGCGCCGACCAGGGCCGCAAGCCGGGCACCGCCAACTTCACCATGAGCCTGATGACCGAAGGCGCCGGCAAGCTCGGCTCGCTGGCCTTCGCCGATGCTGCCGATGCGCTGGGCGCCAGCCTGGATGCATCGGCCGGCCTGGACTCGATGAGCGTGGACCTGTCGGCACTGAAGGAAAACCTGGCACCGTCGCTGGCGCTGTACCGCGACCTGCTGCGCGAGCCGCGCTTCGAGCAGGGTGAGATCGACCGGGTCAAGGCGACCTGGATCGCCGGCATCCAGCAGGAGAAGGTCAACCCGGGTGCGGTGGCGATGCGCGTGCTGCCGCCACTGCTGTATGGCAAGGGCCACCCGTATGCCATTCCGTTCACCGGCAGTGGCGATGAGGCGGCGATCAGCGGCCTGACCCGCGAAGATCTGGTTGATTTCCACCACGACTGGCTGCGCCCGCAGAACGGCACCCTGATCGTGGTCGGTGATACCACGCTGGCGGAAATCGTGCCGCTGCTGGACAAGCAGCTGGGCGACTGGAAGGCTGCCGGCGATGCTCCGCAGGTGAAGGCGGCGACCGACGTCGCATTGCCGAAGGGCCCGCGTGTGTTCCTGATCGACCAGCCGGGCGCGGTGCAGGCCAACCTGTTCGCCGGCCAGGTGGTCGCGCCGTCCAGCGCCACCAGCTCGACCCGCTTCGATATCGCCAACGGCGTGATCGGTGGCGACTTCACCTCGCGCCTGAACATGAACCTGCGTGAGGACAAGCACTGGTCGTACGGTGCGCGCAGCAGCGCGATCAATTCGGTGGGCCAGCGCCCGTGGATGGCCAGCGCGCCGGTGCAGATCGACAAGACCGGCCCGGCGATGGCGGAAATGCGCAAGGAAATCGCCGCGTTCGCCGACGGCAGCAAGCCGGCCACCGCCGCCGAGGTCAACCGCATCCGCAACATCCAGACCCTGAGCCTGCCCGGTGCCTACGAGACCGCCAGCGCGGTGGCGTCGACCATCGGTTCGATCGTGCAGTTCAAGCGCCCGGATGACTACGTGCTGCGCCGCAAGGCCGAGATCGAGGCGATGACCCCGGCACAGGTGCAGCAGGCCGCCGCCGAGATCAAGCCGCAGGCGCTGACCTGGGTGGTGGTGGGTGACCTCAAGCAGACCGAAGCGGCCGTGCGCGCGCTGAACCTGGGCGAGGTGACGGTGATCGATGCCGAAGGCAACCCGGTCAAGAAGTAAGGCAATACCCGGCCCGCCATGGGGCGGGCCGGCTCCTCCGGTAGTGCCGGCCGCTGGCCGGCAACCTTGCCGTGGTAGTGCCGGCCGCTGGCCGGCAACTCCGTGACCCGAAGGCGGGGTCAGGACCCCCTGCGGGGGATCTGACCCCACCCACCGGCTACCCTCGATTCAGGCTGTTCAGGCAGAATCCCCCCATACCCTTCCAGGATCTGCCCATGCGCGTTCTGCTGCTTTCCTCCCTGCTGCTCACCGTCACCGCCTGTACCTGGGTGCCGATCGAACCGGTCGGCAAGGCGACCCGCGTGCTGCCGGCAGGCCCGGTTCCCGCTGGCTGCATCGCCAAGGGCGAGGTGGTGGTGACCGTGAAGAGCAAGGTCGGCTTCTACAACCGCAACCCGCTGCGTGTGCAGGAAGAGCTGGAAACCCTGGCCCGCAACGAGGCCCCGAGCGCAGGCGCCAACGCCGTACAGGCCGCCGCCGCTCCGGCCGATGGCAGCCAGCGCTTTGCCGCATTCCAGTGCCCGCCGCGCTGAATGCTTCACCATACGGCCAAGCCTGAATTCGTAAAGATGCGGTGAAGGCCCCGGGAGTTATAGAATAGCGCCCCCTTTTGCCTGAGCCTTGGCGCTAACCTCGATGCTCTTCAAGAATGTCTCGATCGCCGGCCTGGCACACGTTGATGCGCCGCATACGCTGACGACCAAGGAAATCAACGAGCGGCTGCAGCCGACGCTCGATCGCCTTGGTATCCGCACCGACGTGCTCGGCGATATCGCCGGCATCCATGCCCGCCGCCTGTGGGACAACGGCGTGCTGGCCTCCGACGCCGCCACCATGGCCGGCCGCAAGGCGCTGGAAGACGCAGGCATCAATGCGACGCAGGTCGGCCTGCTGGTCAACACCTCGGTCAGCCGCGACTACCTGGAGCCGTCCACCGCGTCGATCGTCTCCGGCAACCTCGGCGTCAGCGACGAGTGCATGACCTTCGACGTCGCCAATGCCTGCCTGGCCTTCATCAACGGCATGGATATCGCGGCGCGCATGATCGAGCGCGGCGATATCGACTACGCGCTGGTGGTGGACGGCGAGACCGCCAACCTGGTGTACGAGAAGACCCTGGAGCGGATGACCGCGCCGGACGTCACCGCCGACGACTTCCGCAACGAACTGGCGGCGCTGACCACCGGTTCGGGTGCCGCTGCCATGGTCATGGCGCGCTCGGAGCTGGTGCCGGACGCCCCGCGCTACAAGGGCGGCGTGACCCGCTCGGCCACCGAGTGGAACCAGCTGTGCCTGGGCAACCTGGACCGCATGGTCACCGACACCCGCCTGCTGCTGATCGAAGGCATCAAGCTGGCGCAGAAGACCTTCACTGCCGCCAAGATCGCACTCGGCTGGGCCGTGGAAGAGCTGGACCAGTTCGTGATCCACCAGGTCAGCCAGCCGCACACCGCTGCGTTCATCAAGAACTTCGGCATCGACCCGAAGAAGGTCATGACCATCTTCGGCGAGCACGGCAACATCGGCCCGGCCTCGGTGCCGATCGTGCTGAGCAAGCTCAAGCAGCTGGGCAAGCTGAAGAAGGGCGATCGCATCGCGCTTCTGGGCATCGGCTCGGGCCTGAACTGCTCGATGGCTGAAGTGGTCTGGTAAAAAAGTCACCGCTGACCTGCTGCGCGATTGCCTCGCCAATCGCTCGCGACGGACAGCGATGATCTTCCAAGTGTCCAAGGGCCGGTTCTACCGGCCCTTTCTACAGGTGCGATCCGATGTCCCAGCTTCCCGGTTACCCCGCCCACCCGCAGCGCTTCGAGGTCCGCCCCGGCCTGTCGATGAACTATCTCGACGAAGGCCCGCGCGACGGCGAGGTGGTGGTGATGGTGCACGGCAACCCGTCGTGGAGCTATTACTGGCGCACGCTGGTGGCCGGCCTGTCGGACACGTACCGCTGCATCGTGCCGGACCACATCGGCATGGGCCTGTCGGACAAGCCCGATGACAGCCGCTACGAGTACACGCTGCAGTCGCGCGTGGACGATCTCGACGCGCTGCTGAAGCACCTGGGCATCACCGGTCCGGTGACCCTGGCCGTGCATGACTGGGGCGGCATGATCGGTTTCGGCTGGGCGCTGTCGCACCACGACCAGGTGAAGCGCCTGGTGGTGCTCAACACCGCTGCGTTCCCGATGCCGGCGGCGAAGAAGATGCCGTGGCAGATCGCGCTGGGCCGCCACTGGAAGATCGGCGAGTGGATCATCCGCACATTCAACGCCTTCTCGTCCGGTGCCTCGTGGCTGGGCGTGGAGCGGAAGATGCCGGCCGACGTGCGCCGCGCGTACGTGTCGCCGTACAACAGCTACGCCAACCGCATCAGCACCATCCGCTTCATGCAGGACATTCCGCTGTCGCCGGCCGACAAGGCCTGGTCGCTGCTGGAGCGTGCCGGCAAGGCGCTGCCGTCGTTCGCCGACCGCCCGGCCTTCCTCGGCTGGGGCCTGCGCGACTTCGTGTTCGACCATCACTTCCTGAAGGGCTTCCAGGCCGCGCTGCCGCAGGCCCAGGTGCATGCCTTCGAGGACGCCGGGCATTACGTGCTGGAAGACAGGCACGAAGTGCTGGTGCCGGAAATCCGCGCGTTCCTGGACAAGAACCCGATCTGAGGTGTGCCGACCAACGGTCGGCACCCACCGGAAGAGGAAATGGGTAGGTGCCGACCGTTGGTCGGCACACCCGAAGGGTTCATGAGGTTGCCGGCCAGCGGCCGGCACTACCCCTACGCCGCGATCGGCGCCTGCGGTGACGGGCTGTTGCCGTTGTCGTCCGGGTGGTCGTCGTCGTTGCCCGCTTCGTCGCGCCAGCGCCAGTCGGCCAGGGTCAACGGATCCAGGCCATAGGCAATGCGCGCCTTGTCGCACTGCGGGCTGGCCTTGCCGTACTCCCACGATGCATCCACCTCACGGCACACGCTGGGCCGGTTGGGGTGGATGGTGCAGCGTGAATACACGCCGATCTGCGCATCCAGCGCCACGCAGCGTACCGGCTTGGAGTGGGTGCCGCGCATGCACAGGCGATGCGGGTCCAGCACCTCGGTCAGCTGGTGCGGTACGCCGCCGGGGGTGACCTCGTCCGATTCCATCCAGTGGAAGGCCACGCGGTATTGGGTGCAGCAGGCGCCGCAGGTCATGCAGGGATGTTGCATGGGCAAGCCGCCTCGGGCGGCAGTCGGAATCAGGAACGAGGGTGCGGATTTTCCACGAAGTTGGCCGCCGCGCAAGAAATTCCGTAAGCGGCGACAATGAACGGATGAACCGACCCTGCAATATTGCCGCCCGTTTGCCTGAACTGGCGCGTGAACGGCCCGACCAGATCGCCATCCGCTGCCCGGGCCGCCGTGGCGCCGGCAACGGCATGGCCGCCTACGACGTGACCCTGGATTACCGCCAGCTGGACGCCCGCAGCGACGCCATGGCGGCTGGCCTGGCCGGCTACGGGATCGGTCGCGGGGTGCGCACGGTGGTGATGGTGCGGCCGTCGCCGGAGTTCTTCCTGTTGATGTTTGCCCTGTTCAAACTGGGTGCGGTGCCGGTGCTGGTCGACCCGGGCATCGACAAACGCGCGCTGAAGCAGTGCCTGGACGAGGCGCAGCCGGAGGCTTTCATTGGCATTCCGCTGGCACACGTGGCGCGGTTGGCGCTGCGCTGGGCGCCCTCGGCGACCCGCCTGGTCACCGTCGGCCGCCGCCTCGGCTGGGGCGGGACCACGCTGGCCGCGCTGGAGCGCGCCGGTGCCAACGGGGGGGCGATGCTGGCCGCCACCGATGGCGAGGACATGGCCGCGATCCTGTTCACCAGCGGCTCCACCGGCGTGCCCAAGGGCGTGGTCTACCGCCACCGTCATTTCGTCGGCCAGATCCAGCTGCTGGGCAGTGCCTTTGGCATGGAAGCGGGCGGGGTGGACCTGCCGACCTTCCCGCCGTTTGCCTTGTTCGACCCGGCGCTGGGCCTGACCTCGGTGATCCCGGACATGGACCCGACCCGGCCGGCACAGGCCGACCCGGCACGCCTGCATGACGCCATCCAGCGTTTCGGCGTGACCCAACTGTTTGGCTCGCCTGCGCTGATGCGGGTGCTGGCCCGTCACGGCCGGCCGTTGCCGACGGTGACCCGGGTGACCTCGGCCGGTGCGCCGGTGCCGCCGGATGTGGTCGCCACCATCCGCAGCCTGTTGCCGGCCGATGCGCAGTTCTGGACCCCGTACGGCGCCACCGAGTGCCTGCCGGTGGCGGTGGTGGAAGGCCGCGAGCTGGAGCGCACCCGTGCCGCCACCGAGGCCGGTGCCGGTACCTGCGTGGGCAGCGTGGTTGAACCGAATGAGGTGCGCATCATCGCCATCGATGACGCACCGTTGGCCGACTGGTCGCAGGCGCGCGTGCTGGCCACCGGCGAGGTGGGCGAGATCACTGTGGCCGGACCGACCGCTACCGACAGTTACTTCAACCGCCCGCAGGCCACCGCGGCGGCGAAGATCCGCGAGACGCTGGCCGATGGCAGCACGCGCGTGGTGCATCGCATGGGTGACGTGGGGTACTTCGATGCGCAGGGCCGCCTGTGGTTCTGCGGTCGCAAGACCCATCGCGTGGAAACCGCGCAGGGGCCGCTGTACACCGAACAGGTCGAGCCGGTGTTCAACACCGTGCCCGGCGTGGCGCGCACGGCACTGGTTGGCGTTGGCCCGGCGGGTGCGCAGGTGCCGGTGCTGTGCGTGGAACTGCAGCGTGGCCAGAGCGACAGTCCGGCGTTGCGCGAGGCGCTGCGCGCCCAGGCCACCCTGCAATTGCCCGAGGCGAACCTGCAGCACGTACTGATGCATCCCGCGTTCCCCGTCGATATCCGTCACAACGCCAAGATCGGCCGCGAGAAGCTCGCCGTCTGGGCCAGCGCCGAACTGGAGAAGCGCGCATGAAGATCCTGGTCACCGGTGGTGGTGGTTTCCTTGGCCAGGCGCTGTGCCGCGGGCTGGTCGAACGTGGCCACCAGGTGCTGGCGTTCAACCGCAGCCACTACCCGGAACTGCAGGCCATGGGCGTGGGCCAGATCCGTGGCGATCTGGCCGATGCGCAGGCGGTGCTGCATGCGGTGGCCGGCGTCGACGCGGTATTCCACAACGGTGCCAAGGCCGGCGCCTGGGGCAGCTATGACAGCTACCACCAGGCCAACGTGGTCGGCACCGACAACGTCATCGCGGCCTGCCGCGCGCACGGCATCAGTCGCTTGGTCTACACCTCCACGCCCAGCGTGACCCACCGCGCTACCCATCCGGTGGAAGGCCTCGGTGCCGACGACGTGCCGTACGGCGAGGACTTCCAGGCGCCGTATGCGGCCACCAAGGCAATCGCCGAACAGCGCGTGCTGGCCGCCAACGATGCCTCGTTGGCGACGGTGGCACTGCGACCGCGCCTGATCTGGGGCCCGGGCGACCAACAGCTGGTGCCGAGGCTGGCCGAGCGTGCGCGGCAGGGGCGCCTGCGTCTGGTGGGTGATGGCAACAACAAGGTGGATACCACCTACATCGACAATGCCGCGCTCGCGCACTTCCTCGCTTTCGAAGCATTGGCGCCGGGCGCCGCGTGTGCGGGCAAGGCCTACTTCATTTCCAACGGCGAACCACTGCCGATGCGTGAGCTGGTCAACAAGCTGCTGGCCGCCGTTGGTGCGCCGACAGTGGACAAGGCGATCAGCTTCAAGACCGCCTATCGCATCGGTGCGGTCTGCGAGCGGCTGTGGCCGCTGCTGCGCCTGCGTGGCGAGCCACCGCTGACCCGCTTCCTGGCCGAGCAGCTGTGCACGCCGCACTGGTACAGCATGGAGCCGGCGCGCCGTGACTTCGGCTACGTGCCGCAGGTCAGCATTGAAGAAGGGCTGCGCAGGCTGAAGGCTTCATCTGCCGCATAGGTCGCCATCACTGGTTGCACACCGCCAGATCGGGAGGATGGACCCACGCCATCCAACGGCCCGTACATCTGCGAGGAGCGCCATGCTGCATTACGCCGTCATCTTTTTCGTCATCGCCATCATCGCCGCCGTGCTCGGCTTTTCCGGCATCGCCGGTGCCGCCAGCAACATCGCCTGGATCCTGTTCGTGATCTTCCTGGTGCTGGCGGTGATCTCGATGTTCCGCAAGCGCGGCTAGAAGACCGCAGGGTAGTGCCGGCCGCTGGCCGGCACTGTTCTTTCCGGTGGGTGCCGACCGTCGGTCGGCACGCCATCGTCTGGTAGGTGCCTACCTTGGTTGGCACGCCTTTTGTAGAGTCGAACATCGCTCGACGCTACAGAGACACAGAGCGCCTCTACACGGCGCTGTGCAATCCGCGATCGGCTTCATGGCGCTCCAGCGCCAGTTCGATCAGGCGCGTGATCAGCGTGGTGTAGTCCACACCGCTGGCGCCCCACAGCTTCGGGTACATGCTGATGCGGGTGAAGCCCGGCAGCGTGTTGACCTCGTTGATGACGATCTCGCCGTCTGCGGTGAGGAACACATCCACGCGCGCCATGCCCGCACACTCCAGCGCCTGGTAGGCCCGCAGCGCGATCTGCTGGATACGTGCCTGGGTTGCAGCATCGATATCCGCCGGCACCACCACCTCGGCGCCATCCTCGTTGATGTACTTGGTGTCGTAGGCGTAGAACTCGTCGTGTACCACCACCTCGCCGCACAGGCTGGCCTGCGGCTGTTCGTTGCCCAGCACCGCGCACTCGATCTCACGGCCGACCACCGCCGATTCCACCAGCACCTTGTGGTCGTAGCGCAGCGCCAATGCCAGCGCCTCGGCGAAGCCCGCCGCATCCTTGACCTTGCTCACACCCACCGACGAACCCTGGTTGGCCGGCTTCACGAACAACGGCAGGCCGAGCTGCGCGATCACCGCATCGACATCGACGTCAGCGGCCTGGTGACGTCGGATGCACAGCCACGGCGCCACCTGCAGGCCAGCGTCGCGCAACAGGCGCTTGGTCACGTCCTTGTCCATCGCCACCGCCGAGCCCAGCACCGGCGAACCGACGAAGGGCAGGTTCGCCATGCGCAGCAGCCCCTGCAGCGCACCGTCCTCGCCCAGCGGCCCGTGCACGATCGGCAGCACCACATCGATCTGCCCCAGCACACTGGCCGCATCGGAGGGCTGCAGCTGTGCCTGTTCGACACCCGGGCGCACCGCCAACGACTGGCCCGAGCGATGCAGTGCGATGCGCGACGGATCATCGGCATTGATCAGGAAAGTATCCGGCTGGCTCAGATGCCACTGGCCCTGCTTGTCGATACCGACCAGCACCGGCTCGAAGCGCTCGCGATCAAGCGCATCGAGGATGTTCTTCGCCGACTGCAGCGAAACTTCGTGCTCGGAGGACTTGCCCCCGAAGATGATGCCGACCCGGGTCCGTGCCATGGTGTTGCGATGTCCTGTGCGTTGCATGGCCTCATAGCATGAACCTTCATCGGCCCTCCGCGTGAGGCACAGATGAACCAGAAATCCATCCACGCATGGCGTGGATCTAGCGTCCTCCATGGCCCATCAATAGGGGGTCAGAGCCCGTTGCGCAGCAACGGGATCCGACCCCGGATAGCCTGACAGATCGCAGGAACCTGTCGAAGGCGGGGTGGGTCCGGTTGCGGGGGCGTGAGCCGCATGGATGCGGCGACCGAGCTTACAGGGACGTACTTGCAGCGGCCCCCGCAACCGAACCCACCCCGCCTCTCCACAGGAAGCCAGCCTTTGATGTTGCTCTGGCAGTGGCATCTGCGGGTGCCGGGCGGCAGCCCGGCCCAAGCCCCCCACCCACGCAGGTAGAATGCGCACATGGCTCTCTCCCTGCTCAAGTCCCTCAAGCCGGTCGCTGGCCGCGCCCTGCAGATCGCCCTGAACCGCGCGCTGGCGCTGGATCCGGATACCCGCCATGCACTGGCCAGCCTCGACGGCCGGCACATCGACCTGACCCTGGAAGCGCCGTCGCTGGCCATGCGCATCAGCGTCGACGGTGATGCACTGCGGGTCGGCCCGGTGGACGCGCAGGAAGCCGACCTGGCCGTGCGCAGCAGCCTGGCCGGCGTGCTGGCGCAGCTGCCGCTGCTGGCCAACGCACGGCGCGGCGACAACAACGGCAAGGGTCGCGTGCGCGTGGCCGGTGATGCCGAACTGGCGCGTCGCCTGCAGCAGCTGGCCAAGGGCTTCGATCCTGACTGGCAGCAACCGTTCGTCAGCGTGTTCGGCGACGTGCTGGGCGTGCAGGTGGCCAACACCCTGCGCAGCGCCCTGCAGAATGCGCGCCAGGGCGCGATCGACCTGGCCCACAGCGCCGCCGAGTTCATCACCGAGGAATCGCGCGACGTGGTGCCGCGTGCCGAGCTGGATGCCTTCCACGACGATGTGGACGTGCTGCGCGACGACGTCGAACGCCTCGGTGCACGCGTGCAGCGTCTGCGGGGTGCCGCATGAAGGCCGTGCTGCGTGCCAGCCGCATCGGCCGGGTGATCCTGCGTTACCGCCTCGACGACCTGTTGCAGGGCACTCCTGCCGAGCGCTGGCTGCGCCTGGCCAAGCCGTTCGTGCCGCGCGCCTCGGCCGACATCGCCGCTCAGTCGCGCGGTGCACGCCTGCGTCTGGCGCTGCAGGATCTGGGCCCGATCTTCGTAAAGTTCGGCCAGATCCTGTCCACCCGCCGCGACCTGGTGCCGCCGGATGTGGCCAATGAACTGACCCTGCTGCAGGACCGGGTCAAGCCGTTCGATGGTGAGACCGCGCGTCGCATCGTCGAGGAAGCGCTGGGCCTGCCGGTCAGCGAGGCCTTCGCCAGCTTCGATACCGAACCGCTGGCCTCGGCCTCGATCGCGCAGGTGCACGCAGCCACGCTGGCCGATGGCCGCCAGGTGGTGGTCAAGGTGCTGCGCCCGGGCATCGAGAAGCAGATCGACGCCGATATCGCGTTGCTCAATTCGCTGGCTGCCCTGGTCGAGCGCACCCACCCGCGCGCCGAAAAGATCCGCCCGCGCGAAGTGGTGGCCGAAGTCGAGAACACCCTGGCTGCCGAGCTGGACCTGCAGCGCGAAGGCGCCAATGCCAGCGTGCTGCGCCGCTTCTGGGAAAACAGCGACGATCTGTACGTGCCGGAAGTGATCTGGAGCCACACCGCCGAGCGGGCACTGACCCTGGAACGCGTGTGGGGCATCCCGTCCGATGACATCGCCGCACTGGACAAGGCCGGCATCGACCGCAAGGCGCTGGCCGCCAAGGGCGTGCGGGTGTTCTACACCCAGGTGTTCCGCGACAACTTCTTCCACGCCGATGCGCACGCCGGCAACATCTGGGTCGACACCGATCCGGCGCGCCGCGCCAACCCGCGTTTCATCGCGCTGGACTTCGGCATCATGGGCCAGCTCTCGCAGGAAGATCAGTACTACCTGGCCGAGAACTTCATGGCCATCTTCAACCGGGATTACCGCCGCATCGCCGAACTGCACGTGCAGGCGCGCTGGATGCCGGACAACGTGCGCATCGATGACCTCGAGGCCGCCGTGCGTTCGGTGTGCGAGCCGTACTTCACCCGGCCGCTGTCGCAGATCTCGCTGGCCGAAGTGCTGATGAAGCTGTTCCGCGTGGCCCAGCGTTACCAGCTGACCCTGCAGCCGCAGCTGATCCTGCTGCAGAAGACCCTGCTGAACATCGAAGGCGTCGGCCGCCAGCTCGACCCGCAGATCGACATCTGGGCGGTGGCCAAGCCGGTGCTGGCGAAGATCCTGCGCGAGCGTTACAGCCCGCGCCGGGTGGTACGCGAGATCGGCAAGCGCCTGCCGGAAATCATGACCCATGCGCCGGACATGCCGCGCCTGGTGCACGCCTGGCTGACCCAGCAGGTGGAAGGCCGCCACGAACTGTCGATGCGTTCGCGCGACCTGGCCGCACTGGATGCCAGCGTGCAGCGCCTGCAGAAGCATGCGGTCGGCGCGATCACCGGTGTCGGCCTGCTGGCCATCGCTGCACTGATGTATGTGCTGCAGCCGCCGGGCTGGTACTGGGGCGACGTGCCGGCGTGGAGCTGGCTGTCCGGTGCGGTCGGCGCAGTGGCGCTGCTGCGCGCGTGGTGGAAGTAGGCCCCATGCTGCAGGCACTCAAGGACGAACTGATCCGCTTCGGCGCCGACAACGACGCACGCGAAAGCGAGCGCGGCCGACGCATGCTCAACATCACGCCCGACACCGGTGAATTCCTGTCGGTGCTGGTGCGCTTCGGCAACGCTCGCCGGGTGCTGGAAATCGGTACGTCCAACGGCTATTCCACGCTGTGGCTGGCCGAGGCAGCCACAGCCATCGACGGCCACGTGACCACGCTGGAGTACGCCGACGACAAGGTGGCGATGGCGCGAGCCACGTTTGCACGGAGTGGCCTGGGTGATCGCATCAGCCTGGTCCGTGGCGATGCCGGGCTCTGGCTGGCGCAGGCCGCCGATGCCTGCATCGACCTGCTGTTCCTCGATTCGGACCGCGGGCAGTACGCCGGCTGGTGGCCGCAGCTGCGCCGCGTGCTGCGTCCCGGTGGCCTGCTGGTGGTGGACAACGCCACCTCGCATGCGGAAGAGATGCAACCGCTGCGCGTGCTGCTGGACGCTGATCCGGACTTCAGCACCAGCCTGGTGCCGGTGGGCAACGGCGAGCTGTTGGCCGTGCGCAGCGCCTGACCGCTCTACAGGTAGGTGCCAACCTTGGTTGGCACGCGGTTGCCGGCCGCTGGCCGGCAACCGCAGCCATCCGATTGCCCGGAGGCAGCCGGCCAGCGGCCGGCTCTACCCCATTCAGTGCCCAGCCCCGATAATCCTGCCGTGAGCACCGAACCCGATACCCTCGCCGCGGTCGAGACCGACACCGCGCCCCTGCAGCTGCTGCACCTGGATGAGCGCCTGGCCGTGGTCAACAAGCCTGCCGGGCTGATGGTCCACGACAGCAAGCTGGCCCGTGGCGAAGACGACTTCCTGGCCGACCGCCTGCGCGAGCAGCTGGGCCGCCCGATCTTCCTCGTGCATCGCCTGGACCGGGCCACCAGTGGCTGCCTGCTGCTGGGCTTCGACCGCGATACCGCCAGTGCGCTGGGCAAGGCCCTGATGGGCGGCGAAGTGCTGAAGGACTACCTGACGGTCTGCCGGGGCTGGCCGGCCGAGCTCACCTGGCAGGTCGATCATGATCTGGACGGCGGCCCGGGCAAGCCGGTGAAAAAGCCGGCGATCACCGACTTCCAGCGCCTGGCCACCGGCGAGCTGTCGGTGCCGGTCGGTGAATTCACCAGCTCGCGCTACGCACTGCTGCGCTGCCAGCCGCAGACCGGACGCTTCCGGCAGATCCGCCGGCACCTCAAGCACCTCTCGCATCACATGATCGGCGACACCAGCCACGGCGATGGTCGCCACAACCGCATCTTCCGCATGCAGGGCGTGCACCGCATGCTGCTGCACGCCGAGCGCCTGCGCTTCCCGCATCCGGACGGTGGCGCGGTGGACGTGCGTGCGCCGTTGGACGGTGGGTTCCAGAAGGCGCTGGACCTGTTCGGTTGGCAGGTGGATACCGATTGACGGTAGTGCCGGCCGCTGGCCGGCATCTGCGCGATTCCAGATGTAATGGGGAGCCGGCCAGCGGCCGGCACTACCTCATTTCTTTTCCGGCTCGTTGACGATCGCTTCCAGATCCTTCTGCAGGTCCGCAAACAGCGGCTGCATGCGCGCCTGGATCGCGACCATCACGTTCTGCATCAGCGCCGGGGTCTTGTCCAGCAGGCTCTGGCCGGCCGCGCTCTCGTAGAACTCGGCCATCGCCAACACGTCTTCCTTGCTGAAGGTCTTTTTGTACAGGTCCACGTACATCGGCCGCAGCTGCTGCCAGGACAGGGCCTGGCGCAGGGTCTGGCTGGTCCGCGCCTGGATCCGCTTCAGCTGTTCCTGCTGCTGGGCATTGAGCTGGCGCTGTGCGGCTACCTGCTGGAACTGCTGCTGCTGCATCGCCTCGATCTGCGGCAGCATGGTGTCGATCATGCTCTGCGCGCGCGAGGCCGACAGCAGGCGGTTGATGTCGCCATCGGTCGGCGGCGCGGCCAGGGCCGGAACGCTGGCCACGGCCAGCGCCAGCAGCAGGGCGGCGCGGCGCAGCAGGGACGGCAGGGCGGGTACGGTGCGGGTCATGCGGGGCTTCCTGCAGTACATGGGACGGCCAGCATACCCGCAGCCAAGGCGAAGGCGGCGTGTTCGGTACCTGATCGGCGGCATACGGGGCGCGATGCCGCACTCCGGTGCGTGGCTGCCGCTACAATGCGCGGATGGGCAGTGGACCGGTCACCATCAGCGCGCAGCTTGAAATCCCCGACGGCGAGATCGTCGAGCGGTTCGTGCGTGCCAGTGGCGCCGGTGGCCAGAACGTCAACAAGGTCTCCACCGCGGTGGAACTGCGTTTCGATGTGGCCAACTCGCCCTCGTTGCCCGAACCGTTGCGCGCGCGCCTGCTGGCGCGGCGTGACCGGCGCATGACCGGCGAAGGCGTGCTGGTCATCGACGCGCAACGTTTCCGGACCCAGGATCGCAATCGCGAGGATGCGCGCGATCGGCTGGCGGCCTTCATCCAGGCCGGGCTGAGCGTGCCCAAGCCGCGCAAGGCCACCAAGCCGACCCTCGGGTCGAAACTGCGTCGTCTGGACGCCAAACGCGGGCGCGCGCAGATCAAGCGCGGGCGCTCATCACGTGACTGGGAGTGATTGCTTGAACAACCCGACTTCGTTGCTGCCGGCCGTGCCGCCGCAGATGCCGCAGGTCAAACCCAACGCCTTCCTGCGCTGGCTGGCGCGCTGCACCCTGCGCATGGGCGGCTGGAAGGTGACCGGTACCCTGCCTGACATCCCCAGGCTGGTCTTCATCATCGCCCCGCATTCGTCCAACTGGGATGGCCTGTGGGGCATGGCCGCGAAGATCGCGCTGGGCATGAAGGTGAAGGTGCTGGGCAAGGCATCGCTGTTCTGGTGGCCGCTCGGCCCGCTGCTGCACAAGCTGGGTGTGATCCCGCTGGACCGCAGCTCGCCGCAGGGCACCGTCGGCCAGGCCGTGGACCTGCTGCGCAACAACGAGAAGATGTGGTTCGCCATCACGCCCGAGGGCACCCGCAAGGCCGTGAAGGACTGGAAGGCCGGCTTCCTGAAGATCGCGCGGATGGCCGACGTGCCGATCCTGGCCGCGTATTTCCACTACCCGGAGAAGACCATCGGCATCGGCCCGCTGTTCACGCCGACCGGCGATGACGCCGCCGACATGGCCGCCATCCGCGAGTTCTACCGGCCCTGGATCGGCAAGACCCGCGGTACGGTCTGAGCCGGCCGCAGGCTGCCGCATAGACGCCACGTCCGGCACATGCCGGGCGAGCGCGACAGGAGTAGGGTGGAGGGCTGGTATCCCGTACCGTCTGCCCAAGGAGTGTTTTACATGTCGCGTACCGTAGTCCTGGCCGCCGCCATCAGCCTGGCGCTGGCGGCCTGTTCCGGCAAGGAGTCCACCCCCGTGTCCGATGCCCAGAAAGCCCCGGCCCAGCAGCCGGCCGAAGCCTCCACCAATCCGCTGCTGAGCGCCAGCACGCTGCCGTTCCAGGCGCCGCAGTTCGACAAGATCAAGGACAGCGACTACCTGCCGGCGTTCGAAGAAGGCATGCGCCAGCACCTGGCCGACGTGCGCAAGATCGCTGACAGCAGCGAGCCGGCCACCTTCGACAACACCATCGTGGCGATGGAGCGCAGCGGCGAGACGCTGAACCGTGTGTCGCGCATCTTCTTCGGCCTGGTCCAGGCCGATACCAACGATGCGCGCCAGAAGATCCAGGAAGACGTGGCGCCGAAGCTGGCCGCGCACCAGGACGAGATCAACCTCGATCCGAAGCTGTTCGCGCGCGTGAAGTCGCTGTACGACCAGCGTGACACGCTGGAGCTGGACCCGGTGCAGAAGCGCCTGGTCGAGCACTACTACGACGGCCTGGTGCGCGCCGGTGCGCAGCTGTCCGATGCCGACAAGGCGAGTCTGCGCAAGCTCAACGTGGAAGAGACCACCCTTTCCACCCAGTTCCATACCCGCTTGGTGGCCGCCACCGCCGCTGCGGCCGTCGTTGTCGACGACAAGGCCAAGCTGGCCGGCCTGGACGAGGACGCGATCAACAACGCCGCCAACGCCGCCAAGGACCGCAAGCTGGATGGCAAGTTCCTGCTGCCGCTGCAGAACACCACCCAGCAGCCGGTGCTCGGCTCGCTGAGCGACCGCGACCAGCGTGCCGCCGTGCTGAAGGCTTCGGAAACCCGCGCCGAGCGTGGCGATGCCAACGACACCCGGCAGACCGTGCAGCGCCTGGCCCAGCTGCGTGCGCAGAAGGCCAAGCTGCTCGGCTTTGACACCTTCGCCGACTACCAGCTGGGCGACCAGATGGCCAAGACCCCGGCCGCCGCGCTCAAGCTGCTGACCGACACCGTGCCGGCCGCCACCGCCAAGGCGCGCGCCGAGGCCGGCGAGATCCAGAAGGTGATCGACGCGCAGAAGGGTGGTTTCCAGGTCGCTGCCTCGGACTGGGACTTCTACGCCGAGCAGGTGCGCAAGGCCAAGTACGATCTGGACGAGTCGCAGATCAAGCCGTACTTCGAACTGGACAACGTGCTGCAGAACGGCGTCTTCTACGCCGCCACCCAGCTGTACGGCATCACCTTCAAGCCGCGTACCGACATTCCGACCTACAACCCGGACATGAAGGTGTACGAAGTGTTCGACAAGGACGGCACCTCGCTGGCCCTGTTCTACACCGACTACTTCAAGCGTGACAGCAAGTCCGGCGGCGCCTGGATGGACGTGTTCGTCGAGCAGGACGGCCTGACCGGTGCCAAGCCGGTGGTCTACAACGTCTGCAACTTCACCAAGCCGGCCGCCGGCCAGCCTGCGCTGATCAGCTTCGACGACGTGACCACGATGTTCCATGAGTTCGGCCATGCGCTGCACGGCATGTTCTCGAACGTGAAGTACCCGTCGATCGCCGGTACCGCCACCTCGCGTGATTTCGTCGAGTTCCCGTCGCAGTTCAACGAGCACTGGGCGCTGGATCCGAAGGTGTTCGCCAACTACGCCAAGCACTACAAGACCGGCGAGGCGATGCCGCAGGAACTGGTCGACAAGATCCTCAAGGCACGCAGCTTCAACCAGGGTTATGCGACCACCGAGTACCTGTCGGCCGCGCTGCTGGACCTGGCCTGGCATACGCAGAAGGCCGATGCGCCGCTGCAGGATGTCGGCGCCTTTGAAGCCAGTGCGCTGAAGAAGTTCAAGGTCGACCTGCCGCAGGTGCCGCCGCGTTACCGCACCACCTACTTCGACCACATCTGGGGTGGTGGTTACTCGGCCGGTTACTACGCCTACTTCTGGGCCGAAGTGCTGGACCATGACGCCTACCAGTGGTTCACCGAACACGGTGGCCTGACTGCGGCCAATGGCCAGGAGTTCCGCGACAAGATCCTCTCGCGCGGCAACAGCGTGGAGCTGTCGACCCTGTACCGCGATTTCCGCGGCAAGGACCCGTCGGTGGAACCGCTGCTGAAGTTCCGCGGGCTGAAATAAGAAAGCGAAAACGGCGGGGGCAACCCCGCCGTTTTTCTTTGTGTAGCGTCGAGCCATGCTCGACGTTCTTCTGTAGAGCCGAGCCTACGCTCGGCTGCGATTCCCGCCCTTGTAGAGCCGAGCCATGCTCGGCTGCCTTTCGATGAAAAACCAGTCGAGCATGGCTCGACTCTACAAACAACGTTACGTCCCCACGTGCACCCGGTTCGCCTGCTCGGCCAGGCCCAGGTGATCGAGCGCGATATCCAGCGCCAGCACATAACTCTGCGCGCCATACCCAGCAGCGATGCCCAGGCGCTGGCCGACGCCGGCCGGCAGGCACGGCTCGGCCACTGCGCCGTCGTCATGCACTTCCACATAGGCGTTGTGCAGATAGGGCAGTAGCCGCTGCAGGCGCAGGCTGTTGGCACACGCACCCGGATCCAGCAGGGTCACCTCGCCGCGACTGTGATCGGCCACGCGCAGCGCATCCAGCAGTTCCTGTTCCGAACCGCAGGCACGGATCGCCACACTGGTACCGGCGTCGATCGCGCGATGCACCAGCGACTTCAGTACCGGCGCCGGCAGCGGCATTGCTGTGCGGATCAACGCACCGGACGCTTCCGGGCCACGGATGATGAAGATCGACATGGCTCAGCCCTCCTGTGTCAGGCGGCGGCCGACGATGGCCAGCGACAGCGGATAGCCGGCCTGCTGGCTGCGCTGGTCGACCACTACCGCGGCAGGACCATGCTGCAGGCGCAGGCGCGCATCCAGGCCGGGTTCGCTGGGTGACTGCAGTTCGATGTACTGCGCCGGCAGCCGTTCCAGCGCCGCCTGCAGCGCGCCCCCCTCGGCCTGCCATTGCGCCTCGTCGGCCACGCCGACATCCAGCAGCACCCAGTCGGCCGAGCGCGCCTGCGTCTGGCACAGGCACTGGCGCACTTCAGACAGGCTGGCGCAGTCGCTGCACAGCACGCGATGGCCGGCCAACTGTGCCGGCAGCTGCGGACGCGGCGCCGACGAAGATGCGTGGCGGATCACCAGGAGGGTCATACAACACCTTGCGGAATGCGCCCTGCGGCGCGGTGGGCACACGATGCGCGTGGTGGCCGTAAAGGTGCGATGCCCGCTGTCGGGGCGCAGCGTAAAACCTGCGTAACCCGTTTTGTAGAGCCGAGCCCATGCTCGGCTGCCGTTCCGTAGAGTCGAGCTTGCTCGACTGCTCTGCGCCTCAGTCGAGCAAGCTCGACGCTACAAGAGCAAGCCGAGCATGGGCTCGGCTCTACAGGTTCCAAGCGCGGGAACCTCCTGCGCCCGGATGTGGTCTGATAGCGCTACCACTTGCTCGGAGCCTGTCATGGATGCTGTTGCCCGCCCCCCGTTTTCCGAACGCGCGCTGGTCTGGCTGAAGAAGGAGGCGCTGCCGTTGCTGGTGATGCTTGGCCTGCTCGCCGCCGCCCGCGATACCCTCGCCAACCACTACGTGGTGCCCAGCGGCTCGATGCAGCCGACCCTGCAGCCCGGCGACCGGGTGGTGGTGGACATGCGCGCCTATGGCCTGCGCCTGCCGTTCACCGGCAAGGAACTGATGTCGACCGGCGTTCCGCAGCGCGGTGAAGTGGCGGTGTTCGATTCACCGGCCGACGGCACCCGCCTGATCAAGCGCGTGGCTGCAGTGGCCGGTGACCATGTGCAGATGCGCGAGGGCCATCTGAGCATCAACGGCCAGCCGCTGCAGATCGCCGACCTGCAGGACGTGGAAGCCTTCGGCGAGCGCCGTGCCCGCCTCGACCTGGACATGGGCGGCGGTCCGGACATTGCCGACCTGGTGGTACCGGCCGGCAAGGTGCTGGTGCTGGGTGACCACCGCGGCAACAGCTTCGACGGTCGCTTCTTCGGCTTCGTTGACGCCGACAAGCTCTACGGCCGCGCCGTGGCGGTGTACTACCGTCGTGGCGACGGTTTCGAGTGGCAGCGTCTGTAAGCTGAATTGATACTTCTTATGTATCAATCCTGACCTACCAGGTTATGGATCGACTGGATCGACGGGCCTAGTCTGAGGCCCGTTCCCTCCCACGCTTGGCCGCCCCACCGGCCCATCGATCCCATGACTGGCGAAACCGCGGCGGCCGTCGAACGCCGCCCCTCCACCGTCGATTCCATCGCCGAGACCCGCATCCAGCAGGGCACACCGGCCTTCCGCCGCACCGCGCTCGCGTTGTTCCTAGCCGGTTTCTCCACCTTCGGCCTGCTGTACACCGTGCAGCCGCTGCTGCCCGAGTTCAGCCGTCACTTCGGCGTGTCCGCCGCCGGCAGCGCGATGTCGCTGTCGTTGACCACTGGCACGCTGGCGGTGGCGATGCTGCTGGCCGGCCTGCTGTCCGACGCGGTCGGCCGTCGCCCGTTGATGATCGTTGCGCTGTTGGCGTCGGCCATGCTGTCGCTGTGCACCGCGCTAGTGGACGACTGGACCACGCTGCTGGTGCTGCGCACCCTGCTTGGCCTGGCGCTGAGCGGCGTGCCGGCGGTAGCGATGACCTACCTGGTCGAGGAAATGGACAGCCGCGCGCTGGGCCTGGCGATGGGCCTGTACATCGGCGGCAACGCCATCGGTGGCATGAGCGGGCGCCTGCTGGCCGGCATCATCGCCGACCATTGGGGCTGGCGCTGGGGCATCGGCGTGGTCTCGATCATCGCCGTGGCCAGCACCGTGCTGCTGTGGCTGCAGCTGCCACCGTCGCGGCACTTCCATGCACGTCGCGGCGGCCTGCGCCAATTGCCGTCGCGCTGGCGCACGCTGTTCGCCGACCCGGGCCTGCCGTGGCTGTTCGCCACCTCGTTCGTGCTGATGGGCGTGTTCGTCACCCTCTACAACTACCTCGGGTATCACCTGCTGGCGCCGCCGTACCACCTCAGCCAGACCGTGGTCGGGCTGATCTTCAGCGTGTACCTGGTGGGCACCTTCAGTTCGGCGTGGATGGGCCAGCAGGCGACGCGTTACGGGCGCGGGCGCATCCTGTCGATCTCGTTCGCACTGATTGGTGCCGGCATCGCGCTGCTGGCGATGCCGTGGCTGAGCACGATGGCACTCGGTATCGCGCTGGTGACGTTCGGCTTCTTCGGCGGTCACTCCGTGGCCAGCAGCTGGGTCGGCAGCCGCGCCGGCGCGATGCGCGCCGAAGCCTCGGCGCTGTACCTGTTCGCCTACTACCTGGGTTCGAGCGTGCTCGGTGGTGTGGGTGGCCTGGCCTATGCAGCGTGGGACTGGCTGGGCGTGTGCCTGTTCGCCGCCGTGCTGACCCTGATCGGCGGTGGCATCGTCTGGGCGCTGCAGCAGCGCGCGCCGCAGCCGGTGACGGCGTGATCCTGCTCTGGTAGATGCCGACCTTGGTCGGCGCTGTGGCCGTGGGCCAACCAAGGTTGGCCACTACCGGGTGAGTTGCACCTCACCCTTCGGCGAACGCCTCGCGCAGCAGCCCAGCAAAATTGCGGATCAGCGGCGTCACACCCTCGCGGTGCCACGCCAGCTGCACTTCCGAATGCGCCCCGGCATCGGCCATCGCCACGAAGCGCGCGCCTTCCACCCGGATGTGGTCGCACGACGACGGCAGGATCGCTGCGCCCAGGCCTGCGGCGGCCAGACTGATCAGCGTCGATGCCTCGCCCGCCTCCTGCACGATGCGCGGGGTGAATCCCGCCGCCGCACACAGCGCGATCATGTGGTCGTGGATGCCGGCACCGGCACTGCGGCGGAACGCCACGAACGGTTCCTGCGCGAAGTCGCGCAGCGACAACGTGCCCTGCTTCGACAGTCTGCGCAGGGCAGGATGGTCGGCATGCACGATCAACGCCAGCGGATCGACGAACAGGCTGTGCGCCACCAGTTCCGGCGGCAACGCGCGCTTGCGGATGATGCCCACGTCCAGGCTGCCATCGAGCAGTGCATCGATCTGCTGTAGGGTGTTCATCTCGCTCAGCTGCAGCCGCACCTGCGGATAGCGTTGGCGGTACTGCAGGATTGAACGCGGAATCTGCGGCGACAGCGGCGTGGCGCGGGTCAATCCGATGCGCAGCTCACCCTGCTCACCGCGCTGCGCGCGCTGCACCTCGTCCACCGCCGTTTCCACCTGCTGCACGATGGCGCGTGCACGTTCCTGCAGCAGCTCACCGGCAGGCGTCAGCTGCACACGACGATGGCTGCGCACGAACAGGCGCGCACCGATCAGATCTTCCAGCTGGCGGATCTGCTGGCTGAGCGGCGGCTGCGACATGCCCAGCCGCTCCGCCGCCTGTCCGAAGTGCAGCGTATCGGCAACGGCAAGGAAATAGCGCAGGTGGCGGAGTTCGATGGACATGGGGCCAGTCTAGCCAGACCGGCACCGGGCTTGTCGCCTTCTTCGATCGCTTTTCCGCCAGTCGAGCATGGCTCGACTCTACAAAATCCGGTTTCGATCATTTGCAGCGGGGGTCAGAGCCCATTGCGCAGCAACGGGATCCGACCCCGACAGATCGCGGGAATCTGTCAGAGGCGGGACGGCGTGGGTGGGCAGGACCGTTGGCGCCATGGATGGCGCCATCGAGCCCCCATGGACGGGTTTACGGCGTGTCCTGCCCACCCACGCCGCCCCGCCATCCCACGGATAGCCCGCTGTTGCTGTTGCCGGCCAGCGGCCGGCACTACCGCAGGTGCAGGGCGCAGCCCTGCCGCACACCCTCACCGCTCGGAATGCCCGCTCTGGTCGTAATCGCGCGGACTGAACAACTCCGGCTGGATCAGCTCCACAAACGCCCGCGCCTGCGCCGACAGCGCCTTGCCACGCCGCACGATCACCCCGTAACTGCGTTCCGGGAACCAGCGCTTCATCGACCGCGCCGCCAGCCGCTCGCGGTCGGCCTCGTTCAGGCACAGCGCCGGCACGATTGAAATGCCCATGCCCATCGCCACGTACTGCTTGATCACCTCCCAGCCACCCACTTCCAATGCCACGGTGTAGGCGATGCGGTGGCGCTGGAATACCTGGTCGACCAGGCGGTAGGTGATCTGCCGCTTCGGTGGCAGCACCAGCGGAAAACGCGCGATGTCGGCCAGTTCCAGCTCGCCACCGCTGGCCAGCGGATGGTCGTGCGGCGCGATCAGCACCTGCTCGAAACGGTAGGCCGGTGCGTAGCTGAGATCGGCCGGCACATCGGTCATCGAACCGATCGCCAGGTCGGCGGCGTCCTCGCGCAGCAGGTCGGTGCCGTCGGCGCTGATCGCGTTGTGCAGGGTCAGGCGCACGTCCGGATGATGCAGGCGGAAGCGTTCGACGATCTTCGGCAGCAGGTACAGGATGGTCGAGCTGTTGGCGGCGATGTTCAGTTCGCCCGCGTCCAGGCCGCGCACCTTGTCGCGGAAGCGCGCCTCCAGCCCGTCCAGGCTCTCCACCAGTGGCTGCGCCATCTCGTACAGCAGCTGGCCCTCGCGGCTGGGCACCAGGCGGCGCCCGCTGCGTTCGAACAACGGCACCCCCAGCTCTCGCTCCAAGGCCTGCAACTGCAGGCTGATAGCCGGCTGGCTGACGAAAAGCGCCTCAGCCGCCCGTGAGACCGAGCCCAGACGCACCGTCTGGCAGAACGCGCGCAGCGGCTTCAACCGGTCGGATTTGTAGGAAAAACGAGGACTTGGCGAAGGGCGCGTGGTCATGGCGTCACAAGTATTAGCACAAATTATGTAGAGCATTGCAAAAACTGTTTTGCCAAATACTCGGCGCCGACGGCACCGTGGAGGCGTTCCCCCACCGCTGGAGTCGCCCCATGTCCGCCGTCGCTTCCGCTGTTCCCACCCTTGCCGCCAAGGCCACCCCCGGTATCGCCCTGGCGACCCGCGTGGCCGGCCAGGACACCCTGCTGCCGGCGCCGCTGCTGGCCCTGCTGGTGTCGCTGCACCGCGCGGTGGAACCGGGCCGGCAGGCACGGCTGCAGGCCCGTCGGGAGCGTCAGGCGTTCTTCGACCAGGGCGGCCTGCCGGACTTCCGCGAAGACACCACCGCGATCCGCAGCGGCGACTGGCGTGTTGCCCCGCTGCCGACCGCGCTGCAGGACCGTCGCGTCGAGATCACCGGCCCGACCGACCCGAAGATGGTCATCAACGCGCTGAACTCCGGCGCCAAGGTATTCATGGCCGACTTCGAGGATTCGACCTCGCCGACCTGGCGCAACCTGCTGGCCGGGCAGCAGTCGCTGGCCGCCGCGGTGCGTGGCGATCTCGAATACACCGCACCCAATGGAAAGCACTACGCCCTGCGCCCATACGACGAACAGGCGGTGCTGATCGTACGCCCGCGCGGCTGGCACCTGGACGAGAAGCACGTGCGCATCGATGGCCAGTTCATCGCTGGTGGCCTGTTCGACGCGGCGGTGTTCGCCTTCCACAACGCCCGCACCCTGCAGGCCAAGGATCGCGGCCCGTACTTCTACCTGCCCAAGCTGCAGAGCATGGAAGAGGCGGCGCTGTGGGAGACCGCGCTGTCGCACATCGAAGGCATGCTCGGCCTGCCGCACGGCCAGATCAAGGTGACCGTGCTGATCGAAACGCTGCCGGCGGTGTTCGAGATGGACGAGATCCTGCACGCGCTGCGTGACCGCATCGTCGGCCTGAACTGCGGGCGCTGGGACTACATTTTTTCGTACCTGAAGACCTTCCGCCGCCATGCCGACCGCGTGCTGCCCGAACGCGGCCAGGTGACCATGACCCAGCCGTTCCTGAAGGCGTATTCGGAGCTGTTGATCCAGACCTGCCATCGCCGCGGTGCGCATGCGATGGGCGGCATGGCTGCGCAGATTCCGATCAACAACGATGCCGCTGCCAACGAGCAGGCGATGGCCCGCGTGCGTGCTGACAAGCTGCGCGAGGTCACTGCCGGCCACGACGGTACCTGGGTGGCGCACCCGGCGCTGATTCCGGTGGCGATGGCGATCTTCGACGAACACATGCCCACCGCGAACCAGCACAGCGTGCTGCGCCAGGATGTGCGCGTCGGCCGCGACGAACTGATCGCGCGGCCGCCGGGCACCATCACCCGTGCCGGCTTTGAGGGCAACGTGGAAGTCTGCGTGCGCTATCTGGCGGCGTGGCTGGATGGCAACGGCTGCGTGCCGATCCACCACCTGATGGAGGACGCGGCCACCGCCGAGATCAGCCGCAGCCAGCTGTGGCAGTGGCTGCATACGCCGGGCCAGCAGCTGGACGATGGCACTGCGATCGACCTGGTGCTGCTGGATTCCACCCTCTCGCAGCTGCCGGCACGGCTGGGCGATACCGCCGCGCTGCCCGGTGGTGCACGCATCGGCGAGGCCATCGCCCTGCTCGGCGAACTGAGCCGCAGCGAAGAGCTGACTGATTTCCTGACCCTGCCGGCCTACGCGCGCATCGACTGACCGACCGCTCGCAATTCCGCCGTTTCCCTCCCCGCTGCACGCACGAACCGAACTGGAGAAAGACATGAGCAAGCTGCCCACTGCCGAACAGATCCAGCACGACTGGGATACCAACCCGCGTTGGGAAGGCATCCAGCGCAACTACAGCGCCGCTGACGTGGTGCGCCTGCGCGGCACCGTCCACATCGAGCATTCGCTGGCCCGCCTGGGTGCGGAGAAGCTGTGGGCGACGCTGCATGAGCGCGAGTTCGTCAACGCGCTGGGTGCATTGACCGGCAACCAGGCCATGCAGCAGGTCAAGGCGGGCCTGAAGGCGATCTACCTGTCCGGTTGGCAGGTGGCGGCCGACGCCAACCTGGCCGGGCAGATGTACCCGGACCAGTCGCTGTACCCGGCCGATTCGGTGCCGGCGGTAGTCAAGCGCATCAACAACACGCTGCTGCGCGCCGACCAGCTGCACCACGCCGAAGGCAAGGACGACATCGACTTCCTGCAGCCGATCGTGGCCGATGCGGAAGCCGGTTTCGGCGGCGTGCTCAATGCGTTCGAACTGATGAAGGCGATGATCGAGGCCGGTGCCGCTGGCGTGCACTTCGAAGACCAGCTGGCCTCGGTGAAGAAGTGCGGCCACATGGGCGGCAAGGTGCTGGTGCCGACCCGCGAGGCCATCGAGAAGCTCAACGCCGCGCGCCTGGCCGCCGACGTGCTGGGCGTGCCGACCCTGCTGGTGGCGCGTACCGATGCCGAGGCCGCGGATCTGCTGACCAGCGACATCGATGGCAACGACAAGCCGTTCGCCACCGGCGAGCGCACCGTGGAAGGCTTCTACAAGACCCGTAATGGCCTGGACCAGGCGATCAGCCGCGGCCTGGCCTATGCGCCCTATGCCGACCTGGTGTGGTGCGAGACCGGCAAGCCGGACCTGGAATTCGCACGCAAGTTCGCCGAGGCGATCCATGCGAAGTTCCCCGGCAAGCTGCTGGCCTATAACTGCTCGCCCAGCTTCAACTGGAAGAAGAACCTGGACGACGCCACCATCGCCAAGTTCCAGAAGGAGCTGGGCAGCTACGGCTACAAGTTCCAGTTCATCACCCTGGCCGGCTTCCATGCGCTGAACTACGGCATGTTCAATCTGGCCCACGGCTATGCACGTCGACAGATGAGCGCGTTCGTGGAACTACAGGAAGCCGAGTTTGAAGCGGCCGAGCGCGGCTTCACTGCGGTCAAGCATCAGCGTGAGGTTGGCACCGGCTACTTCGATGCGGTGACCCAGGCGATCCAGCAGGGCCAGTCGTCGACCACCGCATTGACCGGTTCGACCGAGGAAGAGCAGTTCCACGGCGGGCGCAGCGAACGCGCGGCGTGATGCGGTAGTGCCGGCCGCTGGCCGGCAACCGCGTGATCCTTCGGGCACCACAGGGAAGCCGGCCAGCGGCCGGCGCTACCGAAGCTTCGGAATCCGATCAGGGTGGCCAGGGAAGGGCCAGACAACGCCGGCCGGTCGGGGGACCTGCCGGCGTTGTTGTATCGATGCAAGGGAGCAGCGCGCAGCCAGCGTCAATCAGGCGCACCCACGCGTGCCGGCAACTTGGCCGAAAGCCTGTGAAATCCAGCATCGGATTGATCCAGCAGGGGTTTTGCCCGGACACCCGTGACCAGAACGGGCCACCACCGATCTTCACATCAATCAAGATCGGCAGACGGGTCAAAATGAGATAGGGCGCACACTTTAAAGCGGTGCTATGCTCCGCGGCTCACCAGGGGACGCTGGCGGCGGGTGCAGGGAATGACCGGCAGGGGTGCGGCCGAGAACAGTGATGTGACGTCAGGTATCGCCCGGGTGGCGATGGCCGAGATCGTGCACGCGCTGCTTTCCGCTGCCGAGGTTGCATTGTTCGCCAGATTTGCCCGTCCATGCAAGCTTCATGCCGGACAGTGGTTGTTCCAGCGTGGCCATCGCGGCGAACGGATGTATGTGATCCTCCAAGGCCAGATCGAACTGGACTTCGGAGAGGACCTGGTGATCAAGACGCTCGGCCAGCATGAGTTCTTCGGTGAGCTTGGCCTGCTGGTCGGCGATCACCTGCGCAGCGCCAGTGCACGCGCGCTGGCCGACTGTGAAGTACTGGAGCTGGGCCCGGCCGACTTCCATCGCCTGGTGGAATCCGATCCCGGCCTGGTCGCCTACTTCCTGCGCCGTACGATCATGCGCGTGCTGACCAACGAGCAGGCGCTGATCAGCCAGCTGCGCCGGCGCAACCACGATCTGGAAACCGCGCTGGACAACCTGTACATCACCACCCACCAGTTGACCCACACCCGTGAACTGGTACGTACCGATGAACTGACCGGGCTGCACAACCGTCGTGGCCTCACCCTGTACCTGCAGGAATGCCGCGCCGATGGCGAAGGGTTGCCGCAGGCACTGCTGCTGATCGACTGCGACCGCTTCAAGCAGATCAATGATCGCCACGGCCACCAGGCCGGCGACCGTGTACTGCAGAGCATGGGCAACATCCTGCGCTCGATGGCCGGTGAGCAGGACCTGGCCTGCCGCCTCGGCGGCGATGAGTTCTGCCTGATCCTGCGCCGTGGCAACCATGAGATCGTGCAGCACGCGGCCGAGTTCATCCTCAGCGCGGTGCATGGCCTGCTCGAACGCAGTCATGGCACGCCGCACGTCAGCCTGGTCAGCATCGGTGCCAGCCTGCTGGCGCCGGAGGCGGGCTGGAGCGAGTGGTACGCCAACGCGGACCGCGCGCTGTACCAGGCCAAGCGCGATGGTGGCAACTGCCTGCGCTGGGCGGATGCAGCGGACATACCTTGATCGGGAGAGACCGGCGATGAATGGCGACAACGGAACGTCGACGCCGCACAACCAGCAACTGCGTGCGCTGCTGTTCACCGATCTGTGTGATTCGCTGCTGCTGGTCGAACGCATCGGCGATGTGGCTGCCGCCGAGCTGTTCCAGGAACACGACCGCTTGGTGCTGGCGCTGCAGCAGCGCTGGCACGGCCAGCTGATCGACCGCTCCGACGGATTGTTCATGCTGTTCGAGCGCCCGATTGATGCGCTCGGATTCGCCCTGGATTACCAGCGTGGCCTGCAGCCGCTGGGGCAGGCGCGTGATCTCCGACTGCAGGCGCGGGCCGGGTTGCACGTGGGTGAGGTCATCCTGTGGAACAACAGCTCGGAATCGATCGCGCTTGGAGCCAAGGCTGTGGAGGTGGAGGGCCTGGCCAAGCCGATGGCAGCGCGCCTGATGCAGTTGGCCCCCCCCGGACAACTGCTGATGTCGGCGGCTGCTGAATCGGTGGTGCGCCGTGCAGCGACGGAGCTGGGTGAACTGGGCGGTCGCCTGCAGTGGAGGTCATTCGGTCGCTGGCGCTTTCGCGGTGTGGCGCAACCGATGGAAGTGCTGGGCGTGGCGGTGGCGGGGAAGGGCATGCTTTCCCGGCCGCGTGCCAGCGACAAGGCGCGCCCTGATGTTCCGGTCTGGCGGCGTCCGCTGGCGATGGCCGCGCAGGCGGCCCTGATTGTCTCTGTCGGGCTGGGCCTGTGGCTGCTGGCCCGACCACAGCCGGCGATTGCCTTCGCCGAACGCGACTGGGTGGTGATGGCCGATGCGCGCAACCTGACCGATAACCCGGTCCTGGACGACGCCCTGAACCAGGCGTTGCGCATCGGGCTTGAGCAGTCGCGTTACGTAAACGTGATCAGCGACATGAAGGCGCGCGACACCATGGCGCGCATGTTGATGCCAGAAAACACCGAGATCGATCGTGCGGCCGCTGTCCAGATCGCAATGCGCGATGGCGCGCGCGCGGTACTCGATCCCTCGATCCGTGAGGTACACGGCCAGCTGCGTGTGGCCGTCGATGTCGTCAATCCTGCCACTGGCGAGACCGTCTACTCGGTTTATTCCGATGGCAAAGGCCTGCCTTCCGCGCTGACCTCCAGTGACCAAGTGGTGGTGCAATTGCGATCGCGGTTGGGCGAAGCGATGGCGCAGATCGGCAAGACATCGGCACCGTTGCCGCAGGTGGCAACAGCCAACCTCGACGCACTGCATGCCTACGCACGCGGACAGCTTGCCTATGGCCGCGGACAGACCGAGTCGTCGTTGAAATTTTTCCAGATCGCAACGCGCATTGATCCTGACTTCGCCATGGCCTATGTCGGGCAGATGCGATCGATGTTCAGCCAGGGCCAACTGGAGGACGCGCGCGGTTTGCTGACCAAGGTCAGGACGCTGCGTCATCGGCTGAGCACGCGTGAGGGCCTGTATCTGGATGCATGGCAGGTGGAGCTGGAGTCCGGTTCTGAATCCGCCGCTGGCGAGGCCTGGAAGGTACTGGCCGATCTGTATCCGGATCATCACGGGGCCAGCGTCAACCATGGTCTGGCCGAGTTCGTGCTGGGCCACTACGAAAAGGCGGAGCAGGCCGTTGCCCATGCCAACGTGGAGCAGAACCCGTTGCGCAGCGTGACGCTGGAGCTGCTCGGGCGCATCCAGTTGGCACGGGGAAAGGTCGATGAGGCGGTAGCAACGCTGCATCGTGCCATGCAGCTCGCCGAAGGTCGCCCGAACCGGCAGCTGGTTGCGGCGCTGGCCGTGTCCGGGCGAAATGCAGAGGCCAGTGCAGTGCTGGCGCGGTTGCCGGAGAACGGGCCGGGACGGTGGCTGGAAGGGACTTCACTGGCCATTGATGAGGGGCGATTCGAGGAGGCGTTGGCAGCCTCGGTCGCGTCCGCAGGCCGGTGCAATGGCGGTCCCTTCGTATGTGATCTGCTGGGCACGGTCAATTTGGCTGTTCACGCCGCGGCGGCTCGATGCGTAGCGCCACGCGACTTCGCAACGCAGGCCAGCGCGCTGCTGCGGAATGCGGCACGCCCCGAAAACGGTGAACGCGGACAGTATCTGTATTTCGCTGCGGCCAGCTTGTATGCGGCACAGCGCTTGGGCCTGCAATCCTCGATCGGCCGGCAGGTGGCCGAGCTTGACGTATTGGCGGCCGACGCCGTCGACCCACGTGCGCGCCAGTTGGCGGCGGTGGTCAAGGCCAATGCGTTGCATCTGTCCGGTGACAGCGCGCAGGCAATCAAGATGCTGCAGGCGATGGTTGATGGCAGCGAGCTGTTCCAGGTCCACAGCGTGCTGGCAGCGGCCTACGCCGCACAGGGCGCGATACAGGAGCAGCAGTCGCAGCTGGACTGGATGCGTCGGCACCGCGGGCGCGCCTATACCGAATTCGCAGGCTCGTCCGTGTTGCAGGCATTGAATGTAGGCGACAGCCAGCGTGGGCCATCACGCCCGGGATGCGCCCTCTCACCGGACGCATCCTGAGCGATCGGCACCAAGGTCAGGGCGTCGGTGCCTGCGAACCGTCGATGAAGCAATGCGGATGGCTGAACACCGCGCGCTCGGTCAGCTGCTGCACCAGATTGTCGCGTGCAGCGGCCAGATCTTCATTGGAGGCCAGGTCGGCGGACAGCATGCAGCCCTGCGCGGCGGCACCCGCCTCGACACTGATCTGCTGCAGGGCTGTTGCCGGGTCCTGCTTGAATGCTGTGCGGAAGTCTGCGTCGGTGGTGAGCAGATCAAGCAGCGTGGTGGCGTCAGCGAGGGACAGTGGGGATTTGCGGTTGGTCATGAGCGTGGGATCCAAGGAGACAGGGAAGGTCGAACAAGTGGCGCGTGCCTTTGACCGTAGTCATAGCGGCGCGGATCGATGGGTCTTGAACGCGGTACTGGGCCATACTTACCCAGCTCCACCGGCAGCACATTGCCGGAATCCCATTTGCCACAGGAACGTCGATGACCTCTTCGCGGTACCGCCGATGCCACGCGCTGGCTGTTGTTCCCGATGAACAACCATCGTTCTCCCTGAACAGCCTGCTGGCTGGTGGAACCGGTGTGGAGTTCGTGCAGCAGTTGCAGGTGCGTGCTGCCCATCTCGATCAGCCTGTGACGCTCGATGCCGACGCTTGTGCGTTGCTGTTGCAGACCAGCGCCGAGCGCTGGCAGGTCTTGCCGGATGACCTGCAGAACCGCGCCCGAGTGGCATCGCTGCTGGAGGCGGGGTTGCTCATCGCCGAGAAGGGCGCGCCCGAGGCGGCGCGACAGGCTGACCAGCGTGTTCGCGACGGACACTGGTGGGCCTTGTCAGCCATCCATCATCGCCATTCCCGCTGGGCGGGCGTAGACAGTGCCGGCGATATGGAGAAGCACCGGATGGTGACCGCACAGGACCTGGTGCAGCAGCTCGGCAAGCCACCGGCCGAAGCCCCGGTGCGGCAGCCGGGTGCCATCGCTCTGCCGGTCGCGGCACCCGATGCCGTGGCACAGCTGTTGGCTGCACGTACCACCTGCCGCAACTACGCCGAGGACAAGCCTCTATCGCTGGAGATGCTGGCGGGCATGATGCAGCACGTGCTGATGGCGCAGGCACAGGTAGAAACCGAACCCGGCGTGCGCTTCCTGAAGAAGAACGTACCGTCCGCGGGTAGCCTGCATCCGCTGGAAGCGTACGTGATTGCGCGCAAGGTCGATGGCCTGCAGCCTGGGTTGTATCACTACCATGCTGTGGCTCACGAGCTGGCACGGCAACAGGCACAGCCCGCCCAGCTGGACGATTTCTGCCTGCGCCTGTTGTCGGGCCAGCACTGGTTCGCTTCGGCCCACGCCATGGTGGTGCTGGTCTGCCGTTTCGGTCGCAACTTCTGGAAGTACCGCAACCACGCCAAGGCCTATCGCGCCGTTAGCCTGGATGTCGGCCATGTGTCGCAGGCACTGTATACAGCGGCCACGGCCAATGGCTTGGGCGGCTTCGTCACCGCGGCGATCAATGAGACGGAGATCGAGTCGCTGCTGGGGTTCGACCCGATGGTCGACGGCGCAATGGCGGTGTGCGGATTCGGTTGGCGTGCGCAGAGCATGACCACGGCGGAGCTGGACCCTGCGGGGCATGTCTGGAAGCGCGAGGCCCGCGATTGAACAAGCCCGGCAGGGCGCTGGAGTACCCAGCGCCCCTTGTCGGGTGCATTACTGGATGATGCGGTGGACGTGACCGGCTTCGAAGGTGAAGACCACGGTCATGGATGCGCGGTGGCTGGAGAGATAGTTCACCAGGGCATCGCGGGCCTGGCTCAGCTCTTCCTTGCTGGCCAGCTTGCCGGTGCTCAGGCAGGGCGGCACCTGCGCCATCGAGTCGAATGCCAGGCCGATCTGCCGGCAGGCCTGCAGCGGGTTCCTGCTGAACTGCGCACGGAACACATCATCGCTGCACAGGCGGTCGAGCAGGGCAATGGCGGTTTGCGGCTCAAAGCGCGGCGACTCGGTGGTGGTGTGTTCGCTGGAGAACCGGGTACGAGTGGATGGCAACATCGAATCTACCTCTGAAGTGGATTGAGGGGCGTTCAAGCGGCCTGCGGTACGGCGGAGTGGTGCACGCTTCCCTGCAGATGCCCGGATTCGAACATGAAGGGGACAGTGAATGCGGCGCGCTGGGCCAGGAGCGCGGCGATCTGCTGGCGCACCTGTTGGAACTCTTCCTTGCTGGCCAGGACGTTGTGGATGGCGCAGGGGCTTGTGCCGGACTGTGCCTGCAGCCCATGCCGCGCCATCGCAGCGCCGGCATCGGCTGTGAACTCTGCGCGGAAGGCGTCGTCAGAACACAGCAGGTCGAGCAGCCGACCGGCATTGACAGTGGTCATCGGGGACTTTGCGGACATCGCAAACACTCCTTGTGGGTCAATGTCCGCCGATTAAACCACGTGTGACTACCGCGAGCGTGCCGCAGCGCAGCGTCAAGCAAGGCGCGCCGAGCCGGTACAGGCCAGTGGTCCTGCTGGGCATGGCACCGTGGTTCCAGAAACGTTGGAAGAGCGCACCGGAGATGCCAGCTTGACGTTCCTGCGACACAGTTTCAGGGCGGTGTCCAGGTCGGAGGCGTCGTCGGCGACCTGGCCCATCGAGCACGAATTTGGCCTAGATCCGCGTTCCGAGGGCGTCCTCGCCGTATGCGGTTTTGGCTGGCGCGCCCCGACCATAACCACGACCGAACTGGACCCGGCAGGTGTGATCTGGAATCCCGAGGACCGCGCGGTCTGAACCCACGCGGCCCCCGCCACGTCACGCCGCTTCGAAGTCCACCAGCACCGCACCATCACCCACCTGGTCGCCGGCCTTGGCGCGGTAGCCCTTCACCGTGCCGTCTGCCGGTGCCTGCAGGGTGTGCTCCATCTTCATCGCTTCCAGCACCACCAGCGGCGTGCCGCGCTTGACCTCGGTGCCGGCCGCGACCAGTGTCGCGACGATCCTGCCCGGCATCGGCGCCAGCAGGCTGCCGGCATCGGCCACGGCGTGGTCCGATTCGCCCACCGGATCGTGCAGGGTGAAGCGGTGCTGGCCATCGGCGCCGAACAGATACAGCTGGTCGCCTTCGCGCAGTAGCTGCAACGACCAGCGGCGCTCGCCCAGCAGCACGGTCAGATGCTGCGCATCGGCCGTGCCAAGCACCTGCACCGGCGCGGCGTCATCGCACTGCACGCGCCAGCCATCGGTCTGCGTCCACACCTTCAGCGTGTGCTTGCGTTCGCCCTGCTGCAGCGGCAGCACGCGCGGTGCCGATGCGCCAAGGCGCCAGCCGTCCTGGGCCTGCCACGGCGAATGCGGATCGCGCGCGTCGGTGCTGGCGCCGCCCGTGCTTGCAACCGCAGCCACCGCAGCCAGCTGCCACAGGGCATCATCCGTGTCGCCCACTGCACTCAATGCCGCCTGCTCGCGCTCGATAAGCGCGGTGTCCAGCTTGGCCTGCGCGAACGAATCGGTGTTCACCAGGCGGCGCAGGAAGCCGGCATTGGTGGTCACGCCCACCACCTGGCAGTCCGCCAGCGCCTGGCTCATGCGGCGCAGGGCGGCATCGCGGTCCACGTCCCAGACGATCAGCTTGGCAATCATCGGATCGTAGTACGGGGTGATGCTGTCGCCTTCCTCCACGCCGGTATCCACGCGCACATGGGCCGACGGGGTCGGCAGGCGCAGGCGGCGCAGGGTGCCGGTGGAGGGCAGGAAGCCCCGGTCGGCATCTTCGGCATACAGGCGCGCTTCGATAGCGTGGCCGTGGATCGCCAGCTGTTCCTGGCGCAGCGGCAGCGGCTGGCCCGAGGCCACGCGCAGCTGCCACTCCACCAGGTCGGTACCGGTGATGTACTCGGTCACCGGGTGCTCGACCTGCAGGCGGGTGTTCATTTCCATGAAGTAGAAATCGCCGTCCGGGCCGGCAATGAACTCCACCGTGCCGGCACCGACGTAGCCCACCGCGCGCGCTGCATCGACTGCCGCCTTGCCCATTGCAGCACGACGTTCTGTGCTCATGCCCGGCGCCGGCGCCTCTTCCAGCACCTTCTGGTGGCGGCGCTGCACCGAGCAGTCGCGCTCGAACAGGTACACCGCCTCACCGTGGCTGTCGCCGAACACCTGGATCTCGATATGGCGCGGGCGCTCGACATACTTCTCGACCAGCACGTGGTCGTTGCCGAACGCCGAGGCCGCCTCGCGCTGGCAGCTGGCCAGTGCATCGACGAAGTCCTCGCTGCGCTCGACCTTGCGCATGCCCTTGCCACCGCCGCCGGCGCTGGCCTTGATCAGCACCGGGTAGCCGATGCCGTCGGCCTGTGCGCGCAGGAAGTCCGGCGCCTGCTGGTCGCCGTGATAGCCGGGGGTCAGCGGCACACCGGCCTTGGCCATCAGCGCCTTGGCCGCGCTCTTGTCGCCCATCGCGCGGATGGCGCTGGCCGGCGGGCCGATGAAGGTGATGCCGGCCGCCGCGCAGGCATCGGCGAAGTCGGCATTCTCGGACAGGAAGCCGTAACCGGGGTGGATCGCCTGCGCGCCGGTCAGGCGTGCGGCATCGAGCAGGGCATCACCGCGCAGGTAGCTCTCACGTGCGGCGGCAGGACCAATGTGGATGGCTTCGTCGGCCAGGCGCACGTGGCGGGCGTTGCGGTCGGCATCGGAATACACCGCCACGGTGGCGATGCCGAGGCGGCGGCAGGTGGCGATGACGCGGCAGGCGATCTCGCCGCGGTTGGCGATCAGGACTTTGGTGAACATGGCAACAGGCTCGGTCATGGCACGGGTTACATGCGGAACACGCCGAAGCGCGTCTGCTGCGGGGCGGCGTTGAGGCTGGCCGACAGCGCCAGGGCGAGCACGCGGCGGGTGTCGGCCGGATCGATCACGCCGTCATCCCACAGGCGCGCGCTGGCGTAGTACGGATGGCCCTGCTGTTCGAACTGCTCGCGGATCGGTGCCTTGAACGCATCCTCTTCCGCCGCCGGCCACTGGTCGCCCTTGGCTTCGATGCCATCGCGCTTGACCGTGGCCAGCACGCTGGCGGCCTGTTCGCCGCCCATCACGCCGATGCGCGCGTTCGGCCACATCCACAGGAAGTTCGGCGAGTATGCGCGGCCGCACATGCCGTAGTTGCCGGCACCGAACGAACCACCGATGACCACGGTGAACTTGGGCACCTTGGCGCAGGCCACGGCCATCACCAGCTTGGCGCCGTCCTTGGCGATGCCGCCCTGTTCGTACTTGCGGCCGACCATGAAGCCGGTAATGTTCTGCAGGAACACCAGCGGGATGTTGCGCTGGGTGCACAGCTCGATGAAGTGCGCGCCCTTCAGTGCCGACTCGGAGAACAGGATGCCGTTGTTGGCGATGATGCCGATCGGGTAGCCGTTCAGATGCGCGAAGCCGGTCACCAGCGTTGCGCCGTAGCGCGGCTTGAATTCATCGAAACGCGAACCATCGACCAGGCGCGCGATCACTTCGCGCACGTCGTAGGGCTTGCGCGTGTCGGCCGGGATCACCCCGTACAGGTCGTATGCCGGCAACAGTGGTTCCTCGTTGGCCTGCACCGCCATCGCCGGTTCCGGCTTGCGCCAGTTCAACTGCGCGATGATCGCGCGCACCCGTGCCAGCGCCTGCAGGTCGTTGTCGGCCATGTGGTCGGCCACGCCGGAAATGCGCGTGTGCACGTCGGCACCGCCCAGTTCCTCGGCCGTCACCACTTCACCGGTGGCCGCCTTCACCAGCGGTGGGCCGCCGAGGAAGATCGTGCCCTGCTCGCGCACGATCACCGTCTCATCGCTCATCGCCGGCACATAGGCGCCGCCGGCGGTGCAGCTACCCATCACGCAGGCAATCTGCGGGATGCCCTGCGCGGACAGGTTGGCCTGGTTGTAGAAGATGCGGCCGAAATGATCGCGGTCGGGGAACACCTCGTCCTGCAGCGGCAGGAAGGCGCCACCGGAATCGACCAGGTAGATGCAGGGCAGGTGGTTCTGCTCGGCGATCTCCTGCGCGCGCAGGTGCTTCTTCACCGTCATCGGGTAGTAGGTGCCGCCCTTCACCGTGGCGTCGTTGGCCACGATCACGCATTCCACGCCGCTGACGCGGCCGATGCCGGCCACCACGCCCGCGGCGGGCACGGCGTCTTCGTACATGCCGTGCGCGGCCAGCGGCGCGATTTCCAGGAAGGCGCTGCCGGGATCGAGCAGGGCGTCGATGCGGTCGCGCACCAGCAGCTTGCCGCGTGCGGTGTGCTTGGCGCGCGCGGCTTCGCTGCCGCCCAGCGCGGTGCGGGCGAGGGTGGCATGCAGGTCGTCGACCACGGCCTGCATGGCGGCGCGGTTGCTTTCAAACGTTTCGCTGCCCGGTTGCAGCTGGCTGTTCAGGACGGTCATCGCGTTGGCCTTACAGGGTGCGCTGGAACAGTTCGCGGCCGATCAGCATGCGGCGGATCTCCGACGTGCCGGCGCCGATTTCATACAGCTTGGCGTCGCGCCACAAGCGGCCGGTCGGATATTCGTTGATGTAGCCGTTGCCGCCCAGGATCTGGATCGCCTGGCCGGTCAGCCAGGTGGCCTTCTCGGCGGCGTACAGAATGGCACCGGCGGCATCCTGGCGGGTGGTGCGGCCCTGGTCGCAGGCGCGCGCGACGGCATAGACGTAGGCGCGGCACGCGCCCAGGCCCACGTACATGTCGGCGATCTTGGCCTGGATCAGCTGGAAGCTGCCGATCGGTTCGCCGAACTGGTGGCGCTCGTGCACATAGGGCATGACCACGTCCATGGCCGCGGCCATCAGGCCCAGCGGGCCACCGGACAGCACCACGCGCTCGTAATCCAGGCCGGACATCAACACGCGCACGCCACCACCGACCTGGCCCAGCACGTTTTCTTCGGGAATCTCGCAGTCCTGGAACACCAGCTCGCAGGTGGGCGAGGAGCGCATGCCCAGCTTGTCCAGCTTCTGCGCGGTGGAGAAGCCCTCCATGCCCTTCTCGACCAGGAACGCGGTGATGCCCTTGGCACCCGCTTCCATGTCGGTCTTGGCATAGACCACCAGCACGTCGGCGTCCGGGCCGTTGGTGATCCACATCTTGTTGCCGTTGAGCACGTAGCGGTCACCGCGCTTGTCGGCGCGCAGCTTCATCGACACCACGTCCGAACCGGCACCCGGCTCGCTCATCGCCAGCGCGCCGACCAGGCTGCCGTTGCACAGGCCGGGCAGGAAGCGCTGCTTCTGTTCTTCGTTGCCGTTCTTGCGTAGCTGGTTCACGCACAGGTTGGAGTGCGCGCCATAGGACAGGCCGATGCCGCCGGAGGCACGCGAGATTTCTTCCATCGCCACCACATGGGCCAGGTAACCCATGCCGGTGCCGCCGTATTCTTCTTCCACGGTGAGGCCGAGCAGGCCCTGTTCGCCCAGCTTCGGCCACAGGGCCAGCGGGAACTGGTTGCTGGCATCGGCCTCGGCGGCCAGCGGTGCGACCTCGGCGGCGGCAAAATGGGCCACGCTCTGGCGCAGCAGGTCGATGTCTTCGCCAAGGTCGAAGTTCAGGGATGGCACGTGCATTGTGGTGGCTCCACGGCGGGATGGCAGGAAATGGACGCACCCGGCGGGGGAGCGGGCGGCGGTCTGCAGGACCGCTGCCCGCACGGGCGATTGGACCCCAGCGTAGCGGGGTTCGGGTAAGAAGTGAATACAAATTCAAAAATTGAAACTAGAATCAAAACATGGCCTACAAACGCTCTGCACTGATGGAAGAACGCCTGGCCGGGGCCCGTGAACGGATCCTGCTGGCCACCCGTGAGCTGGTCGCCACCGGGGGCTGGCGCAATGCCCCGGTGACCGCCGTGGCGACCCAGGCGGGGGTGTCCACCGGCCTGATCTACCGGCACTTCCCGTCCAAGGCCGAGCTGTTCGTGGAGGTGCTCAACGCCGCGGTGGCCCACGAGGTCGCGATCATGGAGCGCATCGCCAGCGGCCCGGAGGTGGCCAGCGAGCGCCTGCGGTTGGCGATCACCGCCTTCGTCCGCCGCGCCCTGGCCGGGCCGGGGCTGGCGCATGCCTTCATCGTCGAACCGGTCGACCCGGACGTGGAAGCCGAGCGCATGCGTGGTCGTCGTGCCTTCGGCGACGTGTTCCTGCGGCTGGTGGAGGAGGGCGTGGCCGCCGGTGAGCTGCCGGCGCAGGACGCGCATGTGGCCGCCGCCTGCCTGGTCGGCGCCTTCACCGAGGCGATGGTCGGCCCGACCGCGCCCAGCCGCGAAGCACACCGCGACGAAGACGCACTGGTGGATGCGATCTGCAGCTTCTGCCTGCGCGCGATCGGCGCCCGGTAATCCGGTAGCGCCGGCCGCTGGCCGGCTTCTGCACGATCCATCCGGCGGGCTGGCGATGCCGGGCAGCGGCCGGCACTACCGGGTCCGAATGCTGCGCCGCACCAGCAGTGACGCCTGTTGTCGCACGCAAAGCGCGTTCTATACTCGGTCCATCACGCAGTCGCTCAGCCGTGGTCCAACGACTATCAGCCAGGGGTAACGAAGAGTGCGGAATTACGATCTGGAGTTCCTGAAACGCTTCTCCATGGTGATCGCGCTGCTGGCGACCATCACCCTCGGCCTCATCCTCCTTGCCGCTTACATCCACACCCGGATTCCGCCCGAGGTGTCGCCGACCGCGGCCAAGCGCACCGAACAGCGCATCTCGCCCACCGGCGCGGTCTATGCCGGCAGCACCGGCGCCGCCGCGCAGGCTGCGGCCAAGGCCGCCGCGCTGGCCAAGGCCGCCTCGCAGGTGGCCTACGGCGGCACCAAGGACGGCAAGGTCATCTTCGACAACCTGTGCACCGCCTGCCACACCACCGGCGTGGGCATGGCGCCGACGCTGGACCATTCGCACTGGGACAAGCGCATCGCACAGGGCAAGGACACTCTCTACAAGCACGCCATCGAGGGCTATACCGGTCCGGATGGCGGCATCATGCCGCCCAAGGGCGGCAACCCGGCGCTGACCGAGGAACAGATCCACGCCACCGTGGACTGGATGCTGGGCAACCTGAAGTAACCGGTAGTGTCGGCCGCTGGCCGGCAACCACGCATGGCTTGAAGGTCATGAGGTTGCCGGCCAGCGGCCGGCACTCCCCAGGCTTTGCCCACCAAGGTCAAAACCCTGCCCGCAGGCGGGGTTTCGCATTTCAGGGTTAGTCTGTGCGCCTCTTCCATGGAGTCGCCCGTCGATGCGCCGCCGTTCCCTCGCCCTTGCCCTGTCCCTGCTGCTGCCGGCCGGCGCCTTTGCCCAGGCCCAGCCGCAGGCCGCACCGGTCGCGTCGCCGTCCGCCGCGCGCAGCAGCGCCACCGTGGTGCTGACCACCGCACCGGCCGACTGGCGTGCGCTGGATGGCCAGCGCGTGCGCATCGCCGCACCGCTCACCCTGGCCGGCACCGATGGCCTGGAGCGCTTTGGGCAGCTCACCGTGGCCTTCGATGGCCGCCTCTGGCAGCCGACCGAAGTGGCCGCGCCGGGTACTGCCGGCTATGAGCAGGTGATGGCCGACAACCAGCGCCGCCGCCTGCTGCTGGACGACGGCAGCGAAGCCCGCGACCCGGCGAGCGTGGCCTACCTGCCAGCCAACCCGGTGCTGCGCACCGGCATGCAGCTGCGCAATGTGGAAGGTGTCGTGCACGTGGACGCACAGGGCCGTCCGCGCCTGCAGGTCGAGGGTGCACTCACGTTGCCCGAGCTGAAGCGTCCGGCGGTGCCGACGGTGCCGGGCAGCCTGCATATCGCTGCATTCAACCTGGAGAACTTCTTCAATGGCGATGGCCAGGGCGATGGCTTCCCGACCCTGCGCGGCGCGCGCACGCTGGAAGAGCACAAGGCGCAGGTCGGCAAGCTGGTGGCCACGGTCAACGCGCTCGGTGCCGACATCGCCGCGTTGATGGAACTGGAAAACGATGGCTATGGCCCGCAGTCGGCCATCGCCGAACTGGTCAGCGCCCTCAACGCCGGTCTTGCCGCCGACAAGCAGTGGGCCTTCGTCGATGCCGGCGAGGGGCCGGGCAGCAACCCGATCCGGGTTGGCATCATCTATCGCAGGAGCGCGTTCAAGCCGCTGGGCAAGCCGTTGACCAGAACCGACGGTCCTTTCGCCGAACACAGCCGCGCACCGCTGGCGCAGGCCTTCCAGGGCAAGGGCGCACCGTTCATGGTGGTCGCCAACCATTTCAAGTCCAAGGGCTGCCGTGATGCCAGCGGCGGCGATGCCGACCGCAACGATGGCCAGGGTTGCTGGAATGCCACCCGGGTGGAATCGGCAAAGCAGTTGAACCAGTGGGTGCAGGCCGAAGCTGGCCGCCTGAAGGTGAAGGACGTGGTGCTGCTGGGCGATTTCAACGCCTACGCGATGGAGGACCCGATCCGCACCCTGCATGACCTGGGCTGGCAGGACGCATTCAAGGTCGCCCAGGTCGAGCATCCTTACAGCTACGTCTACAACGGCTATACCGGCCGCCTCGACCATGCGCTGCTGAGCCCGGGCATGGCCCAGCGCCTGCGCGGTGCCGCCGAGTGGCACAGCAATGCCGACGAACAGGACGCCAGCGGCTACCAGGGCCGCAACGTGCAGGGCCCGTGGCGCAGTTCCGACCACGATCCGCTGCTGCTGGGCTTCGATAAATAACGCCCAGCGCCGGGTCGGATCCCATTCCAACGAAATGGGCTCTGACCCCGAGGCCGGGCTCAGCCCCAGGCGATCAATCCAATCGCCAGCACCGCCAGCGCCAGCCCGGCGCGGTTCCACTTCGTGGTGGCCTCGCCGAAGGCGAACACGCCCACCAGCGCGCCCAGCACCACCACGCCGATGTTCATGCCGGCGAACACGGTGGCCGGGCTCTCCGGCATGGACTGATGCGCGTGCACATAGAAAAGAATGTTGCCGCCGTTGAGCAGGCCCAGCAGCGCGCCCGCACCGAGGTTGCGCCAGGCCAACCGGCTGCGGCCACTGGCGTGCCGCCACAGCTGAAGTGCCAGCATCAGCACGAAGGCCACGCTGAAGCTGGCCAGCACCGCCGCCATCGACAGCGTGCCGGACAGCGCCACCTGCTTGAGCAGCACGTCGACCACCGCGAACCCGGCCCAGACGCCCAGCAGCCAGCCCCAGCCGCCGGGTGAGGACGCCACCGCCGGGCCGCGCGGGCGCAGGCTGATCGCCACCATCGCCAGCAGGCCCAGGCCGAGACCGGCGAGCTTCCACGGCGTCGCAGTCTGGCCGAAGAACAGGAAGGCGGCGGCCAAAGACAGCAGCAACGACAAGCGCTGCGCCACGTCGCTGCGGACGATGCCGGCCACCGCCACCGCGCGGCCCAGCACCAGGAAGATCGATGGCAGCACCACCGCCAGTGCCAGCAGCGACAGCCACGGGGCATGTGGCGCGCGCAGTGCGTCCAGCGGCGGCTGCAGCACCACGGCGGTGAGCGTTGCCGCCACCAGATAGTTCCAGGTGACCATCTGCGAAACATCCAGCTGGCGGCGTCCGGCCACCTTCAACAACACCGAAACCAGCACGCTGCAGATCACGGCCAAGGACAGGTAGAGCATGGGGCGGGCACAGGGCAGGGGCAGGGGACGGTATCATGGTGCCATGCACAAGCCTTCGTTCCCCGTCGCCCCCGGCGAAACCGCCTGCCTCGAACTGGCCGGCCCGGCCGGCCCGCTGGAAGTGGTCGTCGACCTGCCCAAGGCCGATGTGCCGGCGCAGCCGATCGTGGCCATCATCTGCCATCCGCTGTCCACCGAAGGCGGCACCCTGCACAACAAGGTGGTCACCATGACCGCCACCACCCTGCGCGAGCTGGGCATCACCACGGTGCGCTTCAACTTCCGCAGCGTCGGCGCGTCGGCCGGTGAGTTCGACCACGGCGTGGGCGAGCAGGATGACCTGAAGACCGTCGCCGCCTGGGTGCAGAGCCAGCGCCCCGACGACCGTCTGTGGCTGGCCGGTTTCAGCTTCGGCGCGTTCGTTTCACTGAAGGCTGCGGCCGAGTTGCAGCCGGAAGCGCTGATCTCGATCGCACCGCCGGCCGGCCGCTGGGATTTCGATGGCATCGCGCCGCCGGCCCGCTGGCTGGTGATCCAGGGCGAGCAGGACGAGATCGTCGACCCGCAGGCCGTCTACCAGTGGCTGGACACGCTGGACGTCCCGCATGAGCTGGTGCGCATGCCCGAGACCAGCCACTTCTTCCACCGCAAGCTGATCGATCTGCGTGGCGCGCTGACCCACGGCGTGAAGCACTGGCTGGGCGCAGCGGCATGAGTGCAACCGAGCTGACCCCGTCGCAGCGGTACGCGGAAGGGGTTGCCCGTGGCGACTGGCAGAACGACCCGGCCCAGCACGCAGCGCTGGCCGAACTGGACCGCATCCACCTGGGCCTGGTCGACAGCGCCGAAGACGGCTGGCTGGACCGCCTGTCCTCGTTCTGGAAGAAGCCCGAGCCGGTGAAGGGTCTGTACTTCTGGGGCGGCGTCGGCCGTGGCAAGACCTTCCTGGTCGACCTGTTCTACGACGGCCTGCCGATCAAACAGAAGTACCGCACGCATTTCCACCGCTTCATGCGCAGCGTCCACGAGCGCCTGCGCGAGCACCAGGGGCAGAGCGACCCGCTGGCGAAGATCGCCCAGGAATGGCGCAGCAACCTGCGCGTGCTGGTGCTGGACGAATTCTTCGTCACCGACATCGGCGACGCGATGCTGCTGGCACGGCTGCTGGAGCGCCTGTTCGCCGAGGGCGTGACCCTGGTGACCACCTCCAACACGGCGGTGGAGAACCTGTACCTCAACGGCCTGCAGCGTGAGAGCTTCATGCCGGCCATCGGCCTGCTGCAGCGCTTCTGCGTCGAGCTGTACGCCGAGGGCACCGAGGATTACCGGATGCGTGCGCTGACCCGCTCGCCGGTGTACCGCGCACCGCTGGCCGCCGACAGCGATGAATGGCTGGCCACGCGCTGGAACGAACTGAGCGGCGGCCAGCCGGCCAAGCCCGGCAACATCGAGATCGAAGGCCGCAAGATCCCGGTGCGCGGCCGTGGCAAGAGCATTGCCTGGTTCGATTTCGCCGCGTTGTGCGAAGGCCCGCGTGGCCCGTCGGATTACATCGAGATCGCGCACGAGTTCAACACCGTGCTGCTGGGCGGCATCCCCGCCTTCGACCGTTTGAACGAAGATGCCGCGCGCCGCTTCGTCAACCTGATCGACGAACTGTACGACCGCCACGTCAACCTGGTCTGCACCGCCAGTACCTCGCCGATCGAGCTGTACACCGGCCAGCGCCTGCAGGGCGCGTTCGAGCGCACCGCCTCGCGTTTGATCGAGATGCAGAGCGCCGAGTACCTGGGTACCCCGCACCGGGCGTGAGGGTGCCGCTGGTTGTAGAGCCGAGCCCATGCTCGGCTGCTTCAAATATTCCGGTAGAGGTGATTCATGAGCCAGGAAATCGACAAGCACGTTGCGCGAGCCCTCGTTGACCTCGCCATATTTCTCGAGTTTTCGGCGGATGATGTAGTGGATCCCGATGCTGCAATCCAGCGGCTCGAACAACTGGCTTCGACATTGCAGATGATGGACTTGGAGTCCCGATCATCGTTGTGCTCGCAGTTCAGAAGCATCGCAGTGGACTATTCAGATGAGCAGGCAGGCTTTGTGGAAAGCCTGGGCGAAGCGCTGGGGCTGATCGAGAAGTAATCTACTCGTCTCTACAGGCTCAGGATTGTTCGGGTATCCGGGCTGTCTGCCGGCCAGCGGCCGGCACTACCCCGCAGCGCCCCCGGTAGTGCCGGCCGCTGGCCGGCATCCACAGCGCAGCTATCTGCTTGGCACCACCGCATCATCCTGCGGCTGCTCGCGCACGCTGGCCGCCACCTGCACGCCCTCACTGCGCTGGATCAGCCGCAGCGGCTGCCCTTGGTAGCGGACCTCCAGCGCGTCGTGGGCCTCGGCCACGGCGGCCACCAGCGGGCACAGCGCCTGCGCGCGGGCCTCGATGCGCTCGGCGCGGCCTTCCAGCTGCTGTTCCATCTGCGCGTCCAGGCGGTCGGCGCGTTCCTCCATCGCATCGCTGCGGCCGGTGAACACCTGCCACAGCACGCTGCGGGCGATGGACGCGGACAGCGACTCGGCCATGTCCTGCACCTTGGCCTCGAAGCCCGGCCCGAACACTGCCTGTTCCCAGTAACCCTTGCCCAGCGTGCCGCCGATCCAGTCATCGGCCTGCCGGCGCAGGCGCCGGACCTTGCGGCTGTTGGCGGTGCCGGTGAGGCTCTCATAGACCCCGTCGAGCACGTCGAAGCTCAGCCCACTCACTTCATGGGCCAGCGCGGTGGCCGCCGGCATCAGCTGCCGCGCCCCGGCCTCCATCTGCCGCAGGCGGGCGGCGTCGGCCTCGCTGACCGGCACGACCGTGTCGTCCAGGCTCAGCACGCCATCGTGGAACACCACCTCGTGCGGCGCCTGCGGGCCATGCCGCAGCCAGATGCCGCCGCTGTCCACCAGCACGTCGTAGTCGGTATGGATGCCGCACTGGTCCGAACGCAGGTCCGGCCCCTCGGCGGCCAGCGCTGGGGCAATGAACAGGGCAGGCAGCAGGGCCAGCGCGGGCAACCGCAGGTGCATCGGAGCATCCTTTTCCGGGAGCGAGCGGCCAGCATCCGCTGCCAGCGCGCGGGCGTCACCGGCCGGAAGTCACCCGTCCACCGGATTCCCACCGGCTGCCCACCAGCTATCCACAGGGTTGTCCCTAGCCAGTTTCATCACTGTCATGTGAAGCTGTCATTGTTCCGTTTTCGCGGTGCGTTGTACCACCGCGATGACGCCTTTCGGGCTTGACTGCGCAGCCCGTTCCGGCAGGTCTGAAGCGTCTGATCCGGGCGCCGATGGCACGATCCTTGCGGCGCAAGGGATTGCCGAATTTCACTACATTTGGCGTTGACGGACCCCATTACCCCCACTATCTTGTGGCCGTCGGTCGCAGCAACCCCAATTCCAGGGGGTGCCCGGGGTACCCATCCGCGATCGTCAACGGCAGTGGCAGGCGCAGGGTCTCATCCCCTGCGACGCCGTCCTGCCATCCTGGGCTGTCATGTCCCGGGCTGCGTCACCCGATGCATCGAGCACCCACCAATCACGCCAAGAGGACACACGCCGTGACCACCGAATCCAGCGCCACCATCGAGAAGGAAAGCGAATTCCTGTTGACGTCGCCGCCGACGGCCAACGCGATGAGTGTGACCAAGCGCAATGGCACGACCGAACTGGTGGACCTGAACAAGATCGTGCGCGCGGTGCAGCGTTCCTCCGAAGGCCTGCACGCCGTCGATCCGATGCGCGTGGCCACCCGCACCATTTCCGGCCTGTACAACGGCGCCACCACCCGCGAGCTTGACGAACTGTCCATCCGCACCGCCGCCCTGCTGATCGGTGAAGAGCCCGAGTACGGCCGCCTCGCTGCGCGCCTGCTGGCCAACTACATCGCCAAGGAAGTCTCGGGCCAGGAAATCTACGCCTTCTCGCAGTCGGTCAGCCGTGGCCATGAAGTCGGCCTGATCAACGACCGCCTGCTGAACTTCGTGCAGACCAACGCGCGCAAGCTCAACGATGCCATCGACATCTCGCTGGACCTGAACTTCGATTACTTCGGCCTGCGTACCCTGTACGACCGTTACCTGCTGCGCCATCCGCACACCCGCAAGGTGATCGAGACCCCGCAGCAGTTCTTCCTGCGCATTGCCAGCGCGCTGAGCGAGGATGTGTCCGAGACCCTGGCGCTGTACAAGCGCATGGGCAACCTGGACTACCTGCCGTCCAGCCCGACCCTGTTCAATTCCGGCACCACCCACGAGCAGCTGTCCTCGTGCTTCCTGCTGGATTCGCCGCAGGACTCGCTGGAGTCGATCTATTCCAAGTACGGCGACATCGCCCAGCTGTCGAAGTTCTCCGGCGGCATCGGCGTCAGCTACACCCGCGTGCGTTCGCGTGGTTCGCTGATCAAGTCGACCAACGGCCACTCCAACGGCATCGTGCCGTGGCTGAAGACCATGGATTCGTCCGTGGCCGCGGTGAACCAGGGCGGCAAGCGCAAGGGCGCAGCCTGCGTCTACCTGGAAACCTGGCACGCCGACGTCGAGGACTTCCTCGAGCTGCGTGACAACACCGGTGACGAAGCCCGCCGTGCGCACAACCTGAACCTGGCCAACTGGGTGCCGGACCTGTTCATGAAGCGCGTCGAGGCCGACCAGGAATGGTCGCTGTTCGATCCGCGCGTCGTGCCGGAGTTCACCGATCTGTTCGGCGAAGCCTTCGAGCAGGCCTACCTGCAGGCCGAAGCCCAGGGCAAGGCGAACCGCACCATCTCCGCGCGCAAGCTGTACGCCCGCATGATGCGTACGCTGGCCGAGACCGGCAACGGCTGGATGACCTTCAAGGACAAGTGCAACCGCGCCAGCAACCAGACCCTGCGCGCCGGCAACGTGATCCACCTGTCCAACCTGTGCACCGAAATCCTGGAAGTCACTTCCAACGATGAAACCGCAGTGTGCAACCTGGGTTCGATCAACCTGGGCAACCACTTCGACGAGCACAACGAGTTCGACTTCGAGAAGCTGGCCGAGACCGTGCGCCTGGCCGTGCGCCAGCTCGACCGCGTCATCGACCTGAACTTCTACCCGATCGAAACCGCCCGCCGCGCCAACCTGCGCTGGCGTCCGGTCGGCCTGGGCTGCATGGGCCTGCAGGACGTGTTCTTCCGCAAGCGCCTGCCGTTCGACAGCGCCGAAGCCCGCGCCCTGTCGAAGAAGATCGCCGAAGCGATCTACTTCCACGCGCTGGAAACCTCCTGCGAGCTGGCCCAGGAACGCGGCAAGCACCCGTCGTTCAACGACACCCGCGCCGCCGGTGGCGAACTGCAGTTCGACGCCTGGAACGTGGTGCCGGAAGACACCGCGCGCTGGGATGCCCTGCGTGCCCGCATCAAGGAGCATGGCCTGCGCAACTCGCTGATGATCGCGATTGCACCGACCGCCACCATCGCCTCGATCGCCGGCTGCTACGAGTGCGTCGAGCCGCAGGTGTCCAACCTGTTCAAGCGCGAGACCCTGTCCGGTGACTTCCTGCAGGTCAACCGCTACCTGGTGAACGAGCTGAAGAAGCTGGGCCTGTGGACCGCCGACATGCGCGATGCCATCAAGCTGGCCGAAGGCTCCATCGCCGGCGTGGCGCAGATTCCGGAAACGCTGCGCGAGGTCTACCGCACCGCGTGGGAACTGCCGATGCGTTCGCTGATCGACATGGCCGCCGAGCGTGGTGCCTTCATCGACCAGTCGGCCTCGCTCAACCTGTTCATGGAAAGCCCGAACATCGGCGCGATGTCTTCCATGTACATGTACGCCTGGAAGCAGGGCATCAAGACCACCTACTACCTGCGTTCGCGCCCGGCCACCAAGATCGCCAAGACCACGGTGAGCAGCGCAGCCCCGGCCAAGGTGTTCAGCCCGGACGAAGCCATCGCCTGCTCGCTGGAAAACCCGGAAGCCTGCGAGGCCTGCCAGTAATCAATCTGATTTGGAGGTTCGATCATGTCGTGGAATCTTAGAAAGAAGCCCACTGGCGTTAAGAAGATCCGTCCGATTCAACCAATCAAACCGATCAAGCCCATCAAGGCGATCCAACCACTGAGGCCGATCAAGCCGATTGCTCCACTTGGTTATACCTATTACTGGAAGCCAGATAAGTGAGAGTTGGAGTGGTGGAGACTTGTTGAGAGCTTTGGCACAAGGATGTGCCTTTGTGATCTCGTTGAGAATTCTTCACGAAAATCGTTTAGTACTTATTGTCTAACGATCTGAGTGCAAATCTGAGTAAAGGAAACACCCATGGCCGACAAGCCCAAGCAGATGCTGCTCGATCCCGGTTTTGAACTGACCCTGCGCCCGATGCGCTACCCGCAGTTCTATGACATGTACCGGAATGCGATCAAGAACACCTGGACGGTGGAAGAGATCAACTTCCAGATCGACATCACCGACCTGCACAGCAAGATGTCGCCGGGTGAGCGCCACCTGATCCACCGCCTGGTCGCGTTCTTCGCCACCGGCGACTCGATCGTGTCCAACAACCTGGTGCTGAACCTGTACCAGCACTTGAACGCGCCGGAAGCGCGCATGTACCTGTCGCGCCAGCTGTACGAAGAAGCGCTGCACGTGCAGTTCTACCTGACCCTGCTCGACAACTACCTGCCGGATCCGGAAGAGCGCGTCAAAGCCTTCGCCGCGGTGGAGAACATCGACTCGATCAAGAAGAAGGCCGACTTCTGCTTCAAGTGGATCGACTCGATCCAGGACCTGAAGCGCATCGAGACCCGTGCCGAGCGCCGCCAGTTCCTGCTCAACCAGATCTGCTTCGCCGCCTGCATCGAAGGCCTGTTCTTCTTCGCTGCCTTCGCCTACGTGTACTACTTCCGTTCGCGCGGCCTGCTGCCGGGCCTGGCCTCGGGCACCAACTGGGTGTTCCGCGACGAGAGCGCGCACATGGAGTTCGCGTTCGAGTCGGTGCGCGTGGTGCGTGAGGAAGAACCGGACCTGTTCGACGACGAGATGAAGCAGCAGGTCTACGACATGCTGGCCGAAGCCATCGAATGCGAAGTGCAGTTCGCCGAGGACGTGCTGTCCGGTGGCGTGGCCGGCATCTCGACCCGTGACATGCGCCAGTACCTGCAGCACTGCGCCGACCAGCACTTCGCCAAGCTGGGCATGGAAAAGAAGTACAACGTGCGCAACCCGCTGCCGTTCATGGAACTGCAGGACGTGCAGGAACTGACCAACTTCTTCGAACGCCGCGTCTCTGCCTACCAGGTCGGCGTGCAGGGCGAAGTCGCCTTCGACATGAACTTCTGATCGAAACGATCAGATCTGTCGCAACGAAAAACCCCGGCCAACGCCGGGGTTTTTTTGTTGGTAGCGCCGGGCCATGCCCGGCGGAGCCTGCCTGGTGCTACCGGCCGTCATGCTGCACGCGGGCCTTTGTAGAGTCGAGCTTGCTCGACTGCCGTTCGCGCAAAGCGGTCGAGCAAGCTCGACTCTACAATCAGCGTCGCCCTTCCACCGCCATGCGTACCGCCAGCCCGGCCAGCACCGTGCCCATCAGCCAGCGCTGCACCACCTGCCAGGTCGGGCGCGCGGCCAGGAAACCGGCGATGCTGCCAGCGGTCAGCGCAATCATGCCGTTCACGGTCACACTCACCGCGATCTGGGTGGAGCCCAGCACGATCGACTGCATCAGCACACCGCCTTCGCCGTCCGGATGCAGGAACTGCGGCAGCAGCGACAGGTACATCACCGCCACTTTCGGGTTCAGCAGGTTGGTCAGGAAGCCCATCGTGAACAATTTGCGCGGGCTGTCCTGCGGCAGTTCGCGCACCGCGAACGGCGAACGGCCACCGGGCTTGAGCGCCTGCCAGGCCAGGTACAGCAGGTACAGCGCGCCGCCGATGCGCAGCGCGTCGTAGGCGAACGGCACGGTCATCAGCAGGGCGGTGATGCCCAGTGCCGCACACAGCATGTAGAACACGAAGCCCAGCGCCACCCCGCCCAGCGAGATCAGGCCTGCCATCGGCCCCTGGCAGATCGAGCGTGAGATCAGGTAGATCATGTTCGGTCCGGGCGTGAGCACCATGGCCAGTGAAACCAGCGCGAAGGCCAGCAGGTCGGAAGTGGCGGGCATGGGCGGTCCTGGCAGTGGGCGTGGCGCAGTTTAACGCCTGCCGCAGGCGCGGCCTGCGCAGGCACCGCTGCCGGGTGACCGTTGCACGTGCATTCCGATGGCCATCACGCCGGTCGCTTAGAATTCGCAGCACCCCACACCGAAGCCCCCCATGACCCCCATCCCCGAGACCGTGCCGCCCACCGAAGTGCGCATGGCCGAAATCGTCTTTCCCAACCACACCAACCACCTTGGCACCCTGTTCGGTGGCCAGGCGCTGGCGTGGATGGACAAGGCCGCCTTCCTGGCCGCCGCCCGTTACTCGCGCCGCACCGTGGTGACCGCGCGCAGCGACCAGGTCGACTTCAAGCTGCCGATCCGCATCGGCCAGATGGTGGAAACCATCGGCCGCATCGTCGAAGTCGGCCGCAGCTCGATGAAGGTGGAGGTGGAACTGGTCGCCGAAGACCTGCACAGCGGCGAGCGCAAGCTGTGCACCCGCGGCCACTTCGTGATGATCGCGCTGGACGAGGAAGGCCACCCGATCGCGGTACCGCCGCTGCCGGCGGCCTGACCCGGCCAACGGACCGGCGCTTGCGGGGGCGCCACCGCGCCCCCATCTGGCAGCCATGACCCTGCCACTGACCGACTTCATCGACCGTGCCCAGCGCCTGTTCGTGCTGACCGGCGCCGGCTGCAGCACCGCCTCGGGCATTCCCGATTACCGGGATGCCGACGGCCAGTGGAAACGCACGCCGCCGGTGACCTACCAGGCCTTCATGGGCGAGGCGGCCACCCGCCAGCGCTACTGGGCGCGCAGCCTGCTCGGCTGGCCGCGCTTCGGCCTGGCCCGGCCCAACGGCACCCACCAGGCCCTGGCCGCGCTGGAACGCCGCGGCACGCTGCAGGTGCTGCTGACCCAGAACGTGGACGGCCTGCACCAGCGCGCCGGCAGCCACAACGTGATCGACCTGCATGGCCGCCTGGACCTTGTGCGCTGCATGGGCTGTGAGCGTCGCAGCGATCGTGAAGGCTTCCAGCAGCGCCTGCTGGACGCCAATCCCGGCTGGGACGCGCTGGAGGCAGGCATCGCGCCCGATGGTGATGCCGATCTGGAGACCGATTTCTCCGCGTTCGTGGTGCCCGAGTGCCCGCATTGCGGCGGCCTGTTGAAGCCGGATGTGGTGTTCTTCGGCGAAAACGTGCCGCGGGAGCGCGTGCAGGCGGTGCAGGAGCACCTGCAGCAGGCCGACGCCGTGCTGGTGGTGGGTTCATCGCTGATGGTCTATTCCGGCTTCCGCTTCGTGCAGGCCGCAGCCAAGGCGGGGCTGCCGGTAGCCGCGTTGAACCGTGGCCGCACCCGCGCCGACGACCTGCTGCAGTTCAAGGATGAACGGGACTGCGCCGAGGCGCTGGCCGCGTGGGCTTCGTCCTGAGCCGAGCACACGCTCGGCTGCACGCCCACCGCGAAACAGAGATCCATCCAGACGGTTGATTCGCAGGCCGTGCGGCGGTGCAATACGCACCCCCTACGTCGTTCATCACCGTCTTGAGCCAGCTGTTTTCGCCGATCTCGTTCGGCCCCCTGACCCTGTCCAACCGCATCGTCATCGCGCCGATGTGCCAGTACTCCGCCGAAGATGGCCGCGCCAGCGACTGGCACGCCATGCATCTGGGCAACCTGGCGCAGTCCGGTGCCGGCCTGCTGATCCTGGAAGCCACCGCGGTCGAACCGCGCGGCCGCATCAGCTGGGCCGACCTGGGCCTGTGGGATGACGGCACCGAGGCCGCACTGGCGCAGGTGCTGGCCAGCGTCCGCCGCTGGTCGCCGATGCCGCTGGGCGTCCAGCTGGGCCATGCCGGCCGCAAGGCCTCGGTGAGGCGTCCGTGGGACGGTGGTGGCCAGTTGCCGGCTGATGATGCGCGTGGCTGGGCCACCGTGGCGCCGTCGCCGCTGCCGTTCCATGCCGCCGATCCGGCACCGCAGGAACTGGACGAGGCCGGCATCGCCGAGGTCATCGCCGCCTTCGCCGCCAGTGCGGTGCGCGCCGAGCGCCTGGGCTTCGAGCTGATCGAGCTGCATGCCGCGCACGGTTATCTGCTGCACCAGTTCCTGTCGCCGCTGAGCAACCGCCGCACCGATGGCTACGGTGGCTCGCTGCCGAACCGCCTGCGCCTGCTGGTGGAGGTTTTCGATGCTGTGCGTGCGGCAGTGTCCGACAAGGTCGCGGTGGGCGTGCGCATCTCCGCCAGCGACTGGGTCGATGGCGGCTGGGATCTGGTGCAGAGCGAAGCGCTGGCGCAGGTGATGGACGCGCGCGGCTGCAACTTCCTGCATGTCTCCAGCGGTGGCCTGGACGAGCGCCAGAAGATCACCGTCGGCCCGGGCTATCAGGTGCCGTTCGCGGCGGCGATCAAGGCCAAGGTGCGCATGCCGGTCATCGCCGTGGGCATGATCACCGAGCCGGAGCAGGCCGAATCGATCCTGCGCCATCGCCACGCCGATGCGGTAGCCCTGGCGCGCGGCATCCTCTACGACCCGCGCTGGCCGTGGCATGCCGCCGCCGCGCTGCGTGACAGCGTGGAGCCGGCACCGCAGTACCTGCGCTGCGAGCCGCGTGATGCGCGCGGCGTGTTCAAGACGCGCTGAGGCTCACACCCGCCAGGCCGGCGCCATGCCGGCCTGCAGGTGCTCGAACAGCGCGCGGATCTTGGCAGTGAAATCGCGGCGGTCGCTGACGCAGAAATAGACCTCCATCGGCTCCGGGCGCCATGCAGTGTCGGCGCCGAACACTGCCTGCAGGCGGCCATCGCGCAGGTACGGCTCTGCCACGAATGCGGCCAGCCGGGTGATGCCGGCACCGGCTGCGGCCAGCGTCGCCAGCGCATCGATGTCATCGCAGACCATGCTCGGCGGCAGTGCGGCGTCCACGCGCTGGCCATCCTTCAGCAGTCCCCAGCGCAGCGGCCGGCCGTCGGTGGGAAAGCGGTGCAGCAGCCCGCGATGGCCGCTCAGCTCGGAGGGTTGCTGCGGGGTGCCGTGTGCCTTCAGGTAGGCCGGCGAGGCGCAGAACACGAACGGCACGCGCGCCAGCTGCCGTGCGACGACCCCGTCCTCCAGCTGTGCACCGATGCGGATGCTGGCATCCACCGCTTCCGGGCCGTGCTGCACGGCGCGATCGGTCAGCCGCAGCTCCAGCTGCAGTTGCGGGTAGCGCTGCTGCAGCGAAGGCAGCAACGGCGCAAGCACGTGGCGACCGAACGCGCTGCTGCTGGCGATGCGCAGCGGTCCTGCCGGTTCGATGTCACCGGAGGTGACCATCGCCTGCGCGCGCGCCAGGTCGGCTTCGATGTGGCGCACCTGCGCCAGGTACAACGCGCCGGCCTCGCTGAGGGCCAGCTGGCGCGTACTTCGGTTCAGCAACCGTACGCCCAGATGCGCCTCCAGCCGGTTGATGTTCTGGCCGACTGCGGTGGCGCTGATGCCAAGGATGCGGGCCGCTGCGGCAATGCTGCCGGTCTCTGCGGTGCGGGTGAAGCTGCGGATCAGTTGCAACAGGTTCATGACCGACCAGCTTGCCATGGAGAAACCCAAGTATCGCTTGGGACTGAACCAAGCAGGTCGGTTGCATCGGTGACCATCGATCCCGAGGACAGGCTGCTGCCCTACACTCGGGCGATGCGCCCCGATTCCATCCTCACCCTGTCCTGCCCCGACCGTACCGGCATCGTCTACCGCGTATCCGGCCTGCTGTTCGACCACGGCTGCAACATTCTCGACGCCCAGCAGTTCGGCGACGAGGAGAGCGGCCGCTTCTTCCTGCGCGTGCATTTCGATCGCGATGCTGGCCTGCCGCTGGAGACCGTGCACGCCGCCATGGCCACGCTCGCCGCCGGCTTCGGCATGGACTGGCAGCTGCATGATGGCCGCCGCCGTGCACGCCTGCTGGTGCTGGTCAGCAAGCAGGGGCACTGCCTCAACGACCTGCTGTTCCGTGCCCACAGCGGCCAGCTGAAGGTGGACATTGCCGCAGTAGCGTCCAACCACGCCGACTTCGCGCCGCTGGCGGCGTCCTACCAGGTGCCGTTCCACCACCTGCCGGTGACCGCTGATACGCGCGCGGTGCAGGAGCAGCAGATCATCGACCTGGTCGAGCGCGAACGCATCGATCTGGTGGTGCTGGCGCGCTACATGCAGATCCTGTCACCCACGCTGTGCCGCGCGCTGGCCGGCCGTGCGATCAACATCCACCACAGCTTCCTGCCCAGCTTCAAGGGCGCGCAGCCGTACCACCAGGCACACGCGCGCGGGGTCAAGATCATCGGCGCCACCGCGCACTACGTCACCGAGGATCTGGACGAAGGCCCGATCATCGAACAGGACGTGGCCCGCGTGGACCACGCGATGGCGCCGCGCGAGCTGGTGCGGCTGGGCAGCGATACCGAATCGCTGGTGCTGGCGCGCGCCGTGCGCCGCCATGTGGAACACCGCATCCTGCTCAACGGGCACCGTACGGTCGTGTTCCGGTAATCGCCCATCCCGCGTCCGCCGGGCATGGCCCGGCGCTACCACGGGTGCTATCCGGTAGTGCCGGCCGCTGGCCGGCAACTGCAGAGATCCCGAGGTTGCCGGCCAGCGGCCGGCACTACCGAATCCTGATTTCATCCAATGAAAAGCCCCCGGTTCGGCCGTCCCGCGATCTGTAGGGGGGGCGTAGTTAGGGGGCTGGATGAATCGATTGTGTTGTCGTGGGCAGGAGCGCGCAAGCGGCATAAGCGACGTGCGCGGTAGCGCCGGGCCATGCCCGGCGGTCACGCCTCAGGCGATCGAAATCCCCGCCTTGCCCAGCGCTTCACGCACCATCGCGTCGTTGGCGTCGGTCACCGGCTTGGTCAGCTCCCACAGGAATTTCACCCGGAAGCCGGACTTCACCGCGTCCTGCGCGCTCCACAGCACGCAGTAGTCGCGGGCCAGGCCGCACACGTGCACTTCGCGGATGCGGCGTTCGTGCAGCCAGCCGGCCAGGCCGGTGGCCGGGCGCTCGCCATCGGGGCCATGGTTCTCGCGGAAGGCGCTGTATGAATCCACCTGTTGGCGGGTGCCCTTGCGCAGAATCAGGTCGGCCACGGTCCAGTCCACGCCCGGATGCAGCGCGGCACCGGCGCTGCCCTGCACGCAGTGGTCCGGCCACAGGGTCTGCGGCTGCGCGTGCAGCAGGATGGTCTCGAAGGGGCGTTGGCCGGGGTGCTGGCTGGCGAACGAGGCATGGTCGGCCGGGTGCCAGTCCTGTGTTGCCACCACGGTGCGGTAGCGGCGCTGTGCCAGCAGATCGGCGATCGGTGCCACCAGCGCATCGCCTTGGTCGCAGGCCAGCGCGCCACCGGGCATGAAGTCCGGCTGCAGGTCGATCACCAGCAGGGCGACATCGGCGGGCAGGGCGGTCATGGCAGTTCCGGTACAGCAGAAGGGGCGACCAGCGTGGCCGCCCCATGCCCACACGTCAATCGCCCTGCGGCGTCTCAGCGTCCTGCCCGTAGTACAGCAGGCCGATCTTGATCCGTTCGCGGCCATTCTCGCGGCGGTGACGGTTGGCATCGCGCAGCGAGTACACGCAGCCGCAGTATTCCTGCTGGTAGAACTGCTCGCGCTTGCTGATCTCGATCATGCGGCTGGCACCGCCGCCCTTGCGCCAGTTGTAGTCCCAGTACTGCAGGCCTTCATAGCGCGACGCGGCACGGATGCCGCAGTCGTTGATCTGCGCCATGTTCTTCCAGCGCGAGATGCCCAGCGACGAACTGATGGTGTCGTAGCCGTGCTCGTGCGCATACAGCGCGGTGCGCTCGAAACGCATGTCGAAGCACATCGTGCAGCGGATACCACGCTCGGGCTCGTTCTCCATGCCGCGTGCACGGCTGAACCAGTTGTCCGTGTCGTAATCGCAGTCGATGAAGGGAATGTTGTGCTGTTCGGCGAAGCGGATATTCTCCTGCTTGCGCAGCTCGTACTCCTTCACCGGGTGGATGTTGGGGTTGTAGAAGAAGATCGCGTAGTCGATCCCGGAGGCGGTGATCGCCTCCATTACTTCGCCGGAACAGGGCGCGCAGCACGAATGCAGCAGCAGGCGCTTGCCGTCGGCGGGCAGGGTCAGGGTGGGGCGTTGGAGCTCGGTCATCGTCAGGTACCGCATGGACCGCCGGCAACGGCGGTGGCCCATGCATCAGCGCGTGGGTGAACAGGGCTGGCCGGATACCGTGAACAGGACGCGCGCGGCCGCATCGCCTGCACGCGCAGGACAACGACGGCCCCGGCAACCTCCCCGCGGAGATTCCAGGTCGAGTCAGGGGACGGTCGTGTCCCCCGGCCGGGGCCGGTATTCGGGCTGATGGACACGGGCCGCAGCCCACCTACTACCCGCCGCTTCCCAGGCGTGAGCCCAGTGCTGTTGGCAGGATTCGTTTCCATTCACCGCTGCGGGGCAGCTCCGGAATGGGCGCGCGAGGCGCCTTCACCGGATTCCCGTTTAAATCCCTGCCGCCATCAAGGCCACGGCAGGGATACCTTCGGCGTGCCAACGGTGGACGCGTCGAGGCCAATGGTCAAGGGCCAATGAAAGCGCAGGGCTGTGGCTCGCTTCTCAGGCTGTGAGAGCGCCTCTTGCCATACTGGGCACCGACAGACGGGAGGTGGCTCGTGGCGGCGAAGTACTGCGATCTGGTCATGAAAGGCGGCATCACCAGCGGCATCGTGTACCCCAATGCGGTACTGGCGCTGGCGCGCGAGTATCGCTTCAAGAGCATCGGCGGCACCTCGGCCGGCGCCATCGCTGCAGCCGTAGCGGCCGCGGCGGCATGCGGTGATCGCCGCCAGCAGGCCGGCGAGCACCTGCCCGGCGATGCCGGCTACGGCGGGCTGTCGGCGGTGTCGGCGCAGCTGTCGCGGCGCGGCTTCATCTACAGCCTGTTCCAGCCGGCACGGGGGGCGCGCGCCGCCTACCGGTTGCTGGTGGTGCTGACCGGCAATGCCCGCCTGCCACACAAGCTGCTGTGCCTGGCCATCGCGGTGTTCGAGATTGCGCCACTGGAGGTGCTGGTGTCGCTGGCGCTGCTGCTCGGCCTGGGCTGGTGGGGCGGCGATTGGAGCGGCGTGGCCGCCACGCTGCTGCCATCACTGCTGTGCGCGTACGGTGCCGGCGTGGCCGGTGCCGCGCTGCGGGTAGCGCGGGTGGCGCGCCGTAACCTGCTGGGCCTGTGCAGCGGCCTCGGCCGCGATGCACGCACGCCGGCGTTGACCGAGTGGCTGCATGAATGCCTGCAGCAGCTGTCCGGCAAGCCGCTGGATGCACCGCTCACCTTCGCCGACCTGCACGATGCGCCGCGCTATGCCGGCGAGCCGGACAGCCCGCATGCGATCAGCCTGCAGATGATCACCACCTGTGTGTCGCACAACGAGCCGCGCACGCTGCCGCTGGGCGGCGCGCAGTTCTGGTTCCTGCGCGAGGAGTTCGAGCAGCTGTTTCCGGCCAGCGTGGTGCAGTGGCTGGTGACGCAGGCCGGCCCGCCACTGGAGGTGGATGGGCGCCGGTACTACCACCTGCCGCAGGGCCCGAAGCTGCCGGTGCTGGTGGCCACGCGCATGAGCCTGAGCTTCCCGCTGCTGATCAGCGCGGTGCCGTTGCATGAGCCCTCACGCCGCGAGCGTCGCTGTGAACCGACCGCACCTGCGGCCGACCAGGAGCACAACGTCGCCGACAGCATGGAAGGGCTGACCAGTGCCGGGCAGACCTGCGGACCGGTGATCACCGCGTTCCGCATCTGCTGGTTCTCCGATGGTGGCATCAGCAGCAACTTCCCGATCCACCTGTTCGATGCCGCGTTGCCGCGCTGGCCGACCTTCGCCATCAATCTGGTCTACCCGCAGCACGCCGAAGACGTGAGCCACGGCAGCAGTGGCCGACAGGCGCTGGAACATGCTGTGTTCCTGCCCACCGAGAACCGCCACGGTTGGCAGCGTACCTACCAGTCGATCGCCACGCCGTTGGCGGCCGCCGAGCTGGGCCGCTTCCTGTTCGCGGTGGTGGCGACCATGCAGAACTGGCGCGACCTGCTGCAGGCGCGTGCCCCGGGCTACCGCGACCGCATCGTGCATGTGAGCCTGCAGGGCGACGAGGGCGGCATGAACCTGGACATGCCGCAGGACGTGCTGACCCGCATCGCCGACAAGGGCAGCCTGGCCGGTGCGCGCTTCTGTTCGTTCTCGTTCGAGAACCACTATTGGATCCGCTGGCGCAACCTGGCCTCGGCCTACCAGCGCTACACGCTGGAAGTGGCGCGCACCGACGACCCGGCGCAGCAGGTACTGGCCTACCGCGCGGCGTACTCGATGGTTGCCAGTGGCCAGCCGACGCCACCGTCGTACAAGCTGGGCTCGGAAGACAAGCGGCTGGCATCGCAGCAGTTGTGGGGGCTGATGGTCGAGCAGGGACGTACCTGGGAGGACCTCGGCCCGGACCTCACCGACGGCGCACCGCGCCCGCTGCCGCAGATGAAGGTGACGCCGATCTACTGACCCGGTAGTAGATCCACGCCATGCGTGGATGGAACCCCATCGAAATCGAATATTTCGAACATTCATCGAAGAGCATCCCTGCACGACGTGGATCCACCGTGTCGACCAAGGTCGACACCTACCCACAGCAGCAAAGGATGCCGTTTCGACAGCTCGCGGAGACCTGTCGAAGGCGGGTGGGTCCGGTTGCGGGGGCGTGAGCCGCATGGGCCCGAGGCATGCCTCGGGCGGGTTGGGCAGGACGCCCAACCCCGGTCTTGCCGTGTGCGCAGGACTGCGCACACGAGCAAGCGGCGACCGAGCTTACATGGGTGAGGGCGCTTTGCTTGCGAAGCATTGCTTCGCAAGCGCCCGAACGCACAGCCGCCAGCGGCTGGGCCGGGCCCCGGAGGGGGACTTGCAGCGTCCCCCGCAACCGGATCCACCCCGCCATCCCACGGAAAGCCCGCTGTTGCTTTTGCTGTTGCCTTGGATTGAAGCAGGTGCAGGGCGCAGCCCTGCCGAACCAACCCTACCGCCCCGGCAACTGCGCGAATGCGCGCTGCATGCAGTCCTCGCGCGGGCACACCCGGCACCCCGGTCCGATCGACACCGAATTACCCGGGCTCTGCACATCCAGCCCCAATGAATACACCAGCCGCTCGGCATGCTGCAGATCGCAGCCCAGCGCCACCGCGAACGTCTTCCGCGGTTGGCCATGGCCGACCGGGCCGCTGCTGACCTGCCGCGCCAGCCAGAAATGGCGGCGCCCGTCGGGCATGCGCGCGGTCTGGGTAAGGATGCGGCCGGGCTGGTTGAACGCCTCGTAGACGATCCACAGCGGGCACGAGCCGCCCACCTGCGAGAAGTGGAAATCGGTGGCCGAATGACGCTTGGACACATTGCCGGCGCGGTCCACGCGGATGAAGAAGAACGGCAGGCCGGGTGCGCTGCGCCGTGCCAGCGTGCTCAGCCGGTGGCAAACCGCTTCGAAGCCGACGCCGAACTGATGCGCCAGCAGCTCGATGTCGTAGCCGCTGGCTTCGGCCGCACGCAGGAAGCGCATGTACGGCATCACCAGCGCGCCGGCGAAATAGTTGGAGAGACCAATCCGCGCCTGCGCGATGCGTGCCTCATCGGTAAACCCTGCGCGCGCCACCACCGCATCGATCTGCGGCAGGTAGCCATGAAGGGCCAGCTCGGCCGCCATCTGGAACGCCTGCTGTCCGGGCTCCAGGTAATCGGGTAGCCACAGCCGCCGCGCACCGGCATCGTATTGCCGCTTTTCGCGCCCGGCCTGCAGTGCGGCCACTTCCACCAGCACGCCATGGCGGTCGGCCAGCAGCTGGCGCAGCCGCGGTGCCACGTGCCCGGGCGACAGCCCCCACTCGGCGAACAGCTGCTCGGCCAGCTCGTCCAGCTCGGGAATGTGGTTGTGCATGCGGTTGAAGAACTCGCGCACCTGATCGCCAGCGGGCAGGGTGCTGCCGGCGCCGGGCTCGCCCAGCTGGAATTCCAGCGCGGCGGCATGCTCGCGCAGCGCCAGGTGGCGGCGGTGCAGGTCCAGCAGCGCGCGGCTGACCTGCGGCAGGTTGCCGGCCAGCGCGCGCAGTTCGGTGGCGCTGACCTCGGCCAGGCCAAGGTCGCGCAGGGTCTCGCCCAGCGCTTCCTGCAGCGCGGCGGGCTCATCGTCGTCGAACAGGGCGGAAACATCGCCCAACACCTCGCCCAGCTTCTTCTGCACGGCCGGCGTCAGTGGGCGCTTGTTGCGCTCGATCTGGTTCAGGTAGCTGGCCGACAGCCCCAGCGCCCGTGCCAGATCCGCCTGGCTGTAGCCGCGCTGCTCGCGCAGCCGCAGCAGGCGCAGGCCAAGTTGTCGCTGGGGAGCTGAATAATTCACAGAATTAACATGAATCGTCTGGCGTGTTGGCCAGATTAAGCGGATTCAGCCCGGAAATCGAGGTGGGTGCTGTGAATAATGCCAAGCATCTTTCGCACCCTGTGGGATTGTCGTCATGACTGTTGCAGCGCCCCGTATCCGCATGCTGATCGATGGCCAGTTCGTTGAATCGGCCACCTCCCACTGGCAGGACGTGATCAATCCGGCCACCCAGGACGTGCTGGCCAAGGTGCCGTTCGCCACCACCGGCGAAGTGGACGCCGCCGTCGCCGCCGCCAAGGAAGCCTTCAAGACCTGGCGCAAGACCCCGATCGGCACCCGTGCGCGCATCTTCCTGAAGTACCAGCAGCTGATCCGCGAGAACATGAGCGAGCTGGCCCACATCCTCACCGCCGAACAGGGCAAGACCCTGCCGGACGCGGAAGGTGACGTGTTCCGCGGCCTGGAAGTGGTCGAGCACGCCGCCGCCATCGGCAACCTGCAGCTGGGCGAGCTGGCCAACAACGTGGCCAATGGCGTGGACACCTACACGATCATGCAGCCGCTGGGCGTGTGCGCCGGCATCACCCCGTTCAACTTCCCGGCGATGATCCCGCTGTGGATGTTCCCGATGGCGATTGCAACGGGCAACACCTTCATCCTCAAGCCGTCCGAGCAAGACCCGATGGTCACCATGCGCCTGGTCGAGCTTGCGCTGGAAGCAGGCATTCCGAAGGGCGTGCTGAACGTCGTCCACGGCGGCGAGGAAGTGGTCAACGCGATCTGCGACCACCCGGACATCAAGGCCGTGTCGTTCGTCGGTTCCACCCGCGTCGGCACCCACGTCTACAACCGTGCCTCGCTGGCCGGCAAGCGCGTGCAGTGCATGATGGGCGCCAAGAACCACGCCGTGGTGCTGCCGGACGCCAACAAGGAACAGACCCTCAACGCGATGGTCGGCGCCGCCTTCGGTGCGGCCGGTCAGCGCTGCATGGCGGCCTCCACCCTGGTGCTGGTCGGTGAAGCACGCAACTGGGTGCAGGACCTGGTCACCAAGGCCAAGAGCCTGAAGGTCAGCGGCGGCACCGTCGCCGGCACCGATGTAGGCCCGGTCATTTCCTGCAGCGCCCGCGAGCGCGTGGAAGGCCTGATCGCCTCGGGCGTGGAGCAGGGCGCCAAGCTGGTGCTGGATGGCCGCAAGCCGCAGGTCGATGGTTTCGAGAAGGGCAACTTTGTCGGCCCGACCATCTTTGCCGGTGTCACCACCGACATGCGCATCTACCAGGAAGAAATCTTCGGGCCGGTGCTGGTCATCCTCGAAGCGGAGACGCTGGAAGAGGCCATCGCGATGGTCAACAGCAACCCGAACGGCAACGGCACCGCACTGTTCACCCAGTCCGGCGCCGCCGCGCGCAAGTTCCAGGAAGACATCGACGTTGGCCAGGTCGGCATCAACGTGCCGATTCCGGTGCCGGTGCCGCTGTTCTCGTTCACCGGTTCGCGCGCGTCCAAGCTGGGCGATCTGGGCCCGTACGGCAAGCAGGTGGTGCTGTTCTACACCCAGACCAAGACGGTCACCGCGCGCTGGTTCGATGACGAGACGCTCAGCCATGGCGTCAACACCACGATCAGCCTGAAGTAACGGCAGGAGCAGCCATGAGCCACTCGATGACGACGGAACTGGAAGAAGCGCAGCAGGCGTACCGCGAAGCTGCGCGTGACTTCGCACAGGCCGAACTGGCGCCGCACGCCGCGCGATGGGATGCGGAGGGCATCTTTCCGCGCGAGGCGATCGCCAAGGCCGGTGAACTGGGCTTCTGCGGTCTGTACATGGACCCGGAAGTGGGCGGCAGCGGTCTGAGCCGACTGGACGCCGCCGTCGTCATCGAGGAGCTCGCCAATGTCGATCCGTCGACCGCGGCGTACATCAGCATCCACAACATGGCCTCGTGGATGGTGTCCAAGTGGGGCCAGCCGGCGCTGCGCGATGTGTGGGGCACCGATCTGTCTTCGGGCACCAAGCTGGCTTCGTACTGCCTGACCGAACCGGGCGCCGGTTCCGATGCGGCCTCGCTGAAGACCACCGCCGTGCGCGATGGCGACTTCTATGTGCTGAACGGCTCGAAGGCTTTCATTTCCGGCGCCGGTGCCACCGAACTGCTGGTGGTGATGGCGCGTACCGGTGGTGCCGGTGCCGGCGGTGTCAGCGCCATTGCGGTGCCGGCGGACCTGCCGGGCATCAGCTTCGGCCGCAAGGAAGAGAAGATGGGCTGGAACAGCCAGCCCACCCGTGGCATCACCTTCGAAAACGTCCGCGTACCGGTCAGCCACCTTCTGGGAGAGGAAGGCGGCGGCTTCAAGTTGGCGATGAAGGGGCTCGATGGCGGCCGCATCAACATCGCCGCCTGCTCGCTGGGCGCCGCGCAGGGTGCGCTGGACGCTGCACGCCGCTACATGGGCGAGCGCCGCCAGTTCGGCAAGGCACTGGCCGAGTTCCAGGCCCTGCAGTTCAAGCTGGCCGACATGGTCACCCAGCTGGTGGCCGCCCGGCAGATGGTGCACACCGCTGCGCGCAAGCTCGATGCCGGTGCCAGCGATGCCAACGTGTGGTGCGCGATGGCCAAGCGTTTCGCCACCGATGCCGGCTTCAACATCTGCAACGAAGCACTGCAGATCCACGGTGGCTACGGCTACATCCGCGAATACCCGATCGAACGCCTGCTGCGCGATTCGCGCGTGCACCAGATCCTGGAAGGCACCAACGAGATCATGCGGGTGATCGTTGCCCGTCACCTGCTCAACACCGAAGAGGAACTGCGATGAAGGATTGGCGTACCCAGGAACACGTGGGCCTGAAGGTCGAGGCCGATGGCCACACCGCGGTCATCACCCTGCACAACCCGCCGGCGCATACCTGGACCGTGCACAGCCTGTCGGCGCTGCGCGATCTGGTGGGCGCGCTCAACGCAGACCGCGACATCTACGCGCTGGTGATCACCGGCGATGGCGAGAAGTTCTTCTCCGCCGGTGCCGACCTCAACCAGTTCGCCTCGGGCGACAAGGCAGCCGCACGCGAAGCCGCACGCCGTTTCGGCGAAGCCTTCGAAGCGCTGTCCGCGTTCCGTGGCGTGTCCATCGCCGCCATCAACGGCTACGCCATGGGCGGTGGCCTGGAATGTGCGCTGGCCTGCGACCTGCGCATCATCGAAGACCACGCCCAGGTGGCGCTGCCGGAGGCCACCGTCGGCCTGCTGCCGTGCGCCGGTGGCACCCAGAACCTGCCGCGCCTGGTAGGCGAGGGCTGGGCCAAGCGCATGATCCTGCTGGGCGAGCGCATCAACGCTGAAACCGCCGTGCGCATTGGCCTGGCCGAAGAAAAGGTCGGCAAGGGCGAAGCCAAGGCACTGGCGCTGGAATGGGCGGCCAAGGCGGGCAAGCAGAGCCCGACCAGCATCGCCGCCTGCAAGACCCTGGTGCAGGCCACCCGCACCGGCACCCACGCCTCGGCGCTGGTGGCCGAGCGCGAAGCCTTCGTCGACCTGTTCGACACCGCCGACCAGGTCGAGGGCGTGAGCGCCTTCCTGGAAAAGCGCGCCGCGCAGTGGAAGAACGCATGAGCACCGACACCGCTGCCGACGACGCACCGGTGCTGTTCGAAGAGCGCGTGGCCGGCAACGGCACGCGCATCGGCATCGCCACGCTCAATGCGCCGCGTACGCTCAACGGCTTCTCGCTGCCGATGGCGCACCTGCTGCTGAAGCAGTTGAATGCCTGGGCCGACGACGATGGCATCGCCATGGTGGTGCTGCAGGGCGCTGGTGAAAAGGCGTTCTGCGCCGGCGGTGACCTGCACAGCCTGTACCAGAGCATGGTCGCCTTCCGCGAGGCCGGCCGCAGCGACATCCGCGAGAACGACTACGCCGCCGAGTTCTTCGACGTTGAATACCGCGTCGATTACCTCATCCACACCTACGCCAAGCCGATCCTGTGCTGGGGCCACGGCATCGTGATGGGCGGCGGCATCGGCCTGATGTCCGGCGCCAGCCACCGCGTGGTCAGCGAGCGCTCCAAGCTGGCCTTCCCGGAAATCACCGTCGGCCTTTTCCCCGATGTGGGTGGCAGCTGGCTGCTGCCGCGCGTGCCGGGCAAGGGCGGCCTGTTCCTGGCGCTGACCGGCGCGCTGCTCAATCCGGGCGACGCCATCTACGCCGGCCTGGCCGACGTGCACGTGGCCGAAGAACGCCGCAGCGCGGTGTTCGATGCGCTGCTGCAGGTCGCGTGGTCCAGCGATGCCGCACACAACCACGAACGGCTCAGCCATCTGCTGCAGTCGCATGCCAGTGACGCCGTCACCGGCCCGCTGCTGGCCAATGCGGCGCAGGTTGATGCGTTGTGCGAAGGCGATGACCTCTCAGCGATCATCGGCCGCATCTCCACTCTGCAGACCGACGATGCTTGGCTGCAGGCGGCGCAGAAGACCCTCGCCGCCGGTGCACCCGGTTCGGCACGGCTGTCGTACGAGCTGCAGCGACGCAGTGCCGGCCAGGGCCTGGCCGCGATCTATCGCCTGGAGTACATCGTCGCCCTGCATTGCGCCGCCCACGGTGATTTCGCCGAAGGCATCCGCGCGCTGCTGATCGACAAGGACCGCAATCCGCAGTGGAACCCGGCCACTCTGGCCGAGGCCACCGGCGCGTGGGCCGACACCTTCTTCGCTTCCCCCTGGGCCGATGCCGCGCATCCGCTGGCCGACCTGGGCACTCCCCTTGTTGAAAGGAGCCTTGCATGAGCCGCATTGCATTCATCGGGTTGGGCAACATGGGTGGCCCGATGGCCGCCAATCTGGTCAAGAACGGCCACACCGTGCGCGTGTTCGATCTGGTCCCGGCCGCGGTGCAGGCCGCCGTCGATGCCGGCGCCAGCGCGGCCGCATCGGCGCGCGAAACCCTGGCCGATGCCGAGGTGGTGATCTCGATGCTGCCGGCCAGCCGCCACGTCGAAGGCGTGTACCTGGGCGATGACGGCATTCTGGCCGCGATTCCGGCAGGCGCACTGGTCATCGACTGCAGCACGATCGCACCGGCCAGCGCCCGCAAGGTCTCTGAAGCCGCTGCCGCACGTGGCCTGCAGATGATCGACGCACCGGTGTCCGGCGGTACCGCCGGTGCCCAGGCCGGCACCCTGACCTTCATCGTCGGTGGCGAGGAGGATGCGCTGGAGCGCGCCCGCCCGGTGCTTCAGGCGATGGGCAAGAACATTTTCCATGTGGGCGCCAGTGGTGCCGGCCAAGTGGCCAAGCTGTGCAACAACATGGCGCTGGGCGTGATCATGGCCGTCACCGGTGAAGCCATCGCCCTCGGCGTGGCGCACGGGCTGGACCCGAAGGTGCTGTCGCAGATGATGGCGGTCAGCACCGGCCGCAGCTGGGCCACCGAAGTGTGCAACCCGTGGCCGGGCGTGCTGGAAAACGCCCCGGCCTCGCGCGGCTACAGCGGCGGCTTCGGCAGTGATCTGATGCTGAAGGACATGGGCCTGGCGGTGGAAGCGGCGATGAGTGTCGGCGCCTCGATCCCGCTGGGCGAAGTGGCCCGCAACCTGTACTCGATGAATCACCAGGCTGGCCGCGGCAAGCTGGATTTCTCCAGCGTCGTGCAGCTCATTACGAGCGAGAAGTGACCTGGTAGTGCCGGCCGCTGGCCGGCAACCTCATGCCCCCGTGCGGGACAACGAAGGTGGGATGGGCGGATGTTCGGTTTCGACCGGCATCCGCCCATTTTTTTCTGCAGTGGTAGTGCCGGCCGCTGGCCGGCATCACCGCATCAGGCAACGATCAGCGTCACGTCGATGTTGCCGCGGGTGGCGTTGGAGTACGGGCACACGATGTGCGCCTTCTGCACCAGATCTTCCACCTGCTCGCGCGGCACGCCCGGCACGTTGATGGTCAGCTCGGCTTCGATGCCGAAACCGGTCGGGATCTGGCCGATGCCGACCTTGCCGGTCACGGTGGTGTCGGCCGGCAGCGCGACCTTGGCCTGGCCGGCCACGAACTTCAGCGCGCCCAGGAAGCAGGCCGAGTAGCCGGCGGCGAACAGCTGTTCCGGGTTGGTGCCCGGGCCGCCGGCGCCGCCCAGCTCGCGCGGGGTCGACAGCTGGATATCCAGCACGTTGTCGGAGGAGACGGAACGGCCTTCACGGCCGCCGGTGGAGGTGGCCTGGGCGGTGTACAGAACCTTTTCGATGGACATCGGGATGCTCCTGGTCGGTGGGTGGGTGTTGCGTTGGAGCCTACTTTGCCCGGTTTCTGCGTACGTTGGGTTGCAATGCGTACGAAAAACTTGATCGATCGTCCTGCTGGCCTAGATCGTCCACTCGCGGTCGGTGGTGAACATGATGGTCAGCCAGCGGTCCGGCGAGGCCTCGCCCAGTGCATCGCCGATCTCGTCGCGCAGCTGGTCCCATTCCACCAGGGGCCGCGGCGGGTCGTTTTCCGGTACCACGAAGAACAGCTCGATCTGCTCGCCACGCCCCACCTGGGCCACGTAGCTGCGGTGCTCGACGAAGCCGTGCTTGGCCACGATCCCGCGTGCCACTGCATCCACATGGGCCTGCAGTTCCGGCGGGGTGACCAGCAGGATGCCGGCCAGCGCCCGGCGCACCGTGCCGAGCGGGGCGATCATCACCAGCACGCAGACGAAGGCGAGGATGGCCGGGTCGATGTACGGCCCGACCCACGCCAGCGACGTGCCCTGCACCAGTACGCCGCCGAGGAAAGCCAGCAGGTAGCAGGCCGACATGCTGGCCGCGATCACCCAGTTCTTCGCGTCCAATGCGATGAACTCCGAGCCGATGCGGCGGTTGGCGCGCAGGATGAACCAGGCCAGCGCGCCTTCGCCCACGATCGACAGCCCGGCGAAGGCAATGGCCGGGCCGAGGGCGATGTGGCGGCCCCCGGACATCAACGCGTCCACCGCATTGACCAGCGCATACAGCGCCGCGCCGATCATCAGCGTGCCGCTCACCCCCAGCACGATCGGCTCCAGGTGCCAGAAGCCCATGGTGAAGCGCTGGTTGAGCCGCGACTGCAGGGCGTCGGTCTGCGTGGACAGCGCGATCAACCGCGCCACCAGCAGCGACAGCCAGGTCATTACCACGTCGATCAGGCCGTAGATGCCGTCGAAGATGATCAGCGAGGAATTGGCCAGCAGGCCGAACACCACTGCGGCGGCGGCCAGCAGCAGCGAGGCGGCGATCGACAGGCGCAGCACGCCCTGTTCGGTGGCGGGGTCGAAGAACTGCGGGCGGTTGGCGGCCATGGTTCAATTGTAGAGCGGAGCCAGGCTCCGCTGCCTTTCGCTGCCTTCGCCGGCCAACCGCGCTACCCCCGTGGGGCCGCTTCCCGTAGACTGCGCCCCTCCCACGTACCGACGCCCGCCTGCAGTGATCACGCCACCCTGACCCTTGCCGCACATCGGCAGCCGGCCCGCCCGGCTCAGGAACCCGTGTCTTTCCACTGCAGCGCCATGCGGCCACGCCCGCCTGTGCGCGGAGCTTTCCCATGCAAACGTCCTACCCCCTGCGCCAGCAATGGCTCGGCAACATCCGTGGCGACCTGCTGTCCGGCATCGTCGTCGCCCTGGCCCTGATTCCCGAAGCCATCGCGTTCTCGCTCATTGCCGGCGTCGACCCCAAGGTTGGCCTGTACGCCGCGTTCTCGATTGCCGTCATCACTGCCATTGCTGGCGGCCGCCCTGGCATGATCTCCGCCGCCACCGGTGCGATGGCGCTGGTGATGGTCGACCTGGTCAAGGACCATGGCCTGCAGTACCTGTTCGCCGCCAGCATCCTGGCCGGCCTGCTGCAGGTGCTGGCCGGCGTGTTCAAGCTCGGCTCGTTGATGCGCTTCGTCTCGCGCTCGGTCATCACCGGCTTCGTCAACGCGCTGGCGATCCTGATCTTCCTGGCGCAGATGCCCGAGCTGATCGGTCGCGGTCCTACGGTCTATGTGCTGTGCGCCGCCGCGCTGGCGATCATCTACCTGTTGCCACGCCTCACCCGCGCCGTGCCATCACCGCTGGTGGCCATTGTGGTGCTGACCGCCGTGGTGATCGGCTTCGGCGTTGACGTACGCAGCGTCGGTGACATGGGCCAGTTGCCTGACAGCCTGCCGCATTTCCTCATTCCCGATGTGCCGCTCACCTGGGAAACGCTGCGCATCCTGCTGCCGGTGTCGGCCACGCTGGCCGTGGTCGGCCTGCTCGAATCGATGATGACCCTGCAGATCGTCGAGGACATCACCGAGACGCCCAGCGAGCGCAACCGCGAATGTGTCGGCCAGGGCGTGGCGAACACGGTGACCGGCTTCCTCGGCGGCATGGCCGGCTGCGCGATGATCGGCCAGTCGGTGATCAACGTGACCTCCGGTGGCCGCGGCCGCCTGTCCTGCCTGGTGGCCGGCGTGTTCCTGCTGGTGCTGGTGGTGTACGGCAGCGATCTGGTGCGGCAGATCCCGATGGCGGCGCTGGTGGCGGTGATGATCATGGTCAGCATCGGCACCTTCAGCTGGCGCTCGCTGCGCGACCTGCGCACGCATCCGCGTAGTTCCTCCGCGGTGATGCTGCTGACCGTGGTGGTCACCGTGGCCACCCATGATCTGGCCAAGGGCGTGCTCAGCGGTGTGCTGCTGTCGGCCCTGTTCTTCGCACGCAAGGTCGGCCGCATGCTGGACGTGCAGCGCGACGATGCCGGTGACACCCAGGTCTACCGCGTGCGTGGGCAGGTGTTCTTTGCCTCGGCAGGGCAGCTGGGTGCGGCGTTCGATTACCAGCACGTGGCGCCGAAGGTACAGATTGATCTGCGCGATGCGCACCTGTGGGACCTGACTGCCGTGGCCGCGCTGGAGCGGGCGCAGGAAAAGCTGGCCGCGCATGGGGCGGAGGTGACGGTGGTGGGGCTCAATGCGGCCAGCCAGACCCTCATTGAACAGGTGGGTGGCAAAGGCGCTGCTGGCAGCGCGCATTGACGCTATCGGCTCTCGTGGAGCAACTGCAACGCCATGGCCGCTGTTGCGGTTGCTGCATCTTCAGCCTGTGAACCCCACCCAAGGTGGAAGAATCGCCGCGATCGTGCTCCGTTGTGATCCTCACGACGGAGTACTTCTGCCGGAATGGATTCGCTCTTCAACAACGCCACCACGCTGCTGACCTTTCTGCTGCCGGGTTTCCTGTCTGCATGGGTGTTCTATGGGCTGACATCCCATCCCAAGCCGCCGCAGTTCGAACGGACCGTGGAAGCGTTGGTGTTCACCTTCGCGGTCCAGGTGCTGGTGAAGTTCACCGAACTGATGCTCCTGCTGGCGGGTCGCTGCTTTGTGCTGGGGACCTGGACCGAGACCAGCAGCCTGCTATGGGGTTTTGTCCTCGCCGCACTGCTGGGGGCAGGATTGGCCCTCGCTGCGAACAAGGATTCCCTCCACAGGGTTCTCCGTCGTGCAGGCTTCACCACGAGGACATCCCACCCGAGCGAGTGGTACTGCGTGCTGGGTACGCGTCCTGCCTTCGTGGTGCTGCAATTGAAGGATGGCCGTCGATTGACCGGCTACCCCAAGGAGTGGCCGATCAGCCCCGCTGCGGGACAGTTCTACATGCAGATGCCGGCCTGGCTGGTGGATGCGGATCCACCCGATGAAGGTGCCGATCCAGCAGCGGATCCCGTGGCCAGCCCCGCCGTGGTCGAGCTTCCGCAGCTCGATGGCATACTGATTCACGCAGTGGATGTGCAGTGGGTCGAGATTCTCCAGGAGACAGACGATGGCTAAGTTGAGGAAGGGTTCCAACCCACCACTGGACCAGTTGGTCGTATCCATGGAGAACGCGAACCCCAAGCTCCCCGAGGGCAGGAAGCGTCCGCCGCCACCGCCCAGCCCGCCCCGGCCGCCAGCCGGAGCCGGGCCCAACCGGCGCTCGCCGCGCGGCTGACCGGGCGCATTCAGCCGCCCGGTGTAAACTATTGATCTCACTGGCAATGCCAGTCTCCACGATCAATGCCCCGATGACGTCCGCCACCGCCCGTTACGCCGATTCCCTGCGCCTGTCCGTTGCCCCGATGATGGACTGGACGGACCGCCATTGCCGCGTGTTCCATCGCGTGCTGGCGCCGGGCGCGCGCCTGTACACGGAAATGGTGCACGCCAACGCGGTCATCCACGGCGATCGCGAGCGCCTGCTCGGCTTCGACCGCAGCGAACAGCCGCTGGCCCTGCAATTGGGTGGCAGTGATCCAGCGCTGCTGGCGCAGGCCGCCCGCATCGCCGCCGAATGGGGTTATGACGAGGTCAACCTCAACTGCGGCTGCCCGTCTGATCGCGTGCAGGCCGGGCGTTTTGGCGCGTGCCTGATGCGCGAGCCGGCGCTGGTGGCCAAGTGCGTCGCGGCGATGGTCGACGCGGTTGATATCCCGGTGACGGTGAAGTGCCGCCTGGGCGTGGACGAGGACAACGACTACGACGTGTTTGCCAGCTTCGTCGACTGCCAGGTTGCCGCCGGTGCGGCGATGGTGGTGGTGCACGCGCGCAACGCGTGGCTGAAGGGCCTGTCGCCGAAGGAGAACCGCGAGGTTCCGCCGCTGAAGTACGACTGGGCCTACCGCCTGAAGCAGGAGCGCCCGGCACTGCCGGTGGTGATCAACGGTGGACTGGCCAGCCTCGAGGCGGTGCAGGCGCAGGCCGCGCACGTCGATGGCGTGATGCTGGGCCGTGCGGCTTACCACGACCCCTACCTGCTGCATCAGCTGGACGCGCTGCACACCGGCGTCCCGCTGCAGGCCCGTGGCGATCTGCTGCGCGCGATGCGCCCCTACATCGAGGCGCGGCTGGGCGAAGGCCTGGCGCTGAAGCACATCACCCGCCACGTGCTCGGCCTGTTCCACGGCCAGCCCGGCGGCCGCGCATTCCGCCAGGTGCTGAGCGAGGGCGCACACCGTCCGGGCGCCGGCTGGAGCCTGATCGAACAGGCCCTGGCGGTCACCGACCGCGAAGCTGATCGCGCCGCAGCGTGACCGCAGTCACATTCCTGACTTGACAAGGGACGGCGATTCGTCCCGAATGTTCACTTAGCTGAACGACTCGGGCGCAGGGCCGGAAAAGTTCAGACCGGATTCACCGCTGTAAACCAAGAATTTGCAAAAGATTTGTAAAACGCTGGGTTTCGAACCCGGCGCCGGATTTACGACTTTTGAACGAATCGCCGTGCTCGGCTAGGATCGCATCGATGTCTTCCGCTCCCTTCCATCGCCGCATTGCCCTGGCCACCTGCGTGGTGCTGGCGGCTGCGCCGCTGTCTTCGGCGCTGGCGCAACAGCCGCCGCGCGGCGACCAGGGGCGGGCGGAGATGATGGAGCGGGGCGAGCGCGGTGGCCGTGGCGACGAGCGTTCGCTGTCCGATGCCGTGCGCCGCGTGCAGCGCACCACCGGCGGCCACATCCTCGGCGCCGAGCGCGTGCCGTTCGACGGTCGTGATATCAACCGGGTGAAGTACATGGACGATCGGGGCCGGGTCCGCTACATGGACGACCCCGCGCCGTCGCGTTCACAGCCGCGCACGCCGCGGTCGGATATGTCATCACTACGCGGCGATAACCCCTGAACAGGGATAGTCGTCGCTATCAACCCGTACCCCACAGGCCTCCGGGCCACACCCAGGACACTAGGGAGAGTTCATGCGTATCCTTCTGGTCGAAGACGAAGCCCCGCTGCGTGAGACCCTGGCAGCCCGGCTCAAGCGCGAAGGCTTTGCCGTCGATGCTGCGCAGGACGGCGAGGAAGGCCTCTACATGGGGCGCGAAGTTCCGTTCGATGTCGGCATCATCGACCTCGGCCTGCCCAAGATGTCGGGCATGGAGCTGATCAAGGCCCTGCGTGACGAAGGCAAGAAATTCCCGGTGCTGATCCTGACCGCGCGTTCGAGCTGGCAGGACAAGGTCGAAGGCCTGAAGCAAGGCGCCGATGATTACCTGGTCAAGCCGTTCCACGTCGAAGAACTGCTGGCCCGTGTCAACGCGCTGCTGCGCCGCGCCGCTGGCTGGAGCAAGCCGACGCTGGAATGCGGCCCGGTCGCCCTGGATCTGGCTGCCCAGACCGTTAGCGTGGCCGGCAGCAATGTCGACCTCACCAGCTACGAGTACAAGGTGCTGGAGTACCTGATGATGCACGCCGGTGAACTGGTCTCCAAGGCCGACCTCACCGAGCACATCTACCAGCAGGACTTCGACCGCGACTCGAACGTGCTGGAAGTCTTCATCGGCCGCCTGCGCAAGAAGCTGGACCCGGATGGCGAGCTGAAGCCGATCGAGACCGTGCGCGGTCGCGGCTACCGTTTCGCGATCCCGCGCAACGAGGGCTGAGCCGGCTCACCCTGGCGATAACACGATGTCCGGCCGTCTGTGGTTCTTCCGACGCTGGCGGCCGCGCTCACTGCAGGCGCGCCAGATGCTCGCCGCGTCCGTGGGCCTGGTCGCGTTCCTGGCACTGGCCGGTTACGCGCTCGATGCCGCCTTCGCCGATACGGCGAAGGCGAACCTGCGTGAGCGCCTGAAGAACTACGCGACGGCCTACGCGGCCGGCATCGACTTCACCCGCGACCGCTCGCTGTACATCCGCGAGCAGCCGCCGGATTCGCGCTTCGACGTGCCGGGCAGTGGCCTGTACCTGCAGGTGGTGATGCCGCACGGCAAGGGCAATTCGATGTCCGCCGAAGGCCCGATGCTGCCCACCGTCGGCGGCGGCCTGCTGGCGCCACGCCAGGAAGTGTTCGAAGGCCCGTTGCCGATGATCCAGATCGACGGCAGCCAGGGCTCGGTGTACCGGTACGGCCTGGGCCTGGTGTGGGACGCCGACGCCGACCCCGCTACCGAATTCCCGTACACCATCTATGTGATGGAAGACTCGCGCGCGCTGGGTGCGCAGCTGCGTGTGTTCCGTGGCCGGGTCTGGTTCTACCTGGGCGGCATCGGCCTGATCCTACTGTTGCTGCAGACCGTCATCCTGCAGTGGAGCCTGCGGCCCCTGCGTCGCGTGATCACCGAGCTGACCAAGGTGCAGCGTGGCGAGACCGCGCGCATGAGCGAGCGCCACCCGCGCGAGCTGGAACCCCTGACCGACAGCATCAACGCCTTCATTGAAAGCGAGCGCGAGAACCTCGAGCGTCAGCGCAATACCCTGGCCGACCTGGCGCACAGCCTGAAGACGCCCATTGCGGTGCTGCGCACGCAGATGGACAGCGGCGCGGGCGATGGTGCGCTGCGCGAGGAGCTGGACGTGCAGCTGCAGCGCATGAACAACCTGGTCTCCTACCAGCTGGCACGTGCTGCGTCGTCGGGCCACAAGCTGTTCTCCGCGCCGCTGCCGATCGAATCCAACGCCGAGGAAATCGTGCGTGGCCTGGAAAAGGTCTATGCCTCGAAGGGCGTGCTGTGCGAATTCGATATCGACCCGGCCGCACGCTTCCACGGCGAACCGGGTGACCTGCAGGAACTGCTGGGCAACCTGCTGGAGAATGCCTTCAAGTGGGCCAACCGCCGCGTGCTGCTGACCGCGCAGCCGCTGCCGGCACCGAACGCGCGCCGCGCCGGCCTGCTGCTGGCGGTGGACGACGATGGCCCGGGCATCGCCCCGGACGACATCGGCAAGGTGCTGCAGCGTGGCGTGCGTGGCGACGAGCGCGTGCAGGGCCACGGCATCGGCCTGTCGATCGTGCAGGACCTTATCAAGGATTATCGCGGTGAACTGGCTGTGGGCCGCTCCGAGGAACTGGGCGGCGCCCGTTTCGAAGTGCGCCTGCCGCCGGGGCCGTAACTCGCGCGTTCCTGTCCGCCGGGCATCGCCTGGCACAACAGCGCGTAGTGCTCCGGTAGTGCCGGCCGCTGGCCGGCAACCTCATGAACTTCGGTGGCATTGCCAAGGTGCCGGCCAGCGGCCGGCACTACCGTGTTTCGATCGCCGGCGGCTTGCCATAGAACCGCCGCAGTTGCGCGTTCCCGTCCGCCGGGCATCGCCTGGCGCAACCGCGCGTAGTGTTCCGGTAGTGCCGGCCGCTGGCCGGCAACCTCATGAACTTCGGTGGCATTGCCAAGGTGCCGGCCAGCGGCCGGCACTGCCGTGTTTCGATCGCCGGCGGCTCGCCATAGAACCGCCGCAGTTGCGCGTTCCCGTCCGCCGGGCATCGCCTGGCGCAACAGCGCGTGGTGTTCCGGTAGTGCCGGCCGCTGGCCGGCAACCCCATGAGCTTCGGTGGCATTGCCAGGTTGCCGGCCAGCGGCCGGCACTACTGTGTTTCGATCGCCGGCGGCTCGCCATAGAACCGCCGCAGCTGCGCGTTCCCGTCCGCCGGCCATCGCCTGGCGCAACAGCGCGTGGTGTTCCGGTAGTGCCGGCCGCTGGCCGGCAACCTCATGATCTTCGGTGGCATTGCCAAGGTGCCGGCCAGCGGCCGGCACTACCGTGTTTCGATCGCCGGCGGCTCGCCATAGAACCGCCGCAGCCGCGCGTTCCCGTCCGCCGGCCATCGCCTGCGCAATAACGCGTGGTGTTCCGGTAGTGCCGGCCGCTGGCCGGCAACCTCATGATCTTCGGTGGCATTGCCAAGGTGCCGGCCAGCGACCGGCACTACCGTGTTTCGATCGTCGGCGGCTTGCCATAGAACCGCCGCAGTTGCGCAGCGACGTCCGGCAACGCCTGCTGCAGCAGATCCGGCGCGGAGAAGTGGTACTCGCTGGTCACCGCGAAGAATTCTTCCGGTGCCTCGGCCGCATACGGATCGATCAGCGTTTCTTCGCCCGCATCGACCTGGGCACAGAAGGCATCGTAAGCCTGCTGGAACGTGGCCGCCCACTCGCGCTGCCATGCGCGCGGCAGCGGCGGCGTGCCGTCCATCGCACCATCCAGTGCATCCAGCTTGTGCACCATCTCGTGCACCGCCACGCAGTAGCCCTCGTGTGGCGCGGCCAGGTCGGCCTGCACGTCGGCCCAGGACAGGATCAACGGTCCGCTGTCCCACGATTCGCCAATCAGTTCGTCATCCCACTCGTGCAGCACGCCGGCCGCATCCATGTGGCTGCGGTGCACGCGGAATGCATCCGGGTAGACGATCAGCTGCGACCAGCCTTCCAGTCCCACCTCGCCGAATTGCAGCAGCGGCAGGCAGCACAGCGCGGCCAGCAGCACGCCATCGCCGGTCTGCAGCTGCAGCTCACCAATCGGGGTAATGGTCTTCTCATGCAGGAAGCGCGTGGTCAGCACACGCAGGCGCGCGCGGCGTTCGTCGTCCAGTCCGTGCAGCCACGCCGCGCGACGGCAGGCGTCTTCCCAAAGTGCATCGTCGATCGGCCGCGGCGCAGGCCGCAGCCACTGCAGCAACGACTTGATCAGCGGAACATTCCCGGCAGGTAGCTGTGCCACTTCGGCGCGCGGATGCGCGGCAGCACGTCGTCGTCGCTGCCACCGCCACCGGTGGTGGTGCTGGCCGCCGGGCGTACCGGCGCCGCCTTGGTACTGGCGGCCGATGCGCTGGCGGTGGGCGCGCGCTGCGAGGCGGCATCGCCATTGGAGGACACGCAGGCCCCACGGCTGTCGTCCAGCGCTGCCGTCGCAGACGCCGCGAAGGGCATCAGCAGCAGGATCAGGCAATGGGCATAACGGCGCATTGACGACATCCACGTTAAGGGAGGGTGAGTTCCCGATTCTAGCCCGAACCCGGCGCCCCGTTGGAAGCCCCCGCGGAACCCAGCGTGGCGGGCGTCGCTGGCGGCTTTCCCGCATAATTCCTTCCTGACTTCGTGGAAGCTGCCGTGGACGATCGCCAATTGCTGGCCAAACTCGCTGCCGGTCGCCTGTCCGGCGACGCCCTGGCCCGTGAGCTGGGCCAGACCCGGGCGGCCATTTGGAAGCGTATTCAAGGACTTAGGGCCGCCGGTGTGGACATCGAGGGCCGTGCTGGCGAAGGCTATGGCCTGACCCGTCCGGTCGACCTGCTGGACCCGGACGCGATCCGCGCCGGCTTGCCTGCCGACGTCCAGACCCTGCTGCACGAGCTGCAGGTGGCCTGGACGGTGGACTCGACCAACGCCGAATTGCTGCGTTGCAGCGCGCCCCAGCGCGGGGTGAGCGTTCTGCTGGCCGAACGCCAGACCGGCGGCCGTGGCCGTCGCGGCCGTGCTTGGGCCTCGCCGCTGGCCGCGCATATCTACCTGTCGGTGCTGCGCCTGTACTCCGGTGGCCTCGGCCGCCTGGCCGGGCTGAGCCTGGTGGCCGGTATCGCCGTGGCCGAAGCGCTGCACGACCTGGGCTACACCCAGGCGCAGCTGAAGTGGCCGAACGACCTGATCGTCGATGGCAAGCGCAAGCTGGTCGGCCTGCTCGCAGAAGGCGGTGGCGAGTACGCCGGCCCGGCGCGCGCGGTGATCGGCATCGGCATCAACACGCACATGCCGCCGTCGTTCGCCGAGCAGATCACCCAGCCGTGGGTAGACCTGGATACGCTGGCTGGCAAGCCGGTGGACCGCAACGTGGTCGTTGCTGCCGTGCTGACGCGGCTGCTGCCGGCGCTGGAAGAATTCGATCGCGAAGGCCTCGCTCCGTTCCTGCCGCGCTACGCCGCCTTCGACATGCTGGCCGGCCGCGAAGTGCGCGTGGAACTGGACGGGCAGTGGCAGCACGGCACCGCACTTGGCCTGGCCGATGACGGCGCGCTGCGCGTGCGCATTGATGGCCAGGAACGCCTGCTGCACGCCGGCGAAGTCAGCGTGAGGGCGGCATGAGCGATTGGTTGTTCGACCTCGGCAACTCGCGCTTCAAGTTCGCGCCGTTGCAGGGTGACCGCGCCGGCGACGTACAGGCCTGGGCGCACGGCGCCGAAGGCATGGCCGGGCAGCCGCCGCACAGCCTGCCCAGCGGCACCACCGCGTTCGTGGCCAGCGTGGCCGCACCGTCGCTGACCAGCGCCATGCTGGACCAGCTACAGCGCCGCTTCGAACACGTGCACGTGGTGCGCACCAGCGCCGAATGCGCGGGCGTGCGCATTGCCTATGCCAAGCCGGAAAAGTTCGGCGTCGACCGCTTCCTGGCCCTGCTGGCTGCGGCCAAGGCGCAGCGCCCGGTGCTGGTGGTCGGCGTGGGCACCGCACTGACGATTGATCTCCTTGACGCCAATGGCCAGCATCACGGCGGGCGCATTTCCGCGTCGCCCACCACCATGCGCGAAGCGCTGCACGCGCGTGCCGTGCAGTTGCCGGCCACCGGGGGTGACTACAGCGAGTTCGCCAACGACACCGCCGATGCGCTGGCCTCCGGCTGCGATGGCGCCGCCGTGGCGCTGATCGAACGCAGCGCGCAGCAGGCGCATGCGCTGCTGGGCGTGGCACCGTCGCTGCTGGTGCACGGTGGCGGCGCACCGGCGCTGATGCCGTTGCTGCCCGGCGCCGACTACCACCCCTCGCTGGTGCTGGATGGCCTCGCCCGCTGGGCGGTGCACCAGCCCGCAGGCTAGTATCCGCGCATGCTGACCCGTGCCCTGATCGTCGTACTGGCCATCCTCAATCTTGGCGTCGCCTGCTGGTGGCTGCTGCGCGATGCACCGCAACCGCCCGCGCCGCCGCCGCAACCGGCTGGCGTAGCCGAGCTGCGGTGGGTGCCCGGTGGCGTGGATGCCGCTGCGGCCGCCGAGGCCACTGCCGCCGCCCCGACCGCGCCGCTGGTGGAACGCGAACCGGCGGAGAAGACCGCTGTGGCTGCGACGCCTGCACCGGCCACGCCGGCCACGCCGGAAATTGCCAAGCCACAGGTGGCTGAGGCTACGCCGGTTGCTGCCGCTGCCAAGCCGGTAACGCCGCCTGCACCGGCCCCGGCGCCGGAAAAACCCGTAACCCCACCCGTGGCTGCCGAGCCGCCGCGCTGCATCGCGCTGGGCCCGTTCGCCGACCGCGCTGCTGCGACCAGTGCGCAAGGCAAGGCCGGCAACGTCATCAGTAAGGTGCGCCTGCGCGAACAGCCTGCTGCCAGCGGCAGCGCACGTTTCCGGGTGATGCTGCCGGCCGCCGCCAGCCGCGAAGAAGCCCAAGCCACGGTGAAGCGTATCGTCGCCGCCGGCCTGAGCGACTACTACATCATCAGCCAGGGCGAGGACATCAACGCCGTGGCGCTGGGCCAGTACCGCAACCGTGAAGGCGCCGAGCGCCGCATGGCGGCGGTGCAGGCCGCCGGCTTCCAGCCGCGCCTGGTCGCCAGTGGCGACGCCGGCCAGTGGTGGCTGGAAGGGCAGCTGGCGGCGGGCACGCAGCCGGCCCAGGCCCAGCAGCGCAGCGGGGCGGCACAGAGCCGGTCGCTGGAATGCACACGGTTGCGCTAGAATCCCCCCACCGCGGCGCTGCCGCCGGTGATCCAACCTTGCCGCTTTAGCTCAGTTGGTAGAGCAACTGTCTTGTAAACAGTAGGTCATCCGTTCGATTCGGATAAGCGGCACCATCTTCGATCCCTTGGCATCCGCACATGTCCACGGGGAACAATCAACCCGCTGAAATGGCGGGTTTTTTTGTGATTTTTTGTCCCCGGTTGTCCATGAGCATCCGCCTGCGTGGGGGGCAATTGGGGCGCACATACGGTAGTTGTAAGCTGAGTTTTATCTGTTGTTGAGCGCTGTTGAGGCAAGGAATGCAAAAAGATTGAAGTGCTCTGTCTCACTCCATTCTTCCGACTCGTGGTCCCATAAAAATACTTCAGAGGAGCATTTTTCTTCTGTCGACCGAAATCCGTAGTAATCGCCTGATCCGTTTTCAGAAAATATTATGTAGTTCTTTCGAATGGCTTGATTTGTTAGATTTTTCTTTTCCAATGGAAAGGCGCTACTAAGGCTAGGCGAGTAAACAATCCCGAAAGCAAAGTACCCGCTGCCATACTTGGTTGTGAACTGTTTGTATTCATCCGGCAATTGTGCGCCGATATTCGCCTCCAGCTGAGAAATTTCTTCTCTGCTGCTGGGTGAATCACTCTCCAATTGAAACCAGATAGGGTTCGTGCGCATTTTATTGGCAACAAGATTAGAGAATTCTTGAAAATTCATTTGTATCCCTCGGTTGTCTTGGATCGGCCTAGCGCCGTTGATCCTGTATCTTGTTCTCGCGCGCGGTAAAGCCAGTGCAGGTTTTTCTTGATTCACCCCCTGTAGGGCTAGGCAAATACAGCTTGCTGTTTAACCCTCCCGCCAGTTTGATCGAATCCGCCGTCTGGTGCCGCCCGGTACTGGCTGCAGTGGCGATGCAGCTCATAACGCAGCGCGCTTTGAGCTTCCCCAGCGGCGCGCTCTGGGTGCTAGTGCGTCGTGGCTGTGCGATAGTCAAGGGAGGTGCAATGTGCCTCGGTGCTCCATCACTGGAGAGGAGAATGCTGGCAAGCCCAGTTCCACCTGCCGTTCCTCGCCAGCGTTCACCCTTGTGCGGTCCGAGTCCAGTGCTCCTTGGAGCTCCAGCGCATACTCGGATCAGGCATCTGACGTCGACTAACGAATGGATGACGATCCAGGTAAGATCGATCTGCCTGATGGTCAGGTCATCAGCCGGAATGGCATCACCTGGCGGTTGACTCTGCGTAACCAAGATAAAGCGAAATGAAGGGGCAGGCTTGAGTCCGAGCAAGCTTCAGTTTAAATCGGCAGCCCTGACACACGTATCGGATTGCCCGTCGGGATTGAGCGATGCCTGTGGCGGCACACTGTTGGCTCGCTTTCTGCCAGAGGCGCTGGCGATCATCGTGCTGATAGCGACAAAGTCCGTCATAGGCAAGGCCGCAATCGCCTCCATCGCGTTCAGTATCTGTCTTTAGGTGCGGGGCAGGGCCAGGGAGCTCTGGTTGCAGCCATAGCGGGCGACTCGGCTCAACGACCAAGCCTGAGCGCCGTTGTGTCCCGGGCTAAGCATCCGGCGCACAGCTCGGCCGCTTCTTCTGCACCAAGGTGCCGCATCAATTTCAAACTTGTTGCATTCCATTGGCGCCCGAGTGGCTCTAGAGTTGCTATTTGCAGCGGGCTTGTCTCAGTGATTCGGGACGTAGACGCAAGAACACGCTACACGGATCCACTCGAGACCCTGCTGCGCAAGCTGCGGTCCTTCGCGGAAGGTGATCCGTGACCGTCACCTTCTTCCATTCTCACCGGACCCGTCCCATTGCCCAAAGGTTCGCGACAAGCCGCGTCTCCATCTGGCGCGCTGGATCGGCTGCCCCGTCTATCGTCGCTGCGCAGCAATGCAGGTCGCGATGATCCCCACCGATCCCGACTGAACGCGCCTAGCACGATTCGGGAACACAGAGACCAAAGATCGCGATGAGCTGCATCGACGACATCGAACGTGAAGTCGACAAGATCGAACTCAATAACGCAAAAGGCCGGCCAGTCATCAGGCTTGGCCTGATTGCCACGCTCTACTTTCGACATGGCTACCACCCTGCGGTAAGAAAGAGGATAGCGGCCTGCTTCAGCGATTTCCATGCGGAGTTCGGTGACGTCCTTCGCGCGATCGTATACCGGCGTCGTGGTCGGTTGACGCCCGGGAAATTGCAGAGCGCGCTGGAGCGATTCAGCGCGGAAGGGGAAGGTCGTGAGCTAAACATCAACAGTGCGAGGTCGGTGCATGAAGCGGAATCGCATTGCCTGCAGGTGCTGACAGAGCGTGAAGTATGTGAGTCCGTCAGCCGCTCATACATCAAAATGACAATGCCTTGGCAGATGCTGAAGAGCCAGGATGATGTTGACCGCTTTCAGGCATGGGTGATGCGACTAGCCGACCGCGTCGATGCTGAGCATGGCTATGCCGGTCTGTCTCCTGTGCTGCCTTACGACTTCGACAGTTGTTCACACCTGGAGTATGCGATCGCGCGGACGTATCCGGGCCTGGAGGCCGATACGCACGCCTATGCAGCTTCGCTCAAGCTGGCCGGCTTCATCAAAGGGATCAACTGGCTCACCCTCGTGAGTCGCCCTCTGCTGGAGAGGTTGGGCGGATTGGATCTGGTTCGAACCGATCTTTCGTCGCACGAAGGCATCCAATGCCTGGAGTATGCCGGTGGATTGGCGATCAGGGCGGGTGCGCGGCCCGAGCTTGGCTCAGAGACTGAGCCGCCTGTGAGATATGTAACTGTCAATCGGGTGATGAGGCCATTGCGCTCGCCGGACCAAGACGAACTGCAATCCTACTCTTTCGATGGCGAGGACCGTGACAAGGACCCATCAAGTCGCTGGTACGCAAGGTTTGACCAGAACTGATGCGGGAAGCGCCCACCATTGATTCGGTGGGATAGTTAGTCTCGAGACCTGCGCGCCGACGCACCCTGCAAAAAGGTAGGCGGCGCCGTTCTTTCTCGATACGGGTGCAACGCTGGTAGCTTCGCATCGCATCTTCTCACCCTGTGACTTGGAGCTGGGTGATCCTCGTTTGCAGCTCTCATTGGATGCTGCCCGCGATCCACTAGAAGCATTTTCGCTTGTTCCTCTGGGTAAAGTCGAAGTTGATAGGTAACAATTCAGATGATGCAGGTAGCCACAAGTCTAGGCGGGCTGCAGGAGGCGTCTTGATTTGCCTGGTTGCGTTGCTTTTATTGCTGTTTGCCAGCTGGCTGATGGTGCGGCAGATGGCTTCCGATGCCGGGAAAGAGCTGCGCAGTGCCGACAGCCAGAATGGCAGCTGCGTGCTCAAGACCTATACGCGGCGCTACAGTGCCGCCGGACTCGGAGGGCGCATCGCATCGCTGTTCGGCAGCAGCTACTACTACAGGGTGTACAGCCGCGACGGGCGATTGCTGGCCACCTCGGAGTGGACACTGTGGGAGCGCGAGTTTGGGGATATGGATGCTCACTGGATCAATCGAACTGCGATGTACCCCGGCCAAGACGGCTGGGCGGGTTGGAGGTTGCCGCAATGCGACTGATAAGAACGCAGGGTATTGCGTGTTTGTGTGAGGTGATCAGAGCGAGTAAACGCTGATCCCGGTAACGCGTTCTCGCTTCCGTTCTTGCCAAGTTCTCCAGTCTGGCGTGCGGCCAGCGACCTGAATTTTCCTGCGGGCTGCTGTTGCGGTGGAATTGCCCACCAAGCTTCTGAGGAGCGTAGCTTTTAGGCTGCGGCCAGTAGCGTAGGTAGTTAACTTGTCTGCTGGCTAGAGGCGGCAAGGGTGTGCAGCAGCGCGATATCGAGAGGGCCAGGAGATTGCGCATGCCCTGTGAGTATCAAATTAGCTGTAGGTGAAACGACTCAATACCGAAGTACTGGAGCTGTCCCATCATGGCCATCAAGAAGAAGATAGAACTCAAAGCATTTGATGTGGCCGAGCACCTTCAGACACCGGAGGAGATGGCGGCCTATCTCGATGCCTGCATCGAAGAAAGCGATGGCGATTCTGCGTTCATTGCCAAGGCGCTCGGCGACATCGCGCGCGCTCAAGGGATGAGCAAGGTCGCACGAGCGGCGGGCCTCTCGCGTGAGAGTCTGTATCGCGCACTGTCGGGCGAGCGCAGCCCTGATTTCGCGACCATCCTCAAAGTCACCCGTGCCTTGGGTGTTCGCCTGCATGCCAGCGCAGCATAAGCACATGCGCCGATCTTGATGCGTCGGCGCGCCGCCGGTCGCAAAGGTGGTGGAACGAACATGAAAAACCGCCTTTCGGCGGTTTTTCGTCCCGAGCCGGTGAGTCAATTCAATGACGCAGCAAAGGAGGAGTCGTTGGGCCATTCTGGTTCGAAGCAGCTCGTGTGTCACGCGGCGCATCGATGCATTGCTTGTCAACCGTTGCCAGCTCAAGACGTCAGGCGCGAACAGGCTCAATCAAACTGGATGATGCGGATCAACCCCTTGGTCGACGATCCATCTCCGAAGGCGGCCAACGTGCCACAGGGGAATACCTCTTTCGCACCGTCATGGTTGACGAATGAGATCGCGCAGTGTGCCCGCGTGCCAGGCGTGATCCGGGTGATGGCACGGTCATTCAGCACGAAGCTCTACCACATGAGTTCGGGGCTTATCGAAAGCGCCATGGGGCGCGCGGTGGAGTCGATCATCTCTGCAACAGCGCCGCCGCGCGAATCTACTTCGTTCAGCTGCAGCTCAACGAGAACAGGTTTCAGGTTTGGATAGGGTGTGCTCATCCCAGGAGCGGGTCTGCCTGATTCGATAGCCGGGGTAGTGACGCGCTGAACCTGTACGTTGGGGATCCCACTGTTCTGTATTGCGGCCAAGCGGTATTGATGAAGGGCGACATCGCAATCTTCCATGAAGGACGGTCGGGTCCGCGCGGCATCATGCCATGTGATCGCCCTGCTGCACCGCCGCGAGTGGTGTCACACAGCTCTGGCTAGACTGTGCTTCTTTTTCCCCACCGCAGGAGGCACCCATGGCCCATCCCATTTCCGTATCCCTGATTGGCGTTCCCACCGATGTCGGTGCGGGCCATCGCGGTGCACGGCTGGGGCCGGAAGCGCTGCGCGTGGCGGGCCTGCCGGAGGCGCTGGAGGCGCGCGGCGTGGACGTGCGCGACCTGGGCAACCTGGACGGCCCGCGCAACCCGTGGACCGCCCCGGTCGAGGGTTACCGCCACCTGGATGAAGTGGTGGCGTGGAACCATGCACTGATGGAAGCCAGCTACGCCGAACTGCAGGCTGGCCGCATGCCGATCATGCTCGGTGGCGACCACTGCCTGGGCATTGGTTCGATCACCGCCGTGGCGCGCTGGTGCCGCGAACAGGGCAAGACCCTGCGCGTGCTGTGGCTGGATGCCCATTCGGATTTCAACACCAGCGACGTGACCCCGTCGGGCAACATCCACGGCATGCCGGTGGCCTGCCTGTGCGGCCTCGGCCCGGATGCGTTGACCCGCCTCGGCGGCACCGTGCCAGCGATCACCCCGGCGCAGATGCACCAGATCGGCATCCGTTCGGTGGACCCGGACGAGAAGCGCCTCATCAAGACCCACAAGGTGGATGTCTATGACATGCGCTACATCGACGAGAACGGCATGAAGCGCGCGGTGGAAGCCGCACTGGCCGGCATCGACGAGAACACCCACCTGCATGTCAGTTTCGATGTGGACTTCCTGGACCCGAGCATCGCGCCGGGCGTGGGCACCACTGTGCCGGGCGGGGTGAACTACCGCGAGGCGCAGCTGGTGATGGAGATGATCGCCGACACCGGGCGCATGGGTTCGCTGGACATCGTCGAGCTCAACCCCTTGCTGGACAAGCAGAATGCCACCGCCGAACTGGCCGTGGACCTGGTCGAAAGCCTGTTCGGCAAGTCCACCCTGATGCGTGACTGACGGCGCCGCCTGAACGGATCTGTGATCCGTTCACGCCCGCTCCACGCCACTGCCGCCAGATTGCACTTCACGCGGCGGTGGTGGGCGTTGGCCTTCTCCCGCCGAGCGAAACAATCCCATCCGCGAATGAAGCGGTGTAGCGGCAAACCCAAGGAGAAGCCCATGAAGCGCGTAGTTGCCCTGATGCTGTTGTCGATGTTCTCGGTGGCCCTGCTGGCCGGCTGCAACACCATTGCCGGTGCCGGCAAGGACGTGCAGAAGGCGGGCGAGAAGGTCGAGGACACCGCGAAGGGCCGTTGAGCCCTGCACGGAACGGAAAGAGAAAAGGCCGGGGATTTCCCCGGCCTTTTTTGTGCGTGCTTTTCGCTGCGTGCTGTCGAAGCGGAGTGAACCATTCAAGCAGGTGAGCATCTATTTCATTGCTGGTTGACCGGTATTCAACAGCCGCTGCGCGAAGCTGGAGCCACGGTAAGAACGCCGTTGCAACCAAGGACTCCCAGCAATGAACAAAGACATCATTTCCGGCAAGTGGTCGCAGCTGAAGGGCAAGGCCCAGGCCAAGTGGGGCGATCTGACCAACGACGACTTCGATGTGGCCGAAGGCAATGCCGAGTATCTGGCCGGTCGCCTGCAGGAACGTTATGGCTGGGCCAAGGACCGCGCGGAGAAGGAAGTGCGTGAGTTCCAGGACGCCGTGAGCAAGGACTACCCGGACTACAAGTAAGCACTTCGGTTTCCCCCACAACACAACGCCCGCACCGAGAGGTTGCGGGCGTTGTGTTGTCTGGGCGGGACGATCAGCGCGCCGGCGGGTCCGGCACATAGCGGTTCGGGAACGCCTGCGGCTCGCGCGGCAGGCGCGAGGGCGAATCCACCAGGATGCCGCGTGCGCGCAGGTTGCGGGCGCTGTCGTAACGCAGCTGCAGTACCTGTGCGGGGCTGCGGCTGGCGCGTTCGAAGTCGGTATCGCGCACCGAAGACTGCTCGCGAGCACCGTGGCCGGTGCCCAGCGCTGGCGCCTGCGACTTGCTGGAATAGCCCTCGATGCGGCTGCTGCTCGCGCTGGCATCGGCCGACGCTTCCGCCGCCGGGGCTGGCAGCGGCAGGCCACGGCGCAGGATCGGTTGCGGGTACCAGCGGCGCGCTTCCTCGAACACCGCCACGCCCACCACGCCGATGTTGTCCGGGCGGCCGGTGCGGCTGGCATAACTGCCGCTGGGGCTGCTGAACACGAACTGCGCCACTTCGTCCTGGCTCTTGCGCCAGCCGGTGATGTCGGCGCGCTGGCCGGGATTGAGCACGTAGCCGGTCTGCGAGGGATCGGCATCTTCGCCGGAGATGGCGTTGACGCCGTCCACCGACAGCACCACCAGCACCCGGCGCGGGCTGTCGTTGTACAGGCGCACGGCGTAGCGGTGGCCGCGCTCGCCGGCCACCCAGCGCTGGCCCTCGGCGGGGTAGCTGCGCAGTTCGGTGCCGCGGTTGCGGTCGACCAGGGCCATGCGCACGGGGCCGCCCTCGTACACCGGCGGCGGCATCGGGGCCGGGCGGAAGCCGGCCAGGGGCAGGATCAGCAGCAGGGGCAGCAGGCGTTTCATCGGGCGTCTCCAGCGGGGTTGCGTGAATGAACGCGCCGCAGGCCCTGACGGGGTTGGTGGCGTGCAAGGTAAACTGGCCCCGTTCATCGAAGGTTACCCCACGCAGTCATGACGACCCGAGTCCTTACCGGCATCACCCCCTCCGGCACGCCCCACCTGGGCAACTACGTTGGCGCCATCCGTCCGGCCATCGCGGCCAGCCGCGCGCCGGGGATCGAGAGCTTCTTCTTCCTGGCCGACCTGCACAGCCTGATCAAGTCGCAGGACCCGCAGCGCACCCAGCGCGCGACCCTGGAGATCGCAGCCAGCTGGCTGGCCTGCGGGCTGGACCCGGAACACGTGTGGTTCTACCGCCAGAGCGACATCCGCGAGACCACCGAGCTGATGTGGTTCCTGACCGCCATCGCCAGCAAGGGCATCCTCAACCGCGCGCATGCCTACAAGGCGGCCGTGGACAAGAACCGCGAGGAAGGCGTGGACGAGGATGCAGGCGTCAGCGCCGGCCTGTTCATGTACCCGGTGCTGATGGCCGCCGACATCCTGATCTTCAGGGCCAACCAGGTGCCGGTGGGCCGCGACCAGATCCAGCACATCGAGATGGCGCGCGACTTCGCCCAGCGCTTCAACCATGTGTACGGCAAGGAGTACTTCCCGCTGCCGGACGTGGTGATCGACGAGCAGGTGGCGACGCTGGCGGGCCTGGATGGCCGCAAGATGAGCAAGAGCTACCACAACACCATTCCGCTGTTCGTGCCGCGCGAGGAGCTGAAGAAGCTGGTGTTCTCGATCCTGACCGACTCGCGCGCACCCGGCGAGCCGAAGGACACCGAGGGCTCGGCGCTGTTCCAGATGTACCAGGCGTTCGCCACCCCGGAACAGACCGCGGAATTCGCCAAGGCGTTCGCCGCCGGCATCAGCTGGGGCGATGCCAAGCAGCAGCTGTTCGAGCGCATCGACAGCGAGCTGTCGCCGCTGCGCGAGCGCTACAACGCGCTGATGGCCGAGCCGGAGAAGATCGAAGCGCTGCTCAAGCGCCGTGGCCAGCAGCTGCGCGAGCAGCTGGCGGCACCGCTGCTGGACGAGCTGCGCCACGCGGTGGGCCTGCGTGATCTGTCCAGCGCGGGCGATATCGCCAGCGAGGATGCCGGCGTGGCCCGCGTGGCACCGCCGCTGTTCAAGCAGTACCGCGAAAAGGATGGCCGCTTCTACTTCAAGCTGACCGCTGGTGACGGCACCTTGCTGATCCAGAGCGAAGGTTTCGATTCGCCGCGCGATGCGGGCCAGCTGATCGCGGTGATCAAGCAGGCCGAGCAGGGTGACCAGCTGCAGAGCGAGCTGTTCAAGCTGGAAGCGGAAGTGGATGTAGTGCTGGCCGCGCTGGCGGCGCTGCGAGCCGACTGATCGGTAGATGCCGACCTTGGTCGGCGCCGTTGAAGGGCGGATGCCGGCCAGCGGCCGGCACTACCCGTGAACGAAGGTCATGGCATGATGTCCGCGCGCCTCCGGCGCGATGACATGGAGTCTGCGATGGCCTGGTTGTCGCTGCTGCTGTTCCTGCCCTGGTTCCTGCTGCTGGGCAGCCTGTACTGGCTGTTCCCGCGCCAGCCGCGCACCGCGCGGCGGCGCCTGTTCGACAGCACCACCCTGGTGCTCGCATTCGCGCTGAGCATCGTGTCGATGCTGTGGGGCTACCGCATTGGCGTGGTGCAGCCGGGCGCCGGCCCGATCTGGCCGCAGGTGCTGGCGGTGCTGTACGCCTACGGCGCGTTCCTGGCGGTGCTGGTGTTGGCCCTGTTGCTGCGGCCGCGGTTCGCATTGCGCTCCGGCTGATCGGTAGTGCCGGCCGCTGGCCGGCACATACATTCTCCTGGCTATCCCGAGGTTGCCGGCCAGCGGCCGGCACTACCCGACCAAAGCCGCATCGAACCCGGGCCGCCTGCGCGCCTACCATGGGGGTCTGTTCCCGATCCTGCCAGGTGCGTGCCGATGACCGCCGACCCCAGCATCCACACCATCGATACCGGCTTCCAGCGCCCGGATTTCGACGCGGCGTACCTGATCGTTGAAAACGGCCGCGCTGCGTTCGTCGACTGCGGTACCGGCCTGTCGGTGCCGGCGATGCTGCAGGCGCTGGCGGAGGCCGGCCTGGGCGTGGAGGCGGTGGACTGGCTGCTGCTCACCCACGTGCATCTGGATCATGCAGGCGGTGCAGGCCTGCTGATGCAGCAGTTGCCGAATGCGAAGGCGGTGCTGCACCCGCGCGGTGCGCCGCACATGATCGATCCGACCCGCCTGATTGCGGGTGCCACGGCGGTATATGGCGCCGAAGAGATCGCGCGCAGCTATGGCCGCATCGAGGCGATTCCGGAGCACCGTGTGGTGGTGGCCGAAGACGGCCACCGCATCGATCTGGCCGGCCGCGAGCTGGTGCTGCTGCATACCCCGGGCCACGCGCTGCACCACTACTGCGTGTGGGATGCGCGCAGCCGCAGCTGGTTCACCGGCGATACGTTCGGTATCTCCTACCGTGAGCTGGACAGTGCGCAGGGTGCTTTCATCTTCCCCACCTCATCGCCGGTGCAGTTCGATCCGGAGGCGATGAAGGCCTCGATCCGGCGCATGCTCGATTACGCGCCGCAAGCGATGTACCTGACCCACTACGGTCGTGTGGAACAGGTGGAGAAACTGGCCGACGACCTGTTCGAGCAGATCGATGCGATGGCCGCCATCGGCCGCCAGTGCGATGGCCGACCGGACCGCCACCGCTGCCTGCTGGCTGCGCTGCAGGCGCTGTACCTGGAACGCGCACAGCTGCATGGCTGTGCGCTGGACGATGCCGCGGTGACTGCAGTGCTGGCGATGGACATCGAACTCAACGCGCAGGGCCTGGCGTGCTGGCTGGATCGCATCAGCAAGTAGATCCACGCCATGCGTGGATGACGTGGGCCCAGGCTGCGCCGTGATGTCACGACCACGTTACACTCTGGTGACTTCCAAGCTAGCCGTGGTACTGCCGTGAATCCGATGCGCGTGTTGCTGCTGTCGTCCTGCCTGTTCGTCGGTGGCCTGGCCCATGCGGCCAACGACCTGCCGGGTGGCGGTATCGATCCGCAGGCACTATCGCGCCACGTGCATGTGCTGGCGTCGGATGAATTCGAGGGCCGCGCGCCGGCCACCGAGGGCGAAGAGCGCACGGTGCAGTACCTGATCGAGCAGTTCCGCAGCTACGGCCTGCAGCCGGGTGGCGTGGATGGCAGCTGGGTGCAGCCGGTGCCGCTGGTGCGCGCACAGCTGGAGGGCGCGGCCAAGGCCAGCCTGTCGCTGAAGCAGGGCAAGCGCGCGCTGGCCAACGGCGTGGACGTGACCCTGCAGAGCCTGCAGCCGCGTAAGCGCGTGCAGATCAAGGATGCGCCGCTGGTGTTCGTCGGCTACGGCATCGACGCGCCGGAACGCCAGTGGAACGACTACAAGGACGTGGACCTGCACGGCAAGATCGCCGTCGTGCTGATCAACGACGCCGATTTCGAAGCCGATGCGCCGGGCGCGTTCGACGGCAAGGCGGTGACCTACTACGGCCGCTGGACCTACAAGTTCGAGGAAGCCGCGCGCCGTGGCGCCGAGGGCGTGCTGATCGTGCACGAGACCGCACCGGCCGCCTATGGCTGGGCCACGGTGAAGAGCTCGGGTACCTCGCCGCTGTTCGACATCGAGCGCGGCCAGGCCGAGGCGATGGCGCAGCACACCCCGCTGCGTGGCTGGATGCAGCGCGAACTGGCCGAGGCGATCTTCGCCGACGCCGGCCTCGACTTCGATGCCGAGAAGCGCAAGGCGATGCGCGCCGACTTCCGTCCGGTGGCGCTGGATAACGCGAAGCTGAGCGTTGATTTCGCGCTGAAGCGCGAGCAGGTGGTGACCCGCAACGTGGTGGCCAAGCTGCCCGGTGGTGAACACGCCGACGAGGCGGTGATCTTCTCCGCGCACTGGGATGCCTTCGGCATCGGCCAGCCGGACGCCAAGGGTGACCGCATCCGCCGCGGTGCGATCGACAACGCCACCGGTGTGGCCACCGTGCTGGAACTGGGCCGCGTGTTCGCCGCCGGCCCGCAGCCGCAGCGCACGCTGTACTTCGTGGCCCTGACCGCCGAAGAGAAGGGCCTGCTGGGTGCCAGCTACTACGCCGCGCACCCGCTGGCGCCGCTGGACAAGACCGCTGCAGTGCTGAACATCGAAATGTTCAGCCCGGATGGCGCGACCCGTGACATCGCGTCGTGGGGCAAGGGCCGGGTCTCACTGGAGGGTGACCTGGAGCGCGTGGCCAAGGTCCGCGGCCGCAGCTACAGCCCGGACCCGAACCTGGAAGCCGGCTTCTTCTACCGTGCCGACCATTTCGCCTTCGCCCGCCTGGGCGTGCCGGCGATCACCATCGGCCCGGGCCTGGACAAGCTGGACGGTGGCGTTGAAGCCGGCCGCGCGCTGCGCGAGAAGTACTTCGCCGACTGCTACCACCAGGCCTGCGATGCGTGGACGCCGAGCTGGGACCCGAGTGGCCACGCCGCCGACACCCTGCTGGTCTACGACCTGGGAGCCGAGCTGGCCAACAGCCGCCGCTGGCCGACGTGGGAAAAGGAATCGGAGTTCCGCGGCGCGCGCGACAAGAGCGAAGCGGCCCGCCGTTGAGGTAGTGCCGGCCGCTGGCCGGCAACTCCCTGCTCTTTCTGGAGGTTCATGAGGTTGCCGGCCAGCGGCCGGCACTACCGAAAGAGGTGGCGTTGCCGGCCAGCGGCCGGCACGCCCGGGTATTCGTCAGCGCCGGCGCAGCAGCGTCCACGCACCCCAGCCACTGGCGGCGAGCGCTGCCAGATAGCACGCCACCATCGTGCGCAGTCCAACCGGCGACCCTGCATTGATGCCGCGATGCAGGCGCAGCTGCAGCGAGCTGTGGCCGCTGCCCAGGTCCACCGCCAGCTGCAGCGCCAGCGCGGCGCAGAACACCAGCAGGGCAATCCCGAATCCGATGCGCGGCCACGCGGCCTGTGCGCTGGGGCGGCGCAGCAGCCAGGCCAATGCCGTGGCTGTGGCCAGCGTCGCCGCGATCCACATCAACGGCGTGGCGGGAGACGCAGCGGCCACCGGCATTGCACCGGTGGCCGCGATCAGGGCAACGCGCTTACTTGCGGGTGCCGTCGAGCCAGTTCGGGCCCTTGTTGGTGAGGAAGAACACATAGACCACCAACGATACCGCGATCGTCGCGGTCACGTAGATGGCGAACCAGTCGACGTGGCCGGTCTTCAGCGCGCCCTGGTACAGCAGTGGGGCGGTGCCGCCGAACAGCGAGTTGGCCAGTGCGTAACCCAGGCCCACGCCCAGTGCGCGCACATGGGTGGGGAACAGCTCGGCCTTCACCACCGCGTTGATGGAGGTGTAGCCGGTGAGGATGACGAACGCCATGGCCAGGGTCAGGAAGGCCAGGGTGGCGTCATGCTGGTGCGGCAGCTGGGTGATCAGGTACCAGCTGTACAGCACGCCGCCGACGCCGAAGAACACCAGCAGGGTCTTGCGCCCGATGATGTCCGACAGCCAGCCACCGACCGGCTGCAGCACCATCAGGAACGCCAGCACGCCCAGGTTGATCAGGGTGCCGGTCATCGGATCGTTGCCGGCGAAGGCGCTCTGGATCATCTTCGGGCCGTTCACCGAGTAGGTGTAGAAGGCCACGGTGCCGCCGGCGGTGATCAGGAAGCACAGCAGCAGCGGCCGCCACTGGTGCACGAACAGTTCGTACATCGAGCCGGACTTCTGCGCCTTGCCCTCGCGTGCGGCCTCGATGGACGACTCCGACAGCGACTCGTCCATGCCACGACGCAGCCAGAACACCACCACTGCGGCGATGCCACCGATGCCGAAGGCGATGCGCCAGCCCCACTCGGAGATTTCCGGCTTGCCCCAGAAGGTCAGCATCAGCAGTAGCGTCAGCTGGGCCAGCACATGACCACCGACCAGGGTGACGTAGTGGAAGGACGACAGGAAGCCGCGGCGGCCGGGAATGGCGGCCTCGGACATGTAGGTGGCGCTGGCACCATATTCGCCACCGGTGGCGAAGCCCTGCAGCAGGCGCGCGAACAGCAGGATCACCGCGGCCCAGATGCCGATGCTGGCGGCGGTGGGGGTGATGGCGATCAGGAACGAACACAGCGCCATCAGCGTGACCGAGACGGTCAGCGCAAGGCGGCGGCCATGGCGGTCGGCGAAGCGGCCGAAGAACCAGGCACCGATCGGGCGCATCAGGAAGGTCGCCGCGAAGATCGCCCACACGTACATCGTGGAGTTCTTGTCGTCGGGCGAGAAGAACTGCGATTCGAAGTACACGGCGAACACCGAGTACACGTAGACGTCGTACCACTCCACCAGGTTGCCGGCGGAGCCTTTGAGGGTGTTGGAGATCGACCGCCGCAGGGCGGCGCGGTCGTTCGCGGGGACAGCAGGTTGGGACGTGGTGCTCATCTGGGTGGGAATCCTCGATGCGGCGCGTCCGTGCGCAGGGAAAACGGCGCCCGGCCTTGGGGCGGCGCGGCCGGGCAGCCCTCTTGGTACTGCATCGACCGTCAACACGGGGTAGCAGACCAGAGCAGGGTGCATGGATGGATGACAGCGTGCCACCGTATGGGGTCCCGGACCATACTCAAAACGTCCTAGAATCCGCCTTCCCCCGGCTCCCTGGTGTGTCATGTCGGCTCCCCCCTCTTCGTCTGCGGCTGCCCCCCGGGGTGGCCTTGTCGCGCTGGCACTGCTGCTGGTCTACGTGGTCTGGGGCTCGACCTACCTGGGCATCGCCAAGGCCCTGCACGGCGGCGCACTGCCGCTGACGATGGTCTCCGGCAGCCGCTTCATCATTGCCGGTGGCCTGATGTTCCTGGCCTTGCGCCTGTTCTGGAAGATGCCGAACCCGACCCTGCGGCAGTGGCGCAACCTGGTCATCATGGGCGTGACCATGCTGGTGCTGGGCAACGGCATGGTGGTGCTGGCCGAGCGCGAGGTGTCCTCGGGCCTGGCCGCCACCGCAGTGGCCTCGGTGCCGCTGTGGATGGCGCTGTTCTCGGCGCTGCGTGGCCAGCACGCCAGCAAGGGCGAATGGCTGGGCATCGCCATCGGTTTCCTGGGCGTGGTCTGGCTCAACGCCGGCAGCAGCCTGACGGCCTCGCCGACCGGGCTGGTGCTGCTGCTGATCGCGCCGATCGGCTGGGCCTTCGGTTCGGTGTGGGCGCGTGGGCTGGACCTGCCGGGCCCGTTCATGACCGCTGCCGGGCAGATGGTCTGCGGTGGCGTGCTGCTGGTGCTGATCGGCCTGGCGGTAGGCGAGCGCCCGACCACGCTGCCCGATACCGGTGGCCTGCTGGCGATGGCCTACCTGTGCGTGTTCGGCTCCATCGTCGCGTTCACCGCCTACGTGTGGCTGCTGCAGAACGTGCGCCCCGCGCTGGCGGGCAGCTACGCGTACGTCAATCCGGTGATCGCGGTGCTGCTGGGCGCACTGCTCAACGGTGAACGGTTCGGCTGGCGCGACCTGTTGGCGATGGTGGTGATTCTTCTGGGTGTGGTGGTGCTGACGATGGCAAGGACGAGAAAGAAATGAGCATGGATGAGAAAGAACAACGCCGGGGCCTGCTGGTCACTGCGTCCACCTTCGTGATCTGGGGCCTGGTCCCGGTGTACTGGCACCTGCTCAACGAGGTGCCCTCGTTCCAGATCATCGCCCACCGCATCATCTGGAGCACCGTGCTGGTGCTGGGCTGGCTGCTGATCAGCTCGCGCCTGGGCTGGTGGCAGAAGATCGCCGCACAGCCGCGCGCGCTGCCGATCCTGCTGGTGTCGAGCCTGACCATCGCCTTCAACTGGGGCCTGTACATCTGGGCGGTCAACGCCGGCCATGTCATCGAGACCAGCCTGGGCTACTTCATCAACCCGCTGGTGAACGTGCTGCTGGGCGTGCTGGTGCTGAAGGAACGCCTGCGCCGCCTGCAGTGGGTGGCGGTGGCGATGGCGGCGGTGGGCGTGGCCTGGCTGACCATCGACGCCGGCACACCACCGTGGATCGCGCTGGGCCTGGCCTGTTCGTTCGGCCTGTATGGCCTGCTGCGCAAGCTGGTTTCGGTCGACCCGGTGGCCGGCTTGGGCGTGGAAAGCATGTACCTGTTCCTGCCGGCGCTGGCCTTCGCGATCTGGGCCGAGAATGGCCACGGTGGCGCGTTCTTCCATGGCTGGGGCTGGCGCAACGACCTGCTGCTGATCTTCGGCGGCGCAGTCACCGCCGTGCCGCTGATCGGCTTCGCCTACGGCGTGAAGCGCATTCCGCTGTCGCTGGTCGGCATCCTGCAGTACATCGCGCCGAGCCTGCAGCTGCTGCTGGGTGTGTTCTTCTTCCACGAAGCGTTCGACACCGCCAAGGCGATCGGCTTTGCCGCGATCTGGGCCGGCCTGGTGCTGTTCGTCGGCGACAACATCCGCACGATGCGCGCCAAGCGCTAGCGCCGCGTCCGCTCGGCTGACACGTGTGCACAAAAAAGAGCGGCGCCCCGAGGGGCGCCGCTCTGCTTCCATCCACAGCCAGGAGAGAGTTGGCTGTGACGGGAACGCGGTTGCAGGCTTAGAAGCGCTGCTGGTACTTCATGTACATGAAGCGGCCGATGTCGAAGCCACCGTAGTAGGTGAAGCTGCTGTTCGGCTGGCTGTACATGATCGGACCCTGGTGGTCGAAGACGTTGTTCACGCCCAGCGACACGGTGCCGTCCCACGGCAGGCTGTAACGCACCTGCAGGTCGTGGAAGGTGTTGGAGCCTACCTTGTTGGTCGGCGATGCACTGGTGTACGACGAACTGAAGCCCGGCAGGTTGCACTCGTCCATGTACGAGCACTTCTCCTTCATGCTGGAGTAGTAGCGCGCGGTCCAGCCGATGCCGAGGTCGCCGTACTGCCAATCCAGGTTGAAGGTCGAGCGGACGCGGAAGTCGCCGCCCCAGCTGGTGCGCTGCTCCACCGGCGTGGTCGCGGCGTTGTCGTTGCGCTGCTTCAGGTAGTCGGTGTAGGTGGTGTTCCAGTTGACGGCGAACTGGCCGAACGTGGTTTCCGGCAGGCGGTAACGCACGTTGATGTCATAGCCGGCGGTTTCGCGGAAACCGGCATTGACCAGCGAGCGGTCCAGGCTGTTGACCTGGCCGTTGCTGCCACGGGTGAAGCGACCACAGGCGGCGTCCGAACCTTGCACATAGCACTGCTCGAGAATGCTGTTGGTGGTCTCGGAGACGATGGCGTTGTTGATGCGGATCTTCCACCAGTCGAGGCTGACATCCAGGCCGGCCACGAAGTCCGGGCTGTACACCAGGCCCACGGTCCAGGTCTTGGCGGTTTCCGGCTTCAGCGCCGCGTTGGAACCCGAGTTGAAGTCGACGGTCGACTGCTGGCCCGGCTTGGTGGCAACGGTGCCATCGCTGTTGAGCTGGCGGAAGTTGGCCGGCACCTTCAGCGCCTGGCAACGGGCAGCAACGGTCGGGCTGGTGGCCGCGGTACCGAACGAGGTATCGCACGGATCGGTGAACGAATCGCGGGTGCTGACGGTACCGCCGTACAGGTCATCCACGGTGGGCGCACGGAAGCCGGTGCCATAGGTTGCGCGGACCAGCAGGCTGTCGATCGGCTTCCACTTCAGGCCGAACTTGCTGTTGGTGGTCGAGCCGAAGTTGTTGTAATCCGAGTAGCGACCGGCCACGTCCAGCGACAGTTCGCGCGCGAACGGCAGATCGGCCAGCAGCGGCACCTGCAGCTCCAGGTAGACCTCGTTGAGCGAGTAGTCGCCACGGGTCGGCTGGCCGCTGGTGCCGGTAATCTCACCCTTCTGCACCCGCATGTCCGGCGTGTAGCTGGCTTCTTCGCTGCGGTGCTCGAAGCCCATCGCGCCCATGATGTCGCCGGCCGGCAGGGTGAACAGCGAACCGGAGATGTTGGCGCTGGCCACCTTGGTGGTGCTCTTCATCTTGTCGACGAAGCGGGCGAACAGGTAGTCCTGTACGTCCTGGTTGCTCAGCGAGCCCGGGCCGGTATAACCCATCGGCGCAGCCGGGTTCCACGGCACGCAGCCGGCGATCACCGCACCCGGTGAGCCGCAGCGGGCCACGTTGCCATCCATGAAGGACGGGCCGACGGCCTGGTTGACGTGCGGCTGGTACATGCTGCCGGTACCGATGCGCTCGCCTTCATTGCGGTTGTACATGTAGCTGACGTTCCAGTCCCAGTACCGCGAACCGGTTTCGAAGCTGCCTTCCAGGCCGATGCTGGCGCGCTTGGTCTCCAGATTGTTCTCGGTGCCGCGCGGCAGCTCCTCGGAGCGGTGCGCGAACAGCACATCCTGGCCCCACAGGTTGAACGTGCTGTCCTTGGACAGGGCGGCACGGCTGCCGTTGCGCGCCTGGGCGGCGCTGACCGAGTACGGGTAGCCGGCCAGCTGCTTGGTCGATTCGCGCTTGCTGTACAGCGCGTCGGCGACGATGCGCAGGTCGTCGGTGATCGAGAAGCCGCCGTTGGCGAACACCGAGGTGCGCTCCAGGCCGGTCAGCAGGCTCATGTTGGTCTTGCTGTTGGCACCATCGGCCGGATCCGGCGCGTGGAAGTTGCCCTTCTGGCTCGGATCGCCGCCCGGGCCCACGGTCAGGTTCTTGCCACCGACGGTGACGTAGCCCCACGGGGTGTTGCCGTTCAGGTTGTCGGTCGGGTGGCGCGGGCCGTTGGGATAGCGGCTGAACTCGCGATCCTTGCCCAGCACTTCGTCTTCCTTGGTGCGCTCAGCACCCACGGTGAACCAGCCGCGGTCGAAGGTCTTGCCGAAGGTGGCGCTGTAGGAGCGCTTCTGGCCGTCGCCTTCACCGTACTGGCCGACGTAGACGCTGGCTTCGCCACCGTCGAAGTTCTTGCGGGTAATGATGTTGACCACGCCGGCGATGGCGTCCGAGCCGTACAGCGCGGACGCGCCATCGGTCAGCACTTCCACGCGCTCGACGATGGCCGACGGAATCGAGGCCAGGTCGGAGTAGCCGCCGGCGCTGACGCCCATGCGGCGGCCGTCGATCAGCACCAGGCTGCGTTCCGGGCCGAGGTTGCGCAGGCTGACGTACATGCCGCCGAAGTCGCGCGAGGAGGTCAGCGAAGACGCGCGGCTCATGCTCGGCGAACCAGCAGCGGGAATGTCCTGCAGGATGTCGGCGACGTTGACGTAGCCCTTCTTCTCGATCTCGGCGCGGTTGAGCGCGATCACCGGCTGTGCGGTCTCGACACTGGCCTGGCGGATGCGCGAGCCGGTGATTTCGATGCGGTCGAGGGTGGTGGTGGCGTCGCCGGTGCTCTGTGCGAAGGCGGGGGTGGTGCAGCTGGCGGCCAGCGCGATGACGATCGCGTTGCGCAGCGGATTGGTTTTCAGGGACATCCGTGAAATCTCGTGTTTCAGTAAAAACAAGCGCCCGTTCTATGGGCGCGTGGGGTGCTGCAAACCAACGTGGGGGGCGCGATTCTAGAATGTTTCCATTCGTAACTGTTTGTCTCTGCGCCACGGATGTGCGCGAAAATGAATCGCAACCAACAATCCACAGATGCGCTGTGCGCAGCGTCACGCGCGCTGCGTTTGCGATGGGCAGAGGCATCGATAGCGGCGGATTTCCCGCAATCTGTAGCAGTGCGTGTGCGCAGGCATCCATCCACGCATGGCGTGGATCTACTGGACGTACTGGTTCATCACCCGGCCTGGCTGCATCGCCCTGAGTAGATCCACGCCATTCGCGGATGACGCGCAAGAAAAAGGGACGGAGCGTTCGCTCCGTCCCCTGCGCAATGCGCGTTGTATCGCTGCGTGATGCTCAGGTTTCGCGCAACGCCGTGGTGATGGGCAACCGCGCCGCGCGCAGCGCCGGGAACAGGCCGCCGACCAGGCCGATGCCCAGCGCCCATTTCAGGCCGGTCCACAGCAGTTCCGGCGACACATGGAACTTGAACACCACTGCGCTGAAGTTGCTGCCGATGGTGGACACGCTGTAGCCATTGAACAGCAGCCATGCCACCGCGCACCCCAGCAGGCCGCCGAGCAGTGCCAGCAGCATCGTCTCCAGCATCACCGCCGTCACCACCGGCAGGCCGCGGAAGCCGATCGCGCGCATGGTGGCGATCTCGCGCGCACGCGTGGCGACCGCCGCGTACATGGTGTTGAGCGCGCCGAACACCGCACCGACCGCCATGATGGTGCCGATCACCTTGCCGAGGATGTCGATCAGCTTGGTCAGCCCGCCGCCCTGCTTGCTGTAGTAGACGCGGGTGGTTTCCACGTCCAGTTTCAGGCGCGGGTCGGCGGCGACGGCGGCCTTGAACTGCTCGAAGCCGGCCTTGCCATCGGTGCGCACGCTGATCGACTGCCACGCACTGCGCTGGTAGGTGGTGGCCAGCGTATCGGCGTCGGTCCACAGTTCCGAGTCATGCGCATCGCCGGTGGCGAACACACCCACCACGGTCCAGGTCTGGTTGCCCAGGGTCAGCGTCTTGCCAACGTCCAGATCGCGGAACTGGCCCTTGGCGCCCTGGCCGACCACGATCTCGCGCAGGCCGGTGGCGAACGTGCGGCCTTCGACGATCTTGACCTTGTCATGCACCGCCCACGCCTGCGGGCCGACGCCGCGGAACTGCGCGTTGACGTCGGTGCCGTCGGACTTCGATACCAGGTTGACCACCTGCGACAGCTCCGGCGACAGCAGCGGCCGGCCTTCGGCATCGCGAGTGATGCCGGGCAGAGTGGACAGCGTCGGCACCTGTTCGCGGGTGATGACCGAGTTGGTTTCGGCCTGCGAGCCGCCGCGCAGCACGATGGCAGTGGTGTCATCGCCGGTGTTGTTGAGCGTGGCCTGGAAGCCTTCGCCCATCGCCAGCATCGCCACCAGCACGCCGACCACGCCAGCGATGCCGACCACGATCACCGAGGACGCGCCCCAGCGCTGCGGCAGGCTGGCCACGCCGATGCGGGTGGCGGCCAGTGCCAGTCGCCCACCGCGGGTCAGCAGCAGCCACAGTGCCACCAGCACGGCCACGGCCAGCACGCCGATCCACGGCAGGCTGATCCACAGCACCAGGCCGATCACCAGCAGCAGCACCGTCACGCCGTTGCCCAGCCACTTCTTGAGTTTGCTCTTGAACATGTCTGCGTTCTCCTCAGCGGCCGGCCAGTGCGTCGACGATCTTCAGGCGCTTGGCACGCAGCGCGGGCAGCAGGCCGACAATGGTGCCGATCAGCAGCACCAGGGCGACGCCCAGCAGCCAAGTATTCCACGGCACATGCGCGGGCAGCACGCCGCCGAAGTTCGCGGCCACCACCGGCAGCACCAGCGAGGCCAGCACCATGCCGAGCAGGCCGCCAAGGCCCACCAGCAGCACCGACTCGATCATCACCAGCGACAGCACGGTGCCATCCTTGAAGCCCAGCGTCTTCAGCGTGGCCAGTTCGGGCACGCGCTCGCGCACCGCCTGCGCCATGGTGTTGCCGGTCAACAGCAGCAGGGTGAAGAACACCGCACCCATGATCGACGTAACGATCATGCCGATGTCCGCGAACTGCTTGACGAAGGCCTGCTGGAACGCCGATTCGGTCTGTGTCTTGGTCTCGTGGTCGGAGTTGGCAGAGATCGCATCGATGGCCTGCGCCACCCGCGAGGACTGGTCAGGGTTGTCCAGCGTCACCGTGTACCAGCTCACCTGGTTCTTGATGTAGTCGTTGGATTCGTCGAAGTACTTCCAGTTCATCATCAACTGGCGTTCTTCGTTGCCCGCCTGTGTGCGGTCCTTCGAGCGGAAGATGCCCTTCAGCTCCAGCGGCCAGTCATTGCTGCCGCCACGCGGGAAGATGGTTGCCTGCAGCGGGATGGTGTCGCCGATCTTCCAGCCGAACTGCTTGGCCAGCGTTTCGCCGACGATGGCGCCGGTGCGGGTCTGCTTCCAGTCTTCCAGCTGCGCCGGATCGATCTGCAGTTCACGGTAGACGTCGAAGTAGTTGGGTGACACCGAGAAGTTGGGGAAGAAGTTCTTCGGGTCCTGGTAGATGCCGCCGAACCACATGCCGTAGGCCACGTCGCGCACGCCGGCCACCTGCCGCACCTGCGCTTCCAGGCGGATCGGCAGCGATTGGGTGATCGACAGTCGTGAGGCCACCACCAGCCGATTGGCGCCCTCCACGCTGCCGCCGGAATTGAACGCCACGCGTACCGAATCGAGCATGCCGAACAGCAGAAAGGCGACCACCACCGAAAGCAGGGTCAACAACGTGCGGGTACGGCTGCGGAACAGCTGCGCCCATACCAACGAGAAATATTTCATCGCCGTGGCCTCCGTCAGTGGGCCAGCGGCGCGTCGGCCAGCTCGCCCTTGTCCAGGTGCACCGTGTGCGTGGCGTACTCGGCGGCCTTCGGGTCATGGGTGACCATGATGATGGTCTTGCCGTGCTCGCGGTTGAGCTGCTGCAGCAGGCCGAGGATTTCTTCGGCAGACTGGCGGTCGAGGTCGCCGGTCGGTTCGTCGCAGATCAGGAAAGTAGGGTCGGAGACGATCGCCCGCGCGATCGCCACGCGCTGCTGCTGGCCGCCGGACAGTTCATTCGGGCGGTGGCTGCGGCGGTCGGCCAGGCCGACCAGGGTCAGCGCGATCTCGGCGTTGCGCTTGCGCTGCGCCGCATTGAGATGGGTCAGCAGCAGTGGCAGTTCCACGTTCTTCTGCGCGGTCAGCATCGGCATCAGGTTGTAGAACTGGAACACGAAGCCGACGTGGTGGCTGCGCCAGGTCGACAGCTGGCCGCCGCTCATCTGGTCGATGCGCTCGCCTTCGATGCTGATCTCGCCGCCGCTGGGGTTGTCCAAGCCGCCGATCAGGTTGAGCAGGGTGGTCTTGCCCGAGCCGGACGGGCCCATCAGCGCGACGAAGTCGCCGCTGGCGATGTCCAGGTCGATGCCGTGCAGCACCTGCACCTTTTCGGGGCCGCGCTGGTAGGTCTTGGTGATGTTGCGCAATGAAACCAGGGTCGACATGGGTGGTTCTCCACGGAAGGCGGGAAACGGGGAAGCACCACGGCGGTGGCCGCAGGCATGCGTCGAGCGGTGTTGCCGGCAGCGCCCGCAGGCGCCAGGCCGTTACTGCGCTTGATTCTGTTGCACCTTGGCGCCATCGCGCAGGGTGTCGGGCGGGTTCACCACCACCGATTCACCCGCGCTCACGCCCTTGAGGATCTGGCGGTCCTTGCCCATCGCCTGGCCAGCCTCGACCGTGCGCTGCTGCACGCGGTTCTCATCACCCAGCACGAAGGCCACCGAGGCGCCCCCGCGCTGCACCACGGCGCCGCCCGGCACGCGCACGCCCTGCGGCTTGGCGGCCGCCTGCGGCTGCGCCTGTTCCAGGAAGCTGACCCGCACGCCCATCTCCGGCACGATGCGCGGGTCTTTCACCTTCAGCGCCACGCGCACCTTCACCGTGGCCTTGCCGCGGTCGGCGGTGGGGATGATGGCGATGACCTCGCCGGGAATCTTCCATTCCGGGTAGGCATTGAGCGTGGCTTCCACCGGCATCTTCGGCTGCACGCGGCCGATGAAGGCTTCGCCGACCTCGACTTCGATCTCCAGCGAGTCCATGTCGACGATGGTGCCGATGCCGGTGCGGGTGAAGCCGCCGCCGGCCGACAGCGGCGAAACGATTTCGCCGGGCTGCGCAGCCTTGGCGGTGACCACGCCGGAGAACGGCGCGCGCACGATGTTGTTGTCCACGCCCAGGTCGGCGATGGCCAGCTGGTCGTTGGCCACCTTGACGTTGCGCTGTGCGGTGTCCAGCTGTGCCCGCAGGCTGTCGCGCTGGGCCACCGCCTGGTCGTACTGCGAGCGCGACACCAGCTGCTGGCCGACCAGTGCCTGCAGGCGGCTGGCTTCGGCGGCGGCCTGCTTCTGCTGTGCCTCCAGACCGGCCACCTGGCTGCGTGCGGCCTGTAGCTGCGAGGCATACAGGCTGCGCTGCGCGTCGGCATCGATCGGGTCCAGCGTGGCCATGATCTGGCCCTGCTCCACGCGCATGCCTTCCTCGATCATCACCTCGCGAACCTTGCCAGTGATCTTGGCCGAGACCGTGGCCATGCGCCGCGCAACTACATAGCCGCTGGCGTCGAGCACCGAACTGCTGGCGTTGCCCTGCTGGATGGCCACCGCCGGCGCGGTTTCCACGTCCACCGCTGGCGTACGCCCGAACAGGGCGAAAGCGACAGCGGCCAGCAACAAGACGACCACGATGATCGCGATCCACAGCCAGCGGCGGCCACCACCACTGCCACTCCCTCCGGAGGCGGGCGGCGGGGACTTGCGGTCGATACGGAGTTCCTTCAACAGCTCGGCAGAAGCGTTCATTCGTTCCATCACAGGCGTTCGGGCGGGTGTGACCGGAAGGGCGGACGGCGGCGGTTCCGGCGGTGGAGCGTGCGGCACAGCATGAAGGCAGGCACAGCGATGACGGCAGTGACAGCTGTCACCCGATGACACTGACGGCGGCAACTGCGAAATGTGACCACGGCGGCACAGGATGGCAACGTCCCCGCTACCGGTACCGCCCATGGATCCGATCGCCCCGTCGCTGGCCCGCCTGCAGCAGGTGCAGGTGCGTTACCGCGACCATACCGCCCTGCATGGCATCGACCTGCAGGTCCGCGCTGGCCAGGTGCTGGCGCTGCTGGGCCGCAACGGTGCCGGCAAGAGTACCGCGATCAGCGTGTTGTTGGGCCTGCGCCGCGCCGATGGCGGGCAGGTCGAACTGCTCGGCGGCGACCCGCAGCAGCGCGCCAGCCGTATCGGCCTGGGCGTGATGCTGCAGAGCACCAGCCTGCCGCCGATGCTGCAGGTGGACGAACTGGTGGCACAGGCCAGCGCCTGCTATCCCGACCCGATGCCGTTGCAGGAGGTGCTGCAGCGTGCTGGCCTGCAGGCGCTCGCGCGCCGCCGCTACGGCCAGCTGTCAGGTGGCCAGCAGCGCGCCGTGCAGTTCGCCATCGCGCTGTGTGGCCGCCCGCGCGTGCTGTTCCTGGACGAGCCCACCACCGGCCTGGACATCCAGGCGCGGCAGGCGATGTGGCAGGCGATCCGGCAGCTGGTGGCCGAAGGCTGTGGTGTGCTGCTGACCACCCATTACCTGGAGGAAGCCGAAGCGCTGGCGCAGCAGGTGGTGGTGCTGGAGCAGGGCCGGGTACTGGCCGACGCGCCGCTGAGCGAGCTGCGGCTGGCCGATCGGCCGCGCCGCATCCGCTGCCGCAGCGGGTTGCCCATTGCGGACGTGCAGCAGTGGCCGGGCGTGCAGGAGGTGCAGCGCGACGGCGAGCACCTGCAGCTGCTGGCGAGCCCGGCCGAGCCTGTGGTGGCGCGCCTGCTGGCCGCCGATGCGCAGCTGCGCGAACTGGAAGTACAGGGCGCGGCGCTGGCCGACGCCTTCCTCGACATGACCCGGGAGGCCGCATGAACACCCTTGTCCGTACCACCGGATTGCCGCTGCCTGCATGGCGACAGGCACTACGTCCGTACCGCGCCGAGCTGATGGCCGAACTGCGCCGCGCCTGGCGCACGCCGGCGTTCGCGGTGCCCTCGCTGCTGTTCCCGGTGCTGTTCTACCTGCTGTTCGGCGTGCTGCTGGGGCGCGGTCATGCGCCGTTGTACCTGTTGGCCACCTACTGCGTGTTCGGCGCGATGGCCCCGGCCCTGTTCGGCTTCGGCGTGCAGTTGGCGCTGGATCGTGAAGGCGGCCTGCTGACCCTCAAGCGCGCGCTGCCGATGCCGGCGGCGGCACCGCTGCTGGCACGGCTGGCGATGGCGGTGATGTTCGCGCTGCTGGTGGCGTTGCTGCTGATCGGCGTCGCACGCGTGTTCGGTGGTGTGCAGCTGCAGGCGTTGCAGATGGTGCAGCTGCTGGTGGTGGCGGGCCTGGCGGCACTGCCGCTGGGGGCGATTGGCCTGCTGATCGGCAGCCATGTCAGTGCCAGCGCGGCACCGGCGATGGTCAATCTGGTCTACCTGCCGTTGGCCCTGCTGTCGGGCCTGTGGCTGCCGTTGTCTGTGCTGCCCACGCTGTTCTCGACGATGGCCCCACTGTGGCCGACCTGGCATCTGGCGCAGCTGGCGCTGCCGGTGGTCGGGCTGCCGTCGGTGGGCAGCCTCGCCGGCCACCTGCTGGTGCTGCTGGCGGTCACGGTGGTGGCGCTGCTGCTGGCGCGCCGTCGCCTGCGCCGGATCGGCTGAACTGGCATGATCGGCAGCGATCGTCCCCGCCTGGATTCTCCCGTGTCGTCGAGCTGGCTTGCGTCCCTGCTGCGCCCTGCGCCGGATTCGGCGGTGGCCGAACTGCTGCGACGTGGCAAGTCGCCCTGGAGCGGAGCGATCCACCTGCTGTGGTCGGTATGGATCTTCCTCACCCCGGTGCTGGGCAATGGCTTCACGCTGCGCTGGCTGCTGCTGACCCTGGCCAGCTACCCGCTGTTCCTGCTGCTCTATGCCAGGGTGATGCTGTCGCCACGGCACCATGGGTGGCGCTATGCGCTGGGTATGATCGTGATGGCCCTGGTACTGCTGCCCTGGTACCCCTCGGGACTGAGCTACTTCGTGTTCGGCTGCGTGATGATCCGCATGAGCGGGCGCAGCAGCTGGTGGGCGTACCTGCTGCAGCTGACCGCGCTGAACCTGCTGTTCTGCGGCACCGCGCTGTACTTCGGCTATCCGTGGCAGGCCATGGTGTGGATGCCGGCGGTGTCGTTCATCGTCGGGCTGGTGGTGAACGTGGAGGCCCTGAGCCAGCAGCGCGACGTTGCCCTGCAGCTGTCGCAGGACGAGGTGCGGCGACTGGCCACCACCGCCGAGCGCGAGCGTATCGGCCGCGACCTGCATGATCTGCTGGGGCACACGCTGTCGCTGATCACGCTGAAGCTGGAGCTGGCACGCAAGCTTTACGATCGCGATGACGCGCGTGCACGGCAGGAGATCGGCGAGGCCGAGGACATTGCACGCGAAGCGCTGGCACAGGTGCGCAGTGCAGTGACCGGCATCCGCGCCAGTGATCTGGCGGGGGAACTGGCGTCGGCGCGTCTGCTGCTGGAATGCCAGCAGGTGCACCTGCAGTACACGGCGCCGCCAGCGATGCCGGTGGAGGTGGAACGCGGGCTGGCGCTGGTGTTGCGCGAGGCCGCCACCAACATCGTGCGCCATGCGCAGGCGACCCGGGTGCAGGTGGATTTCATGCTTGAGGACCGACAGTTGGCGATGCAGATACGCGATGACGGCCGTGGCGGCGTGCAGGCCGAGGGCAATGGGTTGAGTGGCATGCGTGAGCGGGCCGCAGCACTGGGTGGCCAGTTGACGCTGCAGTCGCCGCGCGGGGCGGGCACCGTGCTGACGGTACGCGTGCCGTTGATGGCCGCGACCACGCCGCTGTCGCCCACGTCGTTGGCGCAGGACGGTGTCGCATGATCCGCATCCTGCTGGCCGAAGACCAGGCCATGGTGCGCGGCGCACTGTCGGCGCTGCTCGGCCTGGAGCCGGACATCGAAGTGCTGGGCAGCGCCGCCGATGGCGAAACCGCGTGGCGGATGCTGCAGCAGCTGCAGCCGGACATTCTGGTCACCGACATCGAGATGCCTGGCTTGTCCGGTCTGGAACTGGCGCAGCGCATCGCCCGCCACGAACTGCCGATCAAGGTGGTGATCGTGACCACCTTCGCCCGCGCCGGTTTCCTGCGCCGCGCGCTGGAAGCTGGCGTGCTGGGCTACCTGCTGAAGGACGCACCGGCCGAGAACCTGGCCGATGCCCTGCGCAAGGTGAAACGGGGCATCCGCGCGATCGACCCGCAGCTGGCGCTGGATGCGTGGTCGCAGGCCGACCCGCTGACCGACCGCGAACGCCGCGTGCTGCGGCTGGCGGGCGAGGGTCGCACCGCCAGTGAGATCGCCGAGCAGCTGGGGTTGTCGCACGGTACGGTGCGCAATTACCTGTCCGAGTGCATCGGTAAGCTGGGCGTGGCCAATCGGATCGAGGCGTATCGGCTGGCGCGGCAGAAGGGGTGGTTGTAGCGGATCATTTCCGCGCCTGCGGAGAGGTGTCACTTTCTTTGCTCGTGCACCACGCTGCAGGAGCAGCGTGGAACGGCGTAGCCGGCCCGCAGGGTGGCGCACATGGATGTGCGCCATCAAGAAAGTAACCAAAGAAACGCTCCGCCGGCCGCGAGCCGGCGCGCTTCGCACGCCGGTGCCCTGCGCTCCTCGGTCCGGCGAGGGACGGTGCGGGAACTCGCTGCGCTCAGACACCCGCACCTCTTCGCCCTCGCCGGACCTGCGGTGCTCGGCTCGCTCAAGGCGGACTTGAAGGGCAAGATCAACAGCTAGAGCATCCACGCATGGCGTGGATCTACTGGGTGCAGCTGTGGCATTTGACCTTGGGTCCGCCTTGAGCGAGCCGAGCATCGCAGGGGAATCAGGGACGAAGAGGCGCCGGTGTTTGAGCGCAGCGAGTTCGGCGCCGTCCCCTGATTCACCGAGAAGCACAGGGCACCGGTGCGCAGCACCGGCTCGCGCTCTGGCGGCGCGTTTCTTTTGGTTACTTTTCTTTTCGCGCGAAAAGAAAAGTGACACCCCCCGCGGTCGCGGAAACGATCCGCCGGGAACGCCCGGCGAACCCGCTCAATCCTTCCCGCGCGCCATCGCCTGGAACACGCCATCACGGCGCACCCACAGGTGGAACAGCGCCGCACCCACATGCATCAGCACCGTGGCGAACAACACATACGCCAGCAGGCTGTGCGCGTTGCGCAACGCGGCATACAGCGCCGGGGTGTGCGGCACGATCGGCGGCAGGTGCAGGCCGCCCCACAGCACGATCGGATAACCGCCGGCCGACAGCATCGCCCAGCCGATCAGCGGCATCGCCAGCATCAGTGCATACAGCATCCAGTGCGAGGCCTTGGCCGCCATCGCCTGCCATACGGGAAGATCCGCCGGCAACGGCGGCGGGCGATGGCGCAGCCGGTTGTACAGGCGCAACAGCACCAGTACGCCGATGGCGATGCCCAGCGGGCGGTGCAGGTCGATCAGCATCGGCCGCAGGTGCAGCGAGGCGACCATGGTCACGCCGATGAACAGCATGGCGATGATCATCAGTGCCATGGACCAGTGCAGCACGCGCGCGAGCAGGTTGAAGTGGCCGTTGCCGGTGCTCATCGTGCGGCCTCCTTCGGTTGCTCGACGTTGCCGGTGGCGCGCTCGCGTTCGCGGCGGTTGAAGGACTGCGAGTACACGGCGGAGCGGGCCGCCAGGATCGGATCGTCACTGCCACGCACGCCACTGGGCAGGATCAGCGGATCGAAGTTGATCTGGCCGCACGCGCCCTGTTCCTGCGACTGCATGCGGTCCAGGCTGAGCACGCCGGCCACCACCTGATCACGCGACTCGGGCCACGGCACCGACGGATCATCGATGGCATCGCCGGGCTCGGCGGTGGTCACGACCAGGTTCCAGCTCACCGGGCCGCTGGCCAGGCGCTGCTGCAGTTCCTGGCTGAGGAAATCGACGCTGGCCTGCTTGCGGGTTTCCGCATCCATCTCGACCACCGGCGCCTGCGGCTGCCAGCGCCAGCGCACCGCGCGCTTCTGGCCCTGCGCGTTGGTGAACCAGAAGCTGTTGACGCTGTTGAAGGTGGTGTCAGCCCAGCTGCTGGTCCACGGCGCAGACTTGGCCCACTGCTGGAACGCTTGTGCACTGGGGTATTTCGCCAGCACCGCGGCCATTTTCTGCGGGTCGGGCTTGCCGGTGGCCGGGTCCGGGATGGAGGCGCGCGTCTGCGCGTAGAACGCCTCGGCGTTGGGCACGGCGAAGAACGGGAAGCTGTTCATCGCCATCCGCCATTCCTGGCCGTCGTCGCTGACCATCTGCACAGCGAGGCTGCGCACGCGTGCGGTGTTGTCCGCGCCGTAGGGGTCGCCACCGCCGATCGACAGGCGGCCCATCACGGGCACCTTCTGCTGTGAAAACACCCGTGCGCTGGACAGCGTAGGCGCCTGCGCACTGGGTTCGAACCAGCCGCTCACGCAGATGCCCTTGCTGTGCGCGCGGCGGAAGCCGGGATGGGCCGGGCCGGTAGCTTCGATGGTGTCGGTGAAGCGCTGCGCGGTCAGGCGGTTGCCAATCCAGCCGGCCAACCAGGCGAAGGTCAACGCGACCGCGCCCAGAATCAGCGCGATCAGTGCGATCCAGAGCAGGGGGGAATGCTTGCGCGGCGCGCCCGGTGTCTGGCCGGCGCGGGTGTAGCGGAAGAGCGACATGGTCGGAGTCCTGCCTTCACGGAGCGTGTGGGTGGTCGACCCACACATCCTCGCAGAACCCTTCCAGGCCCGGTATTCAATTTTTCGTCAAGTTTGCCGGGGACGGCGTGCCGACCAAGGTCGGCACCCACCCGATCAGCTGTAGCGCTGCTTCAGCATCGCCCACGCCGAACGCAGCGCCAGTGCTTCACCGCCAGCCGGCCGGCCCGGGCGTTCGCCGTCGTTCCAGGCATACACGTCCAGATGCGCCCAGCGCTGGCCGTCTTCCAGGAAGCGTTCCAGGTACAGCGCGGCGGTGACCGAGCCGGCCATGCGCGAACCGGCGTTGGCCAGGTCGGCGATGCCGCTGCTCAGGTAACGCAGGTAGGGGCGCCACAGCGGCATGCGCCAGACCGGGTCGCGGGTCGCGTCGCCGGCCTGCAGCCACTGCTGCGCCACGCTGTCGTCGTTGCTGAAGAGCGCCGGCAGGTCCGGGCCCAGCGCGATGCGCGCGGCGCCGGTGAGGGTGGCGAAGTCCAGCACCAGGTCCGGTTTCTGTTCGCTGGCGAAGGTCAGCGCATCGCACAGGATCACGCGGCCTTCGGCGTCGGTGTTGTCGATCTCCACGCTCAGGCCCTTGCGGGTGGCGATCACTTCGCCCGGGCGGAAGGCATCGGGGCCGATCGCGTTTTCCACCGCCGGCACCAGCAGGGTCAGGCGCACCGGCAGGCCGCGCGCCATCACCAGGCCTGCCAGGGCCAGTGCATGCGCGGCACCGCCCATGTCCTTCTTCATGTTGCGCATGCCGTCGGCCGGTTTGATGTCCAGGCCGCCGGTATCGAAGCACACGCCCTTGCCGACCAGCACCAGTGCCGGATCGGTGTCCTTGCCCCAGCGCAGCACGACCAGGCGCGGAGCGCGGTGCGAGGCGCGGCCGACGGCATGGATGGCCGGGAAGTTCTGCTTCAGCAGTTCATCGCCGGTGATCGCCTCGACCTGCGCACCGTGCGCATCGGCCAGCGCGCGCGCGGCGTCTTCCAGCTGCTGCGGACCCATGTCTTCGGTCGGGGTGTTGACCCAGTCGCGCACGCGCAGGCTGGCGGCGATCAGGTCGGCCACTTCGCCGGTCGGCTCAGCCACCAGGCGTGCCGGTGCACGGTGGCGCTTGCGGTAGCGATCGAAGCGGTAGCTGCCCAGGCCCCAGCCCAGCTGCAGCAGCGCCAGTTCGGCGGCCGGCAGTTCGCTGGACAGCTGCCACACGCTGCCTTCCGGCAGGGCATGCGGGGCATGCGAGTAGCTGTAGGCATCGCCACGATCACCCACGCCGATCACCGCACCGGCCAGGCCATCGGCGCCGGGCAGCAACGCCGTGGTGAAGGCACCGGCGGTGAAGCCCTGCGACGCCAGCCATGCCTGGGTGGCGGCCGGCTGGCCGTCCTTCCAGGACGCGAACTGCTCGCGGTCCAGCACGTACAGCGGCAGTGCTGCGGCGGTGTCGGCAGTGAAACCAGTGATCTCGCTCATGCGTCAGGTACTCCGGGGTGCGGCAGCGTCGAGGTTGGCATCCAACCAGTCGGCCAGGCCGGTGAGGGTGTCGAACTGCAGGTCCGGCTGCAGCTGCGGATGGGTCCAGGTGGCTGCTTCGCGGTTGATCCAGCAGCCGCGCAGGCCGGCGGCGATCGCCCCGGCCACGTCCATTTCGGCGTGGTCGCCGACGTGCAGTACCTGTGCCGGCGCAACACCCAGGCGGGTGCAGGCGGCGTGGAAGATGCTCGCCTCCGGCTTGGCCGCGCCGTGTTCGCGCGCGCCCAGCTGGAAGGCGAAATGATGGGCCAGGCCGATCCGCTCCAGATCGGCATTGCCGTTGCTCAGCGCCGCCACCGGCACTCGCGCGGCAATCCGCGCCAGTGCGTCGATCGCATCGGGGTAGCACTCGACCTGGTTGCGCGCGGCGAAGAACACGTCATACGCCGGCTCCAGCAGATCCAGGCTGGCACCACTGGTGTGCAGCGCTTCGTGCAGGGTCAGCCGGCGCAGTGCGCTCAGGTCGTGATGGAGGTGCGGATGGGCGTGGTACAGGCGCTCGCGCAGTTCGCGCATCGCCGCCACCGGATACATCTCGGCCGTGGCGGGGCTGTGTTCACGCATCCACTCGTGCAGGACCAGGTCGATGCGGGCGCCGATCGGAGCGAACGGCCACAGCGTGTCGTCAAGGTCGAGGGTAATGGCTTGGACGGGGAAATTCACCCCGCCATTCTACCCCTGCCCGCGCGGGCTTTCATTCCAGCAGACGCGCCCAGCCCTGCATCCCGTCCAGCCGCGCCAGCACCAGCTTGATGCAGACCAGCAGCGGCACCGCCAGCAGCAGCCCGATCATGCCCCAGGCCCAGCCGAACACCATCAGCGCAAGGATCAGCACCAGTGGCGACAGTTTCATGCGACGGCCCAGCACGATCGGGGTCACCATCTGCCCTTCCAGGGTGTGCAGGCCCAGGTAGGCGGCGGCCGGCAGCAGGGCCTGCAGCGGGTCGCGGAATTCCACGAAGCCCATCAGCAGCATCAGCGCCACGCCGATCAACGGACCCACATACGGAGCGAAATTCAGCAGTGCGGCCACCGTGCCCCACAGCAACGCTTCCTGCAGGCCGATGCCGAGCAGCATCAGTACGCCGGCGAACACCAGCCCGACCAGGGTGTTGATCACGCTGATGGTCAGCACATAGCGCGACACCTCGCGCTCGATCGAACGCAGGATGTCACTGGTGAAGCGCTGCTGCTGACGGTTCGGGAACAAGGCGATCGCCGCGCGTTGCAGGCTCTGCCCGTAGATCATGAAGAACAGGGTCAGCAGCACCACCGCCAGCACCGAGGCGGCCAGCCGCGGCGCACGGGTCAACATGCGGTACGGGTCATCGAGCTGGGCGCGGATCACCTGCACCTTGCGGTTGCTGTCGCCACCGGCCACGCGGGCGAAGTTCTCCGCGGCCTGGTTGGCCTGCTGCACCGGCTTGGTCAGGTCCTGCACCTGGCGGGCGATCTTGCGCAGCTGCTGCGGTGCTTCCTGTGCCCATTCCATTGCCGGGCCGATCAACTGCACCGCCAGCGAACCGGTCACGCCCAGGCCCGCGCCGAGGATCAGCAGAGCGCCCAGCGCACGCGGAATCCACAGCTTCTGCAGCAGGCGCAGGATCGGATTGCCGACCAGTGCGAAGAACATCGCCAGCAGCACCGGCAGGATGATGTCCTGTGCCGCCCACAGCGTGTAGCCCACCGCCAGGGTCGCCAGCACCACCAGCGACATCGGTCCGCGCGGACGCGACGGTGGCGGCAACGGGGCGTCGGGCTGTTCGGGGCCGGCCGGTGACGGGGACAGGAGGGACTCGCTCATCGACGCACCAACCGGGAAGGGGAGCGCATTATCCGCCGGCCGCGATCGGCGCGGCGGATTCCATGGATCAACGTTCGGACAGCTCGGTAGCCGCTTCGGCCGGACGCGGTCCGCGCAGGTCCGGTTCCGGTTCTGGCTCCGGCACGGAACGTGGAGCCGGTGCCGGCCGTGGCTCGGCAGCGGAGGCCGCCGCCTGTGCCTGTTCGCTGGCTTCGTCGGCTTCCTCAGCCGCGTCGTCGGCAGTGGCTGCGGCCTGCGCCGCCATCGCCGTGGCGAACGCCGCCTGTGCACTGGCGAACAGGTTCGAGACCGAACCCACCATCTGCAGCCAGCGGGCACCGTTGACCTTGCCCGGCACTTCCAGCTTGCCGGCGATGAAGCCACCGGCCAGGCCGACCACCACGATGCGCAGCGGCGACCAGCCCTTTCGCCAGACGTCGCTGAGCGTGGACCAGTGGTCCTGGGTTTCGCCCAGGCGCACGGTCACCACCTGTTCGCAGCGTTTCACACGCCGTTGCAGCGCGCCGAACTTCATGGCTTGCCCTCGGGCAGCTGCACTTCGGCATCGGGATCGTCTTCGCTGGGTTCGTCGAACAGGCCCAGGCGTGACAGCTGGCGCCGGGTAGCGTGCATGCCAGTGTGGTGGAAGAAGTAGGACACCCGCCAGATCGCATAACCGGTGACGGCCAGGCTCAGCAGCGAGGTGATCAGCAGCGCCTGCAGCCAGCTCAGGCCCCAGCTCTGCAGCAGGGCGATGAGGGTGGCGGCCATCAGCAGCCAGGCCGAGGCACCGAACACGATCGCCACGCCGGCCCAGGCCAGCGCGCGACCGAATGCACTACGCGCCAGCGCGAAGTCGGCCGAGGCCAACCGGCGCAGCGAGCGCAGCGTGTGCTTGGCAGAATCGGCAGCGGCACGACCGGCCGCGCCGACCTGGCGGATGCTCTCATCCAGCGGCGGGGTAGCCGCCGGATCAGGCGCTTGCGCGTTGTCTTCGCTCACGCCGCGGCTTACTTGTCGCTGCTGCCGCGGGCCAGCTTGGCGATGATCCAGCCGGCAGCGAAGGCGACACCGAACGAGGCCAGCGGACGTTCACGGATCAGCTCAGCGGCGCTGTCGATCAGGTCCTTGCCCTTGTCCATCAGTGCGTCGACCTGTTCCTTGGCGGCTGCACCACCAAACTCGGCGGCGGCCAGGCCGGACAGCGCGCTGTCGGACAGTTCAGCCTTGACGTTGGCCTTGCCGATGCGCAGTTCGTCGCCGGCTGCGCCGGTTGCACCCTTGATCGCACCGCCGGCGGCCGACGCGGCCTGCTTCAGGTGGGAACCGGCTTCACCCAGGTGTTCCTTCAGGTTCTCGGTATTGGTGGGGCTCATCGAATCACTCCTGTTGCGATGGGGGAACGGGAGTCGGCGGTGCCGACCTGGACTGACAGCAATAGCATTGCCGGGGTATAGGGGGTGTTACGGCAGGGCGATCAGCGCATCACGAGCTGGCCCTGCTGCTGGCCATTGTTGCGCAGCACGCGTATCACCAGGGTCGGCGGGCGCTGCTGGAAGTTGGCGCGCCAGCTGGCCAGGTCGGCGAATTCGCCCACGGTGGCATCGGTGATGATGTCGCCCTGCTGCAGGCCGTTGGTGGCCGCGCGGCTGCCGCGCTTGACCTCGCTGACCAGCACGCCACCGACACCGGACTGGCGCAGCGACTCGGGCAGGTCGACGAAGGTGGCCCCGGTCAGGCGCGGGTCCAGGCTCTCGCCGGTGACCGCGCGCGCCTGTTCCTTCAAGGTTGCCTTGATCTGCAGCGGCTTGCCCTCGCGGCGCACGTCCAGCGTCAGCGTGCTGCCGACCGCCGCCAGGCCTTCCACGTTGTGCAGGGCTTCTGCGCTGTCCACGCGCTGGCCGTTGGCCGAAACCACCACGTCGCCCGGCTTCAGTCCGGCGGTCGCAGCGGCCGAACCGGCCAGCACGCGGGTGATCAGTGCGCCACGGGTTTCACCCAGGCCCAGGCCCTGCGCGATCTGCGCGGTCAGGTTCTGGCTCTCCACGCCCAGCGTGCCGCGCACCACTACGCCGTGCTTGACCAGCTGGTCGACCACGCTGCGCGCCAGGTTGGAGGGGATCGCCAGGCCCAGGCCGATGTTGCCGGCCATGCTGCCCTGCGGGTTGAAGCTGGCGGTATTGATGCCGACCAGCTGGCCCTGCAGGTCGACCAGCGCGCCACCGGAGTTGCCCGGGTTGATCGACGCATCGGTCTGGATGAAGTTCTGGTAGCCCAGCCCGCGGATGCCGCTGCGGCCCACCGCCGAGACGATGCCGGAGGTGACCGTCTGGCTGAAACCGAACGGGTTGCCGATGGCCACCACGAAGTCACCGACCCGAAGCTGGTCGCTGTTGCCGAGCTTGATGTCGGTCAGGTTCTGCGCCGGGATGCGGATCAGCGCGATGTCGGTATCGCGGTCCGAACCGAGGAACTCGGCCTTGACCGTGCGCCCGTCGGCCAGTGTCACCTGCACGTCATCGGCGTTGTCGATGACGTGGTGGTTGGTCAGCACCAGGCCCTCCTTGGCGTCGATGATCACGCCCGAGCCCAGCGATTCGTTGATGCGTTCCTGCGGGATGTCCGGGAACAGGCGGCGGAAGAACGGATCGTTGAAGAAGGGGTTGCGCACGCGCACCACCTGCTTGGTGTTGACGCTGACCACGGCCGGCATCGCCTTCTCCAGCATCGGTGCCAGCGACGGCACCGCCTGTCCGGCCACCGAGGCCGGCAATGCCGCCGTGGTCGGCAGTACCGCAGGCAGCGGCGCGGCGTCGGCGCGGTTGTCCAGGTGGGCATTGATGCCGGTGGCAACGAAGCCACCGAAGGCGGCGGCGATTGCGAGCGTGAGCAGGGTGGGAAGCGGTCGCATGGGAGTCGGTTCGCTGGCGTGGGTGGGGGCGGTTCGGCCCTACGGTAAAACAAGCTGAATGAGTGTGTCGCGATCTGGATAAATGCGCCATGAAAACCGGGCGCCCGGAACGCGGGTCGGCGTCGCCATCTGTGGGGCGGTGGCGACAACGTCGGGCGTGCTTCGCAATGTGCCGACGTCTGCCGAAGCGCGTGTGGATACAGGCTGATACTTGCGCAGTTCTGCGCATCCTGGTGCCGCGATGCGCCATATCGCATGCCTTTCGCAGCACTCTGGCAGGTGCGCGCAGGCAGCACCTGCCGCTACCCGCACCGTGCGGCGCAGCACTGAAAAAAAGGGGTTTCCTGTCAACCCACTGTGCTCGAGAGGGTGCTGGGCTACACCATTACCGTCGCAGCAGATGCGATTGCGGGCGCATGCCCCGTTCCACGATCGTCAATGTCGGTATAGCATCGCCCCGTTTTGATACTTAAGGCCCGCAGGAGGGCAACATGAGCAACGGTAATGGTGTGTCGGTCGTGACCGACGCCGTCGAGAACGTCAAAGAAACCGCCACCAACGTTGGCGAGACCATCGCCCACGCTGCCGAAGACGCAGTGAAGTCGGTCAAGAAGACCGTCAAGCGCGCCACCAAGGCTGCCGGCACCCGCGTTGCCAAGGCCAAGAAGGCCGTGGCGAAGGTCGAGAAGACCGTTGCCAAGAAGGCCGAGAAGGCTGCCAAGTCGGTCGGCAAGACTGTTGCCAACGCCAAGAAGAAGCTGGAAGCCGCCAAGAAGAACGCCAAGGCCGAAGCCGCTGCCCTGAAGAAGGAAGTGGCCAAGAAGAAGGCGGCTGCAGGCAAGGCCGTGACCAAGAAGGCCGCCGCTGCCAAGAAGACCACCAAGGCTGCCACCAAGGCTGCTGGCAAGAAGGTCGCTACCGTGAAGAAGACTGCCACCAAGAAGGCCGCCGTCGCGAAGAAGACCGTTGCCAAGAAGACCGCGGCCGCCAAGAAGGTTGTCGGCAAGAAGGTCGCCACCGCCAAGAAGGCCGTGGCCAAGAAGACCGTCGCCGCCAAGAAGGTCGCTGGCAAGAAGGCCGTGGCTGCGAAGAAGGTTGTCGGCAAGAAGGTTGCCGCTACCAAGAAGGTCGCCACCAGGAAGACCGCGGCCGCCAAGAAGGTTGTCGGCAAGAAGGCTGCTGTCGCCAAGAAGGCCGTCGGCAAGAAGACCGCTGCTGCCAAGAAGGTTGTCGGCAAGAAGACCGCCGTTGCCAAGAAGGCGGTGGGCAAGAAGGTTGCCGCCACCCGCAAGACGGTCGCCAAGAAGGCTGCGCCGCTGAAGAAGGTCGCCGCCAAGAAGGCTCCGGCCAAGAAGGCCGTGCGCAAGGTCGCCAAGCGCAAGTAATCGCGCCGTGACCGAAGGCCCTGCCACCCAACGGGTGGTGGGGCCTTTCGCGTTTCTGGGGCACGGTCTGGGGCAAGATGCAGGTTCTTCCTGCAGGAGCCCCGGGCATGCGTGGTATCGACTTCAGTTCCTGGCAGGGCGTGCTGTCCACGTTGGCCGGCCTGGTCCTGATCACCCTGCTGGGCGTAGGCATCCGCCTGCTGGTGATGCAGACCCTGCAACAGCGCCGCGAGCGCGAGAACCGGCAGATCAACGAACGGCTGCGCACGCTGATGGCGGCCTACAAGACCCTGGGCGGGTCGTTCACTGGCGAACTGGGTGTGGATCCCAGCCATCGCCGCGACCTGCGCCAGCGCGAAGATGCCGAAGGCATCGCCGAACCCCGCTCGGATCGCGCGCGCCGCATCCGCGATGCGGTTGAAGCGGCACTGTCGGACATCCTGTTGCTGGGCACCGACGAGCAGGTGCGGCTGGCCGCGCGTGCGGCCAACGAACTGGCACAGGGGCGGCCGGTGCACCTCCACGAACTGGTGGTCTCGCTGCGCGACTTCGTGCGCGAAGCGCTGGATCTGGCGCCGATTCCGACCGACCTGCAGATTCCACCGCAGGGCCCGACCCGGCCCGCTGCCAGTGGCGGTGGCAAGGGCCGCAACGATGGCGATGCCAAGGGCGGTCGTGCGGGTGGTGGCGGTGGCGGCGGTGGCGGAATGGGGGCCGGAATGGGCGGCATGGGCCTCGGCGCCGGCGCCGCACTGGGCGCCGGCCATGCCTCCGCCAGCGATGAGACGGACGCGCGCTGAGCACGTCCGCCCGGTTCAGCGCGTCAGCTCGTAGATCGGCACGAACCCACCGTAGATCATCCGCGCGCCGTCGAACGGCATCGGATTCGTCGCGGGATCAAACCGCGGGTCTTCCATCATCTTCTTCATGCCGGCGTCGCGGGTCGGCTTGTCTGGCCATTCGATCCAGGAAAACACGACCGTCTCATCTGGCGTGGCTTTCACCGCGCCGAAGAAGTCGGTGGTTTTGCCGTGCGGTACGTCGTCACCCCAGCACTCGACCACGCGCAGCGCGCCGTACTCGATGAAAACGGGATCCCCTGTGCGTGCATGGGCGAGGAACTTCTCTTTGTTGGCGGTGGGCACCGCCAGGACGAAACCATCGATGTAGCTCATTGCCTGCCTCCGGATGGACCGTGCCGCATGCACGGCCTTCAAGTACCCGACGAACCAGGGCGCCGTGGATCGACATCCTGTGTGCGCCTGTTCAGCCCGGCCCACCGGGCAGCGGCGCCAGCACCGTCTCCGGTGGCTGCTGGCCGGCCAAGTGGCGCACGAAGTAGTCCCACATGCGGTGCGTGTAGGTGGCGTCGTTGCGGAACAGCTCGTGGTCCTGCCGGGCCAGGTACAGCAGGTCGTAGCTGCGCTGGGCCTTGTTCAAGGCGGCGGCCAGCTGCAGGGTCAGCGCCGGCGGTGCGTTTTCGTCCAGCTCGCCATAGACCAGCATCAGATGCCCGCGCAGGTTGTCGGCCAGCGCTGCGTTGTCGAGCCCGGCAAAGGGCGCCGGCACGCCATCGGTCATGGCCGTGGCTGGCAGCACGCCACCGAACAGCCGGTCCATGCCGTGCAGGGCGCCGCCGTACATGCCCTGGAAATTGTGACTGCCGGCCGAGGCCACGCCAACCTTGTAGAACGCCGGGTAGCGCAGCAATGCCCGCGCCGCGCTGTAACCGCCGAACGAATGCCCGTAGATGCCGACCCGCTGCAGGTCGATGCCCGGGTAGCGTTCGCCCAGCTGGCGCAGCGCGGCCACATGGTCATCCAGCTGCACATCGGCGCCGTGCAGGAAGCTGCTGTCATGGAAGGCCTTGTCGCGGCCGCCGGTGCCGCGCGCATCGATGCTGACCACCACGAAGCCAAGCTCGGCCAGGCTGGCCCGTGACACCGGATTCAGCGCGGACACCGCCTCGGCGTAGGTCACCGGGGCATTGCTGATGAAGGCGCCGCCGTACATCGCATCGATCACTGGGAAGCTGCCGTCATCGCGATAGTCGCGGGGCAGGTAGACGGTGGCGAAGATCGGCGTGCGCCCGTCGGCGGCCAGCAGACGTTCGCGCCGCGGTGGGCGCCACCCCGCAGCAAGCACTGCCCGGTTGTCCGCCGCTTCCAGCAACAGCAGCTCGCGACCGTCATCGCTGGCCCGCAGCACGGTGCGTGGTGGCTGGTCGAGACGGGAAACGGTATCCACCAGATAGCCACCGCCAGGCGACAGCGCCTGGGGGGCGCGCCCGCCGAACAACGCGCCGGTGCCGGCATCGGCCAGATGGTCGTTGCCATCGGCGGCCAGGCGCTGGACCGGTCCCCCCTGCAGCGATACACGGTACAGGCCGCGTACGTAGGGGTCGCCACCGTCGACGCCGCCGGCGCTGAAGTACGCCCGGCCACCCGCAGCGTCCACGCCCAGCAGGTAGCGCACCGCCCATTGGCCGCGGGTGAGCTGGCGCAGCACCTTGCCGTCGGACAGGCGGACCCGGTACAGATGGCCCCAGCCATCGCGCTGCGAGAACCACACCGCCGTGTCCTGGCCGGGCAGGATGGCCACCGCTGGCCGGTTGTAGGAATACACGTTGAGCTGCAGGCGGGTGTCGCTGGCTTCTTCCAGAACCGTGCGCAACGCACCGTTGTTGGCATCGATCTCCAGCAGACGCAGCCTGCGCGGTGCGCCGAAGTGCGCGATCACGGCATACAACCGGTCGCCGTCCCAGCCGAGTACGCCGGCCTCGCTGAGGGTGTTCCAGCCTTCCGGCAAGGCGATGTCATGCTGCTGGCCGTTGCGGGTGTCGACCACATACAGGCTGTCGCGCACCTGCCGGGTGTCACCCAGCAGCCCCAGCTTCACCGTATGCACGCGCGGCCGCGCGCTGTTGGCCGGGCTGCTTTCCAGATAGGGGTAGTCCTGCAGCGCGCGTTCGTCGTAGCGGATGCCGGCCACGTAGCGGCCATCCGGTGACCAGCCGACCGCGAACGGCCGCGTCGGCATCCGGCCCTGGCGGCGTGGAATGCCGCGCAGGGTGAAGTCCGGCAGCACGCCAAAGCCATGATTGGGTTCACCGCCGCTGGTCAGCGCTCGTGCTGCCATTCCGGGCGACTGCAGCCACAGGTTGTGATCGCGTACCTGCAGCCAGGCATCACCGCCGGGCGATGGCAGTGCATCGCCCGCTGGCACTGCATCCTGCGAAGGCACGCACTGCAGGCGTGGCCATTGACAGCTGATCGCCGCCTCGCCGTTGAACTGCAGGCGCAGGCCTCCATCCAGTACCTGCACGTTGTTCAAGCGCAGGCGTGGTCCGCTGGCGCCGAGAGGTGCAACCGCAGCGTCCAGCGCATCGGGTTCGAACAGGATCTGGCGTGTGGCCTGGACTGGATCGACCAGTACCGCTTGGCGCCGGCCCTGCGTGGTTTCGCGTTCGTACCAGAAGCGCCCATCGGCCAGCCAGTGGGGCAGCACCGAAGCATTGCGCAGCGCACCGCGAAGGTGACTGTCATGCACGCGTTCGGCGCGCTGGTAGTCAGCGGCCTGCAGTGCGTGCGCAGCGTGGATCGGAAACAGGGCAGCGCATGCCAGGAGCGCGGCGCGAACAGGCACCAGCGGCGGATCGGAAACGTACAAGGCAACCTCCTGTTGCAATCGACGACGAATCACAAATGCACGCGCGCCTCGCGCGTATGCCAGAGACAGCCTGAATCAAGGCAAAAAATTCAGCAATGCGAAGACCGCTGTTTTCAGGGAGCGTTGTGGCGAATAACGGAGAATTTACATTCCCGATGCGATGGCGCCTTGGCGCTGCTGCACACCATAAGAAAGTAAAGGTGTACCCCCATGAAGAATTCGCTGATTGCTCTGGCGCTGGCCGCTGCCCTGCCGTTCACCGCCTCGGCTGCTGAGAACCTGTCGTACAACTACGCCGAAGCCGACTACGCCAAGACCGACATCGACGCGTTCAAGGCCGACGGCTGGGGCGTGAAGGGTTCGTACGGCTTCCTGCCGAACTTCCACGCCTTCGGTGATTACAGCCGCCAGGAAATCGACAACACCAACATCAAGCTGGACCAGTGGAAGATCGGTGCCGGCTACAACGTTGAAATCGCTCCGACCACCGACTTCGTTGCCCGCGTTGCCTACCAGAAGCGCGACCAGAAGCACGGCCTGGACTTCAATGGCTACAGCGCTGAAGCCGGTATCCGCACCGCCTTCGGTGCCCACGCCGAAGTCTACGGCATGGTCGGCTACGAAGATTTCTCGAAGAAGCACGGCATCAATCCGGAAGGCCAGTGGTACGGCCGCCTGGGTGGTCAGGTCAAGCTGAACCAGAACTGGGGCCTGAATGGCGAGCTGAAGATGAACCGCGACGGCGACAAGGAATACACCGTCGGCCCGCGCTTCAGCTGGTAATTGCTTCCTCGGCGCGCCTGCGCGCCGAAGATGCCTCGACAGGCCCGGCCCATGCCGGGCCTGTTGCGTTTCCGGCTGGGCAAACGCTACCTGACCGTGTCGCGGCGGAAGGGCGGCATTGCAACGAATTGGATTCCGCAGGCGTCGGCTGCGCCCTAGGGTGAGTGGCCTGTTCTGCAGGAATGCAACGATGCCCACGTTTCCGTCGCCCCGCGATTCTCCCTGCCGCCTCTTGTTGCTGGATCCACACCCGCTGTTGCGGCATGGCGTGCAGGAAGTCCTGGCCCGGCAGGCGGGCCTGCAGGTCGATGGAAGCTACGGCCGCAGCGGTGATCTGCTGCAGCGCCTGCAGCAGCAGGCGGCCGCGATCGATCTGCTGCTGGTCGACGCCTTGCCGATCGGTGACAGCGGCGAAGGCCTGGAACTGCTGCGGCACCTATCACGCCACTGGCCGGCAGTGCCGATCCTGGTGCTGACCGCACACTGCAACGCGGGTGTCGTGTCCTTGGCCTTGCAGGCCGGTGCGCGCGGATTCCTGTCCAAGGCCTGCGCGCCGCAGATGCTGCTGCGGGCAGTGAGCGTGGTTGCCCGTGGCGGGCGCTTCGTGCCGCCGGATCTGCGTGCACAGTTGAACCAGTCCCGTCGGCAGCGCCAGCAGTCCATGCGTTCACCACGGTTGAGTACCCGCGAGCGCACCGTCCTGCAGTGGGTGCTGCGTGGTTGCAGCACCGGCGAGATGGCACGCCGCAGTGGGCGTGCAGCCAGCACCATCAGCACGCAGAAGCGAGCGGCGTACCGCAAGCTGGGCATCCGCAACGATGGCGAGCTGTTCCGCTTCCGCCATCTGATCGACGCTGATTGAGGTGGCGTTACTCGCCCTGGTACTGCTTTTCTTCCACCAGAGCCGAACCGGCCACGCGGTTGATCTCGTTCTTCACCTGCACGCGCTCGCCATTGGTGCCATAGACACCACGCGCCAACTGGATGAAGGCATCGTCGAACACCTGGGCCGCTTCCTTGTCGCGCAGCTGGTCCTGGATGTCCCACATGCGCTCGTTGATCGCCTTCAGCTGCTGCTTCAGCACGGCCAGCGCCGGCTGAGTCTGCAGCTGCAGCTGCAGCAACGGCAGCAGGCCGTCCAGCTCGGTGCGCACGTTGCTCAGCTTGGCGGCATCGTCGATGCGCTCGGCCTTGATCTCGAGAATGGTGATCTTGTCGATCAGCTCGCCGATCGATACCGGAGTCAGGATGGCGTCCACGCGGTTGGTTCCTGGAAACAGGGCGCCATGATACCGCGCTGCTGGCATGTGGCCCCGGTCCGCGGGATTTACGCCGAATTTGCGCCACGGGCCCGGCAGCACCCTCGATCCGTTACGGCCACCGCCTCGACACTGCGGTCCCGGCGGCGTGACCGCCTTCGACGAGGAACACAGTGCAGTGAACAGCAAGGGAATGATGGCGGCAGTGGTGGCCGCCCTGGCAGGGCTGCTCGGCATCGGCACCGCCCAGGCGCAGGTGAGTGGCAGTGCCGCATTGACCAGCGATTACGTGTGGCGCGGCAGCTCGCAGAGCGACGGCGACCCGGCGGTGCAGGCCGGCGCGAAGGTCTCGATCCCATCGGGCTGGTACGCCAGCGTTTGGGGGTCCAACGTATCGTTCAAGCCGGACAACGGCGCGCGCAGCGAGTTCGACCTGGTGGCCGGTTGGAGTGGTGCACTGGCACCGGACTGGGCACTGGATGCCAACCTGACCCGCTACGTGTACCCGGGCACCGGCCGCGCGCTGGACTGGACCGAGCTCAACACCACCGCGACCTGGAAGCAGCGCGCCTGGCTGCAGCTGGCGCATTCCAACGACGCGCTGGCGGGCGGCCGTCGCGGCACCTACGCCCAGCTGGGTGTGCGGGTGCCGTTGCACGAACGGTTCCGCCTCGAAGCGGCGGTAGGCCAGTACTGGCTGGCCACCGCACAGGGGCCTGATTACCTGCATGGCCAGCTCAGTGCCATCGCCTCGCTGACCCCGGCATGGGAACTGCGCGCCACCGTGCATGACACCGACAACGCAGCGAAGCGGCTGTTTCCGGGCAATGCCGGCGGACGCTGGGAGCTGGCGCTGCAGGGCAGCTTCTAGTCAGTCACCGAAGCCTGGCGCGCGCGCAGCGCGCCGGGCAGCCACAGCAGCAGGGCGAGCATGGCCACCGCAGCACCGGCCACGCAGACGCCGGTCCAGCCGAAGCGCTGGTAGACCTGCGCCGACAGCAGCGAACCCAGCGAACCGCCGATGAAGTAGCCGGTCATGTAGCCGGCATTGAGGCGGTTGCGCGCTGCCGGTTGCAGTGCATAGATCAGGTTCTGGTTACTCACGTGCAGCAGCTGCGCGGCCAGGTCCAGCACCACCACGCCGACCAGCAGCGCCAGCAGCGAGTGTGCCGACAGCCCCAACGGCAGCCACGAGAGCAGCAACAGCATCAGTGCGATGGCAGTGGCACGTCCGGTCTGGCCACGATCGGACATGCGCCCGGCCAGGCCGGCCGCCAGCGTACCGGCGGCGCCGACCAGCCCGAACAGGCCGATGGTGGCATCGCTGTAGGCGTAGGGCGGTTGTGCCAGCAGGAACGCCAGCGGCGTCCAGAAGATCGCGAACATGGCGAAGCTGCAGGCGCCCAGCAGGGTGCGCTGGCGCAGCACCGGCTCCTGCACGAACAGCACGCCGATCGAGCGCAGCAATGCGAAATAGCCGAGGCCGGCGCTGTGGTGGAATCGCGGCAGGCCGCGCTGCAGCGCCAGCGCGGTCAGCACCAGGGTGCCGGCGGCGATCGCATACACCAGGCGCCAGTCGCCCAGGCTGGAAAGCAGGCCGGCCACGGTGCGCGCCAGCAGGATGCCCAGCAGCAGGCCACTCATCAATGTGCCGACCACGCGGCCACGATGTTCCGGCGCGGCCAGCGTGGCCGCAAACGGCACCAGTACCTGCGCCACCACCGAGAACAGGCCGGTGATCGCGGTGCCCACCAGCAACCAGGTCAGCGACGGTGCACAGGCACTGATCACCAGTCCGCCTGCCGACAGCAGGCTCATCACCACGATCAGGCGGCGGCGTTCGAACAGGTCTCCCAGCGGCACCAGCAGGATCAGTCCGGCGGCATAGCTCAGCTGTGCGGCAGTGACCACCATGCCGACCTGGCCGAACGGCACGCCGAAGGCATCGGCGATGGTGTGCAGCAGTGGCTGCGCATAGTAGTTGCTGGCCACGGCCACGCCGGTAGCCACCGACATCAGCAGCACCTGCCAGCGGTGCAGAGGGGGGAGGGACGGACTCACGCGGTATTCCAGGAAGCGGGGGAGCACAGTGTCCGCCTGCTGCAGTCATGATGGAAATGAATCATCATCATCCCTGTCATCTGGAAATGAGATGGTTGCGTGAATCTCAAGCAGCTCGAGTTCGCCGTCGCCCTGGCCGAGGAGGGCAACTTCACCCGCGCCGCCGAGCGCTGCCACGTGGTGCAGTCCGCGCTCAGTCACCAGATCGCCCATCTTGAGCAGGAACTGGGCACAACGCTGTTCGAGCGCCTGCCGCGCCAGGTGCGGGCCACCGCCGCCGGCGAGGCGCTGCTGGTGCATGCACGCCAGGTGCTGGCCAGCCTGCGCCACCTGCGCGCCGACGTGGCCGCCGTCACTGGCGAGGTGCGTGGCCTGCTGGCGATCGGGCAGATCTCCTCGCTGACCGACATCGATGTGGTGGCGATGCTGGCGGCCTTCCAGCAGGCGCACCCGCAGGTGGAGTTCCAGCTGCGGGTCGACAAGAGCGAGGACCTGATCGCGCAGGTGCAGTCGCGAGAGCTGGACGTGGCGCTGGTCGGATTGGCGCCGTCGGCAGGGCTGGACGGGGTCTGCCACCAGATGCTGCAGGAAGAAGACCTGGTGGCGGTGCTGGCGCCGTCGCACCGCTTGGCCCGCCGCAAGCGGCTGCCATTGACCGAACTGCAGGACGAGGCGCTGGTCGACTTTCCGCGCGGCACCGGTGCGCGGCGGCAGACCGACGATGCCTTCGCTGCCGCTGGCCTGCCGCACACGGTGCGCTTCGAGGTCAATCTGATGGAACTGATCGAGCGCTTCGTCCGCCATGGGCTGGCGGTTGGCATCGTGCCAGCGTTGATCGCCGACGGGTTCCAGGGGGTGGTACAGATTCCGCTGCAGCCGACCCCGACCCGCCGCGTGCACCTGGTCTGGCAGCGACTGCCGACACCGGCGGCGCGGGCGTTCGTCGAGGCCGTGCTCAGCCGCGCAGGCGCAGGCTCAGGCCCTTGAGGAAATTGCGCAGCATCTGGTCCAGGCAGCGTCGGTAGTTGGTGTGCCCGGGCTGGCGGAACAATGCGCCCACTTCCGACTTGGAGACGTTGAAACCGGCGCTGGCGAAGATCTCCATCAGATCGACGTCGCGCAGCTGGAAGGCCACGCGCAGCTTCTTCAGCACCAGGTTGTTGTCGATGCGGGTTTCCACCGCACGCTGCGGCTGGCTTTCGTCGCGACCGCGCAGGTGCACGATCAGGCCGTCGAGGAAGTGCGCCAGCGCGCTGTCGCTCATCGCCTCGAAACCGGCTTCGTCCTCGCGGCGCAGCCAGGCCTTCACCTGTTCCGGATCTACGGCGAAGGCCGGGTCGGCCATCTGGCACAGGGTCACCACGTGGTGGTCGCCCAGGTCCAGGGAGTAGCGCACGCTGCGCAGGACATCGTTGTTGATCATGGCCCCAATTGTACCGGTCACCCCGACAGGTGGGGCCGGATCTGGCCGATCAGGCAACGCAACCCCCGGCCGACGGTGCCAGAATGGGGGTCTGGTTTTCCCCCTGGAGTTGCCTGATGACCCGCACTGTCCTGATTACCGGCGCCACGTCCGGCTTCGGCGCCGCCGCCGTCCACCGCTTCGCCCAGGCGGGCTGGAAGGTGATCGCCACCGGCCGCCGCGCTGAACGCCTGCAGCCGCTGGTCGAGCGCTACGGCAAGGACGTGGTGCATGCCGCCGCCTTCGACATCCGCGATCCGGTGGCGATGGAAGCGGCGCTGCTGGCACTGCCGCCGGCCTTCGGCGAGATCGATCTGCTGGTCAACAACGCCGGCCTGGCGCAGGGCACCGCGCCGGCACAGAGCGCCAAGCTGTCGGACTGGACCACGATGATCGACACCAACATCACCGCGCTGGTGACGCTGACCCACCGCCTGCTGCCGCAGCTGGTGGAGCGCAAGGGCGCGATCATCAACATTTCGTCGGTGGCCGGCGTCTACCCGTACCAGGGTGGCAACGCCTACGGTGGCACCAAGGCCTTCGTCAGCCAGTTCTCGCTCGGCCTGCGTTCGGACCTGCACGGCACCGGCGTGCGCGTGACAACGATCGAGCCGGGTATGGCCGAAACCGAGTTCACCGTGGTGCGAACCCATGGCGACCAGGCGGCGTCGGACAAGCTCTATACCGGCGCCAACCCGATGACCGCCGAAGACATCGCCGAACAGATCTTCTGGGTGGCCAGCCTGCCGCCGCACCTGAACATCAATCGCCTGGAACTGATGCCGGTCAGCCAGTCCTTCGCCGGTTTCCAGGTCGCCCGCGAAGGCTGACGTTCATTTGTAGAGTCGAGCCATGCTCGACTGCTCTTCGCCCTTTGTAGAGTCGAGCTTGCTCGACTGCTTTGAACGGCAGTCGAGCAAGCTCGACTCTACACAGACAAAAAAAGCCGGGCAGTGCCCGGCTTTTTCATTCACTTCGGCAGACTCACTGTGCCTTGATCGCCATCGCCTGCAGGCCGGTGCCATCCAGCTTCTGCTTGGCTTCAGACAGTTCACCTGCACTGCCATACGGTCCCATGCGCACGCGGTACACGGTCTTGCCGTTGATCTGCGCCGATTCGACGCGTGCCGCCAGGCCCATCATCGCCAGCTTGGCCTTGGTCGCTTCGGCATCGCCGGAGGCACCGAACGCACCCGCCTGCAGGATGTAGCGGGCATTGTCGGCGGCAGCCGGTGCCGCAGCGGCGGGGGTAGTGGCCGCGGTCGGCGCGGTTTCCGCACGCGCTGCCGGAGTGGCGGCGGCGGTGCTGGTCGACGCCGTCGGCGTGCTGGCCGGAGGCGTTGCCGCAGCCGGTCGTTCGCTCAGCGGTGCCGGCAGCGGACGGCTGGTGGCGGTCACCGGCGCGGTGCTGGCCACGCTGGCGGTTGCCGTCGGTGCGGGCGCGGTAGCCGCTGGCGGCGGAACCGGCTTGCCTTCCAGTGCCGCCTGCGCGCGCTGCGCTTCAGCCTTGGCCCGGCGCTGGTCTTCAGCACGCGCGCTGGCAGCCAGCTCGGCGTCGGACATTTCAACTTCCTTGCCCGGCAGCAGGGTGTAGAAGTCGTACTGGGTGGCGGCCGGCTTTTCCGGTTCGGCCGGCTTCGGCGTGGCCGGCTGCGCGGCCGGCTGGGTGCCGACATCGCTGTCGGCATCTGCGACCGGGGCCGGCTGCGCGTTCGGGTTCGGCTGCGGACCGGCGCGCAGGAAGCCATCGCCTTCGCCCTTGAACAGGTTCGGCGCCGCCAGGAACACCACGGCCGCAATCGCCACGCCAGCGACCAGCCACACCCATCCGGGTGTGCCCTGGCTGCTGCTGTTGCGTCGTGCCTGGTTTTTGCCGCGTCGTGCTGCCATGTGTACTGCGTCTCCTGATGCTTACATTTTTTCCGGGGCGCTGACGCCCAGGAGTTCGAGGCCGTTGGCCAGCACCTGGCGCGCGGCGCAGGCCAGGGTCAGCTTGGCGTTGCGATCCGCAGCGTCTTCCACCAGCACCGGCGTCCCGTGATACCACGTGTGGAACGCGTGCGCCAATTCACGCAGGTACTGCGCCACCAGATGCGGTTCCAGCGCCACGCCGGCCGCCTCCACCACTTCCGGGTACCGCGAGATCTCGTTCATCAGCAGCAGCGAGGCGTCGTCGGCCAGGCGGCCGAGGTTGGCCAGGCCATTGCCCTGTTCGTACACCAGGCCCTTCTCCTGTGCCTGGCGCAGCAGGCTGCAGACGCGGGCGTGCGCGTACTGCACGTAGAACACCGGGTTGTCGTTGCTCTGCTGGCGGGCCAGGTCGATGTCGAAGGTCAGCTGCGAATCGGGCTTGCGCGCGATCAGGAACCAGCGGGTGGCATCGCGGCCGGCTTCCTCGATCAGGTCGCGCAGGGTGAAGTAGCTGCCGGCACGCTTGGACAGCTTCACTTCCTCGCCGCCACGCATGACGGTGACCATCTGGTGCAGCACGTACTCCGGCCAGCCCTGCGGGATGCCCACTTCCATCGCCTGCAGGCCGGCGCGCACGCGTGCCAGCGAACCATGGTGATCGGCGCCGAGCTCGGTGATCGCGCGCTCGTAGCCGCGCTGCCACTTGGACAGGTGGTAGGCCACGTCCGGCACGAAGTAGGTGAAGGTGCCGTCGGACTTGCGCATCACGCGGTCCTTGTCGTCACCGAAGTCGGTGCTGCGCAGCCACAGCGCGCCACCTTCTTCATAGGTATGACCCGACGCCTGCAGCTTGGCCACCGCTTCGGCCACCTTGCCATCGGCGTACAGCGAGCTTTCCAGGAAGTAGATGTCGAAGTCGACGCCGAACGCGGCCAGGTCCAGATTCTGCTCGTTGCGCAGGTAGGCCACGGCGAAGCGGCGGATCGCCTGCATGTCGTCCGGGTCCTTGGCGCCGACCACGGTGCTGCCTTCCAGATCGACGCTGGCGCCGGCCATGTAGGCGCGGGCGACGTCGGCGATGTACTCACCGCGGTAGCCACCTTCCGGCCAGCCATCCTGGTCCGGCGCGATGCCCTTGATCCGCGCCTGGGTGGACAGCGCCAGGTTCTCGATCTGCACGCCGGCGTCGTTGTAGTAGAACTCACGCTTGGCGTTCCAGCCGTTGGCGTCGAGCACACGCGCCACGCAGTCGCCGATCGCCGCCGCGCGGCCATGGCCGACATGCAGGGGGCCGGTCGGGTTGGCCGACACGTACTCCACGCCCACCGTGCGGCCATTGCCGGACAGGTTGCGGCCGTAGTCGTGGGCTTCCTTGATGACCGACGCGGCTTCACGCTGGTACGCGGCCGGCGCCAGGTGGAAATTGATGAAGCCGGGGCCGGCGATCTCGACCTTGCTGACGTCCTCGCTGCGCGGCAGTGCCTCGACCAGCGCCTGTGCCAGTGCGCGCGGATTGCTGCGCGCGGCCTTGGCCAGCAGCATCGCGGCATTGGTGGCGAAGTCGCCGTGGTCACGGGTCTTCGGGCGCTCGACCACGAAGTCCGGCGGCAGGGAGTCGGCGGGCAGGGTGCCATTGGCGCGCAAGGCTTCGATGCCTTGGCTGATCAGGGCGCGGAGGAGATTTTTCACGAGGCCTGCTGTGAGAATGAGCGGCGGAATCGCCCATTTTAGCGCAGATACCAGCGGCCACGCTGACCGAAACCTGCCTGTGGGGGCGACCGATGGCGCCTGGAGGGCGGGCGCTCAGCCGAACAGGCGGGGCTGGGGCGGCGACAGCAGGCCTCGTTCAGCAAACGAAACGGGGCGGCCCTCACCGACCACGAAGTGGTCCAGCAGGCGCACGTCCACCATCGCCAGTGCCTGCTGCAGTTCGTCGGTGATGCGGGTATCGGCGCTGGAGGGTTCCGGGTCGCCGGAAGGGTGGTTGTGGCTGAGGATCACCGCCGCCGCGTTGTGCAGCAGGGCGCGCCGCACCACTTCGCGTGGGTAGACCGGTGCGGCGTTGATGGTGCCGTGGAACAGCTCCTCGCAGGCGATCAGGCGGTGCCGGTTGTCCAGGAACAGGGCCATGAAGATCTCCCGGGCCTGCCCCCGCAGGCGGTGCTGCAGATAGCGGCCGACCGCGGCCGGGTTGTTGCCGACCGCTTCGCCGTGTTCCAGCTCGGCAGCCAGGTAGCGGTGGGCCAGTTCCAGCCCGGCAGCCAGCGTACAGCTGCGCGCCGGGCCGAGCCCGGGCAGGCGGGCCAGGTCACGCGCGGGGCGGTCCAGCAGCACCCGCAACGGGCCGTGCGCCTGCAGCAGGTCGCGCGCGGTCTGCACGGCATCGCGGCCACCGAACCCGGAGCCGAGAAACAGGGCCAGCAGTTCGGCGTCGGAAAGTGCCGTGGGCCCGCGCGCGATCAGCTTCTCGCGGGGGCGTTCCTGTTCGGGCCAGTCATGGATGGGCATGCCTGCATCATCGCCAGCCTGCGTGACGGCTCCCATCGGTGCATACCGCAGCACCGGGTCGGACGATGCCTCACCCGCGTCGGGTCTGCAGATAGTCGAACAGTTCCTGGTTGTTCTGCAGGCCCAGCTTGCGCTTGGCTTCGGCCTTCTGCCGGCTGATGGTCTTCGGGCTGCGCCCGCAACGCTCGGCGACGGCATTCACGCTGAGCCCGGCCGCCAGCAGATCCAGCACTTCCTGTTCGCGTGCCGACAGCGGCGACGGTTCGCGTGGAAACAGCAGGTCGCGCGCCTGCAGGTGGTGGCGCAGCTGCTGGGAGACGAAGACCTGCCCGGCCAGTGCGGCGTTCAGTGCCTGCGGCAGTTCGGCGAAATCGGCGCATTTGTCGACCAGCCCACTGATGCCCTCGCGCAGCAGTCCGTCCAGCAGCCCGGGATGGCGGGCGCCGGTCAGCACCACCACCGGCAGCCCGGGGTGACGCACGCGCAGCGCGTCGATCAGCTCTGGACCGTCCGGGCCGTTACCCGGCATGGACAGGTCGGTCAACACCGCATCGCAGTCGTGGTGGTCCACCAGCTCCAGCAGCTGGGCGCCGTCACGTGCACTGCCGACGATGTCCATCAGCTGGGTCTGCAGCACGATACGGATGCCATGCAGGACCACGGGATGGTCGTCGGCAATGATGATGCGTGGATGCACGAGGCTCCTCGAAGGTCGAACAGGCCACGGCAGACGGCAGCCAATGCCTGATTCTGCAAAAGCGCAGACCCGTAGAGGTATAGGAAAGGTCCGAAACCGATGCCCGGCTAACCCAGGGTCAGGCGCAGCGCGCTCCATCTACTGATAGCTGTCCGCTATGTGCACCCTGCACCGGGACATTACCGACCATCGGGTAAGCTAGCGCCCTCGTTTGCACAGGAATTCCAGGTGGCTGACTCCCCCAACGCTTCCCCCGCGCAGGCCCGCGCGCTGGAAGGTCAGAAACTGCTGTTGTGCGTCGGAGGCGGGATCGCGGCCTACAAGGCCCTGGAACTGGTGCGGCGCCTGCGCGACGCCGGTGCCCAGGTGCAGGTGGCGATGACCGCCGGTGCCCAGCAGTTCGTCACTCCGCTCAGTTTCCAGGCCCTGTCCGGGCAGCCCACCCGCACCACGCTGTGGGACAGCGCCGCCGAACAGGCCATGGGCCACATCGAGCTGGCGCGCTGGGCCGACCGCATCGTGGTTGCCCCGGGAACCGCCGATCTGCTGGCCCGGCTGGCCCAGGGCCATGCCGATGACCTGGTCAGCACGCTGTGCCTGGCCAGTACCGCGCCGTTGACGATCTGCCCGGCGATGAACCATCGCATGTGGCTGCACCCGGCCACCCAGGCCAACATCGCCCTGCTGCGCCAGCGCGGCGCGCAGGTGATCGGCCCGGTCGACGGCCCGCTGGCCGAAGGCGAGTCCGGTCCGGGGCGTCTGGCCGAACCGGGCGACATCGTGGCCGCGCTGGCCGCCAATGGCAGCAGCGCCGCGGCCGTTGCCGCGCCGGAAACCCGCGCGCTGCAGGGCCTGCGCCTGCTGATCAGCGCCGGCCCGACCTATGAAGACATCGATCCGGTGCGCTATGTCGGCAACCGCAGCAGCGGCAAGATGGGCTTTGCCCTGGCCGCGGCCGCCGCCGCGATGGGCGCACAGGTGGTGCTGGTCAGCGGCCCGGTACAGCTGCCGACGCCGCTCGGCGTGCAGCGCGTCGACGTGCGCTCGGCTGCGCAGATGCGCGATGCCGTGCTGAAGTCGCTGCCGGCCGACATCTATATCGGTGCCGCTGCAGTGTCCGACTACACGCCGCGCCAGGTCGCGCCGCAGAAGCTGAAGAAGACCGCCGACAGCCAGTCGCTGGTGATCGAGCTGGTGCGCACGCCGGACATCCTTGCCGAGGTGGCTGCGCAGACCCAGTCGCTGAAGCTGGTGGTCGGCTTTGCCGCCGAAACCCACGACGTGGAGAAATACGCGCGTGGCAAGCTGGTCGACAAGCGCCTGGACCTGGTGATCGCCAATCAGGTCGGCATCAGCGGCGGCGGTTTCGAGAGCGACAACAATGCGGCCACTGCCTTCTGGCAGGACGGTGAACAGGTATTCCCGGCCACCTCCAAGCGCGAGCTGGCCGAACAACTGCTGGCGCTGATCGCGCGGAGACTCCAGGCATGACCCAGGCATCCACTTCCCAACCGCTGCAGGTCAAGCTGCTCGATCCGCGCTTCGGCGACAGCTGGCCGCTGCCGGCCTACGCCACCGAGGCCAGCGCCGGCATGGACCTGCGCGCGGCGCTGGATACCGCGCTGACCCTGCAGCCGGGCGACACCGCGCTGGTTCCCAGCGGCCTGGCCATCCACATCGCCGATCCGAACCTGTGCGCGGTGATCCTGCCGCGCTCGGGGCTGGGCCATCGCCACGGCATCGTGCTCGGCAATGGCACCGGCCTGATCGACGCCGATTACCAGGGCCCGCTGCTGATCAGCGTCTGGAACCGTGGTCGCGAGGCCTTCACCATCGAGCCGGGCGATCGCATCGCGCAGCTGGTGGTCGTGCCGATTGCCCGCGTCAGCCTGCAGGTGGTGGATACTTTCACCGACAGCGTGCGGGGAACGGGTGGATTCGGCCATACCGGGGTGCGTTGACAGGGGACATCGATGAGCGGCATCGGGGAAGGACAGCGGGGACGGTCGTTGGGACGCAGTGCGCCACTACTGGGGGTGCTGCTGATCCTGCTGGCCGGCTGGTTCGGATGGAGCGCAGTGCAGCAATGGCGCCAGGAGGCCAACGGCCAGGCGCTGGAAGCTGCTCGTGACCAGGCCGTGCAGGGCCTGCAGGAGGCCGCTGCCGGCCAGCTGAAGCAGCTGCAGCAGCAGCTGAAGAACGAGCGCGTGCAGCAGGCGCTGCAGGCCGGTGATGCCGCTGCGGCGGCACTCGCGGTCCGCGAGAGCTGGACCGGCGTCGAGCACGCCGAGGTACTGACCGCCGATCTGGCCAACGCCTACGCCGACCCGGCCGCCTTTGGCTATGCCCGATTGGCGCTGCTGGAAGCGGCATTGGCCGAAGGCAAGCCCAGCCTGCGCGTGGTCCGCGATGGCGGTGGCAATCGCCTGGGCCTGGCAGCGCCGGTTCAACTGGGCAGTCTCGGCCCGGCGGTGCTCTACGTGCGCCAGCCATTGCTGCGGCTGACCTCGCCGCTGGACCAGGTGAGTGCGCCATCGGCCGGTTTCCTTGGCCTGCGCCAGGGCGCGCATGACCTCGTCGCCCAGGGCGATGCCGGCCTGGCCGAAAGCGCCGAAGCATTGGCGCGGCCGATTTCGGGGACGCCGTTGCGGCTGGTGGCCGCGGTACCCAATGTCGAACCTGGTCCGCTGGGCCTGGGTTCGCTGGCCAGCGCCATCGTTGCGCTGCTGCTGGCGTTCATCGCCGTGCTGCTGGTGGTGGGGCGCGGCCGCCTGCCGAAGTCGCTGCCGCTGCCGCGTCGGGCGACCGTGGCGGAAGCCGATCATGGCCCGACCCTGAGCGAGAGCCTGCAGATGGCGCCGCCGCCGGTGGCCGAGGCCAGCACAACTGAAAGTGCACCGCCGCCCCCGCCACCGGTTCCGGCCGAGGAACTGGCGGCCGGTATCTTCCGCGCCTACGACATCCGCGGCGTGGTTGGCAGTGAACTGACGCCGAAAACGGCGGCGCTGATCGGCCAGGCCATCGGCACCGTGGCCCTGGAGCAGGGCCTGCGCGAGGTGGTGATCGGCCGCGACGGCCGCCTGTCCGGCCCGGAACTGGCCGCAGGGTTGGCCGAGGGCCTGAGGCGCGCCGGTTGCGCGGTGATCGACATCGGCCTGGCACCGACCCCGGTCGTGTACTACGCCGCCTTCCATCTGCGTACCGGCACCTGCGTGGCGGTCACCGGCAGCCATAACCCGCCCGAGTACAACGGTTTCAAGGTGGTCATCGGCGGCGAGACGTTGTCCGGTGATGCCATCACCGATCTGTACCAGCGCATCGTCGAAGGCCGCCTGGTACAGGCCGCCGAGCCGGGCGATTACCAGCAGCGCGATGTCAGTGCCGACTACATCCAGCGCATTGCCGACGACGTGCAGCTGGACCGCCCGTTGAAGGTCGTGGCCGATGCCGGCAACGGCGTGGCCGGCGCGCTCGCGCCGCAGCTGCTGGAAGCGATCGGTGCGGAAGTCATCCCGCTGTACTGCGATGTCGACGGTACCTTCCCCAACCATCATCCCGACCCCAGCGAGCCGGCCAACCTGGAAGACCTGGTGCAGACGGTGAAGCGCTTCGGTGCCGATCTCGGCGTCGCCTTCGATGGCGACGGTGACCGCCTGGGCGTGGTCACCGGCGAAGGAAAGATCATCTATGCCGACCGCCTGCTGATGCTGTTCGCCGCCGACGTGCTGATGCGCAATCCGGGCGCGATGGTGATCTACGACGTGAAGTGCACCGGCAAGCTGTCCGACCACGTGCTGCGCAATGGTGGCAGCCCGCTGATGGGGAAGACCGGGCATTCGCTGATGAAGGCGAAGATGCGCGAGACCGATGCTGAGCTGGCTGGCGAGATGAGCGGCCACTTCTTCTTCAAGGAGCGCTGGTTCGGTTTCGACGATGGCCTGTATGCGGCTGCGCGCCTGCTGGAGATCCTGGCCCAGCGCGAGGAGACTCCGGACGAGGTACTGGCAGAGCTGCCGGAGATGGTGGCCACGCCGGAACTGAAGGTGCCGGTGGCCGACGGTACGCCGCACGCGCTGGTGGCGATGCTGGTGGCGGCGGCGCAGTCGCCGGACAACCCGTATGTGGGCGGTCGGTTGTCGACCATCGATGGCCTGCGCGTGGACTTCCCCGATGGCTGGGGCCTGGTGCGCGCCTCCAACACCACGCCGGTGCTGGTGCTGCGCTTCGAGGGCAATGACGAGGCGGCGCTGGAACGCATCCAGGCGCTGTTCCGCAGCCAGCTGCAGCCGGTGCTGGGCGAAACCCCGCTGGGGTTCTGAGGTGGGGCCGGGCTGCGCCCGGCGCCCGCCGAAGCAACGGCAGCAGCAACATCAACATCAACATCAAAAGCGAGCTATCCGCGGGATGGCGGGGCGGTGTCGGAGTGCGGGGACGCCGCAAGTACGTCCCTGTAGGCTTGGCAGCCTGACACCCCGCACTCCGACACCGCCCCACCCCTGACAATTTCCGCGATCTGTCGGAACGGCATGGACCGCTGTTGGTAGGTGTCGACCTTGGTCGACACAGTAGATCCACGCCATGCGTGGATGCTCTTCCGGATTCGCTTTGGTGGGTGCCGACCGTTGGTCGGCACACCCTCACCCCTTGAACCGCAGCCCGACGCCCGGTTCGGTGAACAGGTAGCGCGAATCCAGCGCTGAATCGCCCAGCTTGTGCCGCAGCTTGCCGACCAGGATGCGCAGGTAATGGGTGTCGTGCTGGTGGGTCGGGCCCCAGATCTCCTGCAGGATCTGTGGCTGGGTCACCACCCGCCCGGCGTTGCGCAGCAGCAGCGACAGCAGCGCGTACTCCTTGCGGGTCAACGCTACCGGCTCGCCATCCAGCGCCACTTCACGGCGGACCAGGTCCACATGCAGGTGGCCATCGTCGAATACCGGTGGCGTGCCATCACTGGGTACGCTGCGCGTGCGCAGCAGCGCCCGCACCCGCGCCATCAGCTCCTGCGTGCCGAACGGCTTGGTCACGTAGTCATTCGCGCCGGTATCCAGCGCACGCACCTTCTCCGCCTCGCCGGCACGCACGGTCAGCATGATCACCGGCACCTGGCTCCACTGCCGCAGTTGTTCCAGCACCTCGTGGCCTTCCATGTCCGGCAGGCCGATATCCAGGATCACAAGATCCATGTCCTCGCTGGCGGCCAGCTGCAGGCCTTCCTGGCCGGTGGCGGCCTGCCGCACCTGGTAGCCCTGCGCGCGCAGGCTGATGTCCAGGAACCGGCGGATCTGGGTTTCATCATCGATCACCAGCACGCGCGCGGCCGGCACGCTGGCATCAATCGGGGTCGGGCTCATCGTGGGAGGCTGGCTTGAGCAGGGGCAGGGTGATGCGGATCAGGGTACCGCGACCGTCGCGTCCGGGCAGCGCCTGCACGCTGCCGCCATGCGCGCCGATCATGCCCTGGCAGATGGTCAGGCCCAGGCCGGTGCCATGGCGGCCACGGTCGCCACGTTCAACGCTGTAGAACATGTCGAAGATGCGCGCACGCTCGTCGTCGGGAATGCCGGGGCCGGCATCGATCACGTCGATGCGCAGCTGGCCGTCCAGTTCACGCGCCTGCACCTGCACGGCAGCATCCGGCGGTGAGAACTTGGCCGCGTTTTCCATCACGTTGAACACCGCCTGTTCGACCAGCGCCGGGTGTACCCAGATCGGCGCCAGCGTGGCCGGAATGTCCAGCTCCAGCCGCACCTTCGGCTGGTAGCGCTGCAGGCGCCGTGCGGCCGAGCCGATCAGTTCGTCCACGCCGATCCAGTCGCGGTTGATCTTCAATCCCTCGTGGCCGAGGCGGGTCATGTCCAGCAGGTTCTGGATGTAGCGGTCCAGCCGTTCGCCCTCGACCAGGATGGTGTCGAGCAGGGCACGGCGATCGGCCGTATCCATTGCCGCACCATAGCTGGCCAGGCTGTCGGCCGAGCCGATCATCGCCGCCAGTGGCGAGCGCAGGTCGTGCGACACCGAAGAGAGCAGCGCCGAGCGCAACCGCTCGGTCTCGTTGCTGACGTGCGCCTGCTCCAGTTCCGCCACCAGCCGCGTGCGCAGCGCGGCCTGCGCGATGTCATCGACCATTGCTTCGGCCAGCTGCCGTTGTTCGGGCAGCAGGCGCGCCTGTGCGCCGGGCAGGTACAGGCCGGCCACGCCGATCGCGCGGTCCTCGCCATCCAATAACGGCAGGAACCACCACTGCGCACCGGCCAGGGTATCGGTGAAGCGCCCACTGGGCTGGCCATGGCGCAGCGCCCAGTCGGCGGCGGCCAGGTCGGTGTCGCCGGGCTGGCTGCGGCCACCGGTTGCGGTATCGGCGCCGATCCGTAGCCAGGCTGGAACGTCCATGGCCTGTTCCAGTGCATGCCGACCCGCCTGCGCCACCTCGCCGTTGCCGGCCGCGCTGGCCAGCTGCCGTCCCAGCTGCTGGCGCGCACGCGCATGTCGATTCGCCGCACGCAGCGCGATCACCTGCATGCGCAGGCGCGAGGCCAGGCGTCCGGCCACCAGCGCGGCGGCCAGGAACAGGAACACGGTGATCACGCCCTGGCGCGCGCCGATGGCGAAGGTGAAGCGGGGTGCGATGAACAGGAAGTTGTAGGCGAGGAAACACAGGATCGCCGCCATCACCGCCACGCTGGCGCGCGTGCGCGCGGCCACCACTACCACCGCCACGATGAACACCATCGACAGGTCGGCCATGCCCACCCAGCGTTCGGCCAGCCATGCCACCGCACAGGCCAACGCGGTGGCGATCAGTGCCTGCGCCGGTTCGTAGCTGATGCCGCGCACCGGCGGCAGCAGGCCCTCGCGGCGCGAGCGCGCACGTGCCTGCGGCGTGCTGATGATGGTGATCTCGTAATGCGCGCCGCGCTGGATCAGCTGCTGGGTCAGGGTGCGGTTGAACATCCGCGCCAGCGGTCGCTCGCGGGTGCGGCCCAGTACCAGGGTCGACACGCCGTTATGTGCGGCATGGTCAAGCAGGGCATCGGCGATGCTCGATCCGTGCAGCAGTTCGGCGTCGCCGCCCAGCCGACGTGCCAGTGCGAAGGCCGCATCGATTTCGCGTCGGGTCGCGTCATCCTGGCGCCGGCCCTGCACGGTCACCACCGTCCACGGCGCATCGCGGCGTTCGGCGATGCGACGCGCCACCCGCACCAGGTATTCGCTCTGACCGCCGCCATCAATGGCCACCAGCACGCCGCGACGCAGCGGCAGGTTGCTCTCGCCGCGTGCAGCGCGTGCTTCGCGCAGGCTGCTGTCGACGCGGTCGGCCGCTTCCTGCATCGCCAGTTCACGCAGCGCGGTCAGGTTGGCCGGCGAGAAGAATGCCTGCAGGGCCTGTGCGGCCTGTTCGGGCACATAGACCTTGCCCTGCTGCAGGCGCGCGATCAGTTCGCGCGGCGGCAGGTCGACCAGCACGATGTCGTGCAGGCGGTCGAGCACGCCGTCCGGCACGGTCTCGCTGACGCGCACGCCGGTGATCCGCATCACCACGTCGTTGAGGCTTTCCAGATGCTGGATGTTGACCGTGGTCCAGACGTCGATGCCGGCGTCCAGCAGCTCCATCACATCCTGCCAGCGCCGCTCATGGCGGCTGCCGGGCGCATTGCGATGGGCCAGTTCGTCCACCAGCACCAGCGCCGGATGCCGTGCCAGCACGGCATCCAGGTCCATCTCCTGCAGGGTGTGGCCGTGGTAGGCCACTGCCTTCAGCGGCAGCTGTGGCAGGCCCTCCAGCAGCGCCTGGGTATCGGCGCGGCCGTGGGTTTCCACCAGGCCCACCACCAGGTCGACACCGCGGCGCAGCTGTTCCTGTGCGCGGGTCAGCATGGTGTAGGTCTTGCCCACGCCCGGCGCCGCACCGAGGAACACGGTCAGCTTGCCGCCGGCTTCGCGTTGCAGGCCTTCGACCAGGGCATCGGCCTGGCGGGTACGCGCATCAGTCATGGGTGCCATTGTGCGCGCAGCCGGTGCAGGCCGGCATCACGGTGCCTTGGCCGCGGCCGCGTGGTCCAGCGCGAAGTTCAGCGTCACCACGTTCACCCGCGGCTGGCCGAACAGGCCCCACTGGCGCCCTTCGGTATGCGCCTGCACCAGTGCCTGCACGCGCTTCACCGGCAGGCCGCGGGCACGTGCCACGCGTGCCACCTGCAGGCGCGCCGCCGCCGGCGACAGCTGCGGATCCAGGCCGCCGGCGGACTGGGTGACCAGGTCCGCTGGCACCTGCGCCGGGGCGACACCTTCGCGCGCGGCCACTGTAGCCGTGCTGGCGGCAACACGCTCGGCCAGGGCCGGGTTGCTGCGCGCCATGTTGGAACCGGCCGCGGCCATGGGGTCGTAGTTGGCTGCCGACGGACGTGCCTGGAAGTAGCCGTCACCGGTGAACGGCTGCGACAACCATGCCGAGCCGCGTACCTGGCCGTTGCCATCGCGCAGCAGGCTGCCCTCGGCCTGGGTCGGGTAGGCCAGGCCGGCAAAACCGGTGGCGATACCGGCGTAGACCGCACCGGCCAGCAGCAGGGTGGCCAGGCCCAGGCCGATCGCCGGGCGCCAGCTGGCGCCGTCCTGCAGGCTGGCCACGCGGGCCTCGGCTTTTGCTTCGCGGGACAGGGAGGTGGAGGTGGAAGCGGAACGGTTCATGCGCCGAATACCAGGACAAGAAGGAGGTCAATTACCTTGATCGCTGCGAACGGCAGCAGCACGCCGCCGAGGCCGTACACCAGCATGTTCCGGCGCAGCAGTGCGGTTGCAGTGGCCGGGCGGAAGCGCACGCCACGCAGGGCGAGCGGGATCAGGGCGGGAATCACCAGGGCGTTGAAGATCAGCGCTGCCAGCACCGCATTGCGCGGGCTCGACAGCTGCATCACGTTCAAGGCGGCCATGGTCGGAACGGCCGCGGCGAACAGCGCCGGCAGGATCGCGAAGTACTTGGAGACGTCGTTGGCCAGCGAGAAGGTGGTCAGCGCGCCGCGGGTGATCAGCTGCTGCTTGCCTACTTCCACCACCGCCAGCAGCTTGGCCGGGTCCGAATCGAGGTCGACCATGTTGCCGGCCTCCTTCGCCGCCTGCGTACCGGAGTTCATCGCCAGACCGATGTCTGCCTGGGCCAGCGCCGGCGCGTCATTGGTGCCATCGCCGACCATCGCCACCAGGCGGCCGCCGGCCTGCTCCTGGCGGATGCGTGCCAGCTTGTCCTCCGGGCGAGCCTCGGCGATGTAGTCGTCGACGCCGGCTTCGGCGGCGATTGCGGCGGCGGTCAGCGGGTTGTCGCCGGTGATCATCACCGTGCGGATACCCATCGCCCGCAGCTGCGCGAACTTCTCGCGCATGCCGTGCTTGACCACGTCCGACAGCTCGATCACGCCCAGCACGTGGCGGCCCTCGGCCACCACCAGCGGGGTGGCACCGTTGCGTGCGACCTGCTCGACGCGCCCGGCCAGTTCCGCCGGCACGTTGCCGCCCAGCGCCTGCACGTGGGCACGGATCGCATCGGCGGCACCCTTGCGGATCTGCCGCCCGTGTTCCAGGTCCACGCCGGACATGCGGGTCTGCGCACTGAACGCCAGGTACTCGGCGTGGTGCGGTTCGGCGGTAGCGCAGCCCTGTTCGCGCGCCAGGCGCACGATCGACTTGCCTTCCGGGGTCGGGTCGGCCAGCGAGGACAGCAGTGCGGCCTCGCGCAGCTGGCTGGCATCGATGCCGGCCAGCGGATGGAAGTGGCTGGCCTGACGGTCGCCGTAGGTGATGGTGCCGGTCTTGTCCAGCAGCAGCACGTCGACGTCGCCGGCCACCTCCACTGCCTTGCCCGACTTGGCCAGCACGTTGGCGGCCAGCGCACGGTTCATGCCGGCGATGCCGATGGCCGGCAGCAGGCCGCCGATGGTGGTCGGGATCAGGCACACCAGCAGCGCGATCAACAGCAGCGGATCGACCTGCACGCCTACGGCCGCGCCGATCGCCGGCAGCGTCGCCACCACCACCAGGAAGGTCAGTGTCATCGCCGCCAGCAGCAGGGTCAGCGCGATCTCGTTGGGGGTCTTCTGGCGGTTGGCACCTTCCACCAGCGCGATCATCCGGTCCAGGAAGCTGTGGCCCGGCTCGGCGGTCACCCGCACGATGATCTGGTCGGACAGCACCTTGGTGCCGCCGATCACGCCGGAACGGTCGGTACCGGCCTCGCGCAACACCGGTGCCGATTCGCCGGTCACCGCCGCTTCGTTGATGGTGGCCAGGCCCTGCACGATCTCGCCATCGGCCGGCACCAGCTCACCGGCACTGACGATCACGTGGTCGCCCGGGCGCAGCTCGGCGGCCGGCACCTGGGTTTCGGCGGCGCCTGGCTGCGGCGCCGCCAGCCGGCGTGCCACCAGGTCCTGGCGGGCACGCCGCAGCGACGCGGCCTGGCCACGGCCACGCGCTTCCGCTACGGCTTCGGCGAAGTTGCCGAACAGCACGGTCACCAGCAGGATCGCGGTCACCGCCAGGCCGAAGCCCAGCGGCGCGTTGCCGGTCAGGGTGACGATCGCGGCGACGATCGTGCCGGCCATCACCACCGCCATCACGGGGCTGCGCACCAGATGCATCGGCGACAGCTTGAGAACCGCTTCGACCAGCGCACGGCGCAGGCCGGCGCCATCCAGCAGGGCAGGGCGCGCTGCATGGGTACTACGGGTTGAACTTGCTTGGGTACTCATCAGGGTGTCCTTAGTGCAGTCCCAGGCTCAGGTGGTCGGCGATCGGGCCGAGTACCAGCGCCGGCATGAACTGCAGCACGGTCAGGATGACGATCACCGAGACCAGGGTCAGGGCGAAGGTCGGGGTTTCGATCTGCAGGCTGCCGGCAGACTCCGGGGCCTGGCGCTTGGCAGCCAGCTGTGTGGCCACCACCAGCGGAATGATCAGCAGCGGGAAGCGGCCCAGCAGCAGTACCAGCGAGCAGCTCAGGTTCCACCACAGCGTGGCGTCGCCCAGCCCTTCGAAGCCCGAGCCGTTGTTGGCGTAGGCCGAGACGTACTCGTAGAAGACCTGGCTGATGCCATGGAAGCCGGGGTTGGAGGTGCCCGCCAGGCCGGGCACGGCCAGGGTGATCGCAGTGAACACCAGCAGGGTGATCGGCTGCAGCAGCACCAGCAGGGCCAGCAGGCGCACCTGTGGCGTCTCCAGCTTGCGGCCGAACAGTTCCGGCGTACGCCCGGTCATCAACCCGGCCAGGAATACACCCAGCAGCAGGTACACGATGAACTGCTGCAGGCCACAGCCGATGCCGCCCCAGATCGCGCTGACCAGCATGTTGACCATCGCGATGCCGCCACTCAGCGGCGCCAGCGAATCGTGCATGCCGTCGACCGAGCCATTGGAGACCTGGGTAGTCACTGCCGCCCACAGCGCGGTGCCATCGGCGCCGAAGCGCACTTCCTTGCCTTCCATCAGCAGCGGCGTGGCGGCGCTGGCGCTATGTCCTTCGCTCCACATCATCGCGCCGGTGGAAAGCAGCGACATGCCCAGCATGCAGCTGAACACCAGGGCGCCGAAGCGACGTCGGCCGGTGAACGCACCGATCATGAAGATCACTGCCATCGGCACCAACAGGATGCCGACGATTTCCAGCGCGTTCGACAGCGGGGTCGGGTTCTCCAGCGGGAAGCTGCTGTTCGGGCCGTACCAGCCGCCACCGTTGGCGCCCAGCTGCTTGGCCGCGACCATCGCCGCGACCGGGCCCAGCGGCAGCTTCTGTTCGGCCATGCCGGCGCTGGCGTCGATCGGCGTGGCCTGCGGCCCACCGGTCATCGTCGACGGCACGCCCTGGCTGGTCAGCAGCAGGGTCCACACCAGGCACAGCGGCAACAGGAAGCGCACGCACAGGCGCACCACGTCCACGTAGTAGTTGCCCACCGCCACCTGGCGGTCATCACCGGCACCATTGGCCGCTGCGGCCTGCGGCGAACGCGCGAACAACGCGCGCAGTGTGGCCACCGCCAGTGCCAGGCCCATCATCGGCGTGACCACCTGCAGGCCGGTGATGCCGGTCATCTGCGAGAGATAGGACAGCTGCGCCTGACCCGAATAGTGCTGCTGGTTGGTGTTGGTCAGGAACGAGATCATCGTGTGCAGCGCGGTGTCCCAGCGCATGTTCGGGATCTGGTCCGGATTCAGCGGCAACCAGGCCTGGGTCATGAACACCGCCTGGGTCAACACAGCAACCACCACGTTGCTCAGCACGAAGGCCAGCACGTAGCCGCGCCAGGACATCGAGCGCGACGGATCGACCCCGAACACCCTGTACAGCGGTTTCTCGATCCAGTGGAACAGCACGTCGACCTTCATCGGCGTGCCACGCATCACGCGGGCCAGGTACAGGCCCAGCGGCCACGCTAGCAGCAGGCTGGCGGCAATAATCACAAGCATCTCAGTCATGGCCGGCTCCGCTCAGAACGACTCGGGCCGCAGCACGACATAAAGGAGATAGGCGGCGGCGACCAGCACCAGCACGCCACACAACAACGACAGCCAGGGGGACATTGCAATAGCGTCCTGGTGGAACCCCTCCACCTCAGGCCGTCATCGTCGTCCTGCCGCCCATAAACGCACTACGCGCCGGACCGGGCCGACGCGTAAAGAGTGCATAAATTCCGTGGGCCAATCCGTAACCAGGCCCTGGGTAGCGCCGGGCCATGCCCGGCGGTAGGAGCGTGGTCAGCCCGCCGGAGCCTGGCTCGCCGGCACCAGCCCCTTCAGCTCGCGATAGCGCTGCAGGGTGCTGTCGATCTCGGCCTTCAACGCCTGCTGCTGCTGCAGGAACCCGGCTTGCAGCCGTTGCTGCGACTGCAGTTGCACGTGCCGCTGGCGGATCGCCTTGGCCTGCTTGTCGGCCACCTTGCCACCGGCCAGTTCGCGGTCACCTGCGGCCGCCAGCAGCGCCACCAGCGACTCACGCAGGCTGGTGACGTTGTACTCGGCGGTCTTCAGGTTGTTGTCCAGCACTTCCTGGCGCTCGGCGAACACCCGGCGCAGGTCGTCCTCGCTGCCATAGGTGGTCAGCATCGCCTGCTCGGTGCGCTGGCGGGTCTGCGCGGCCATCAGGTCCAGCTGCTGCTGCGCCGCCTCCGTGCTGGCGGCGGCGCGCTCTTCGTCGGTCAACGCGCGCTGGACCTGCGCATTGCGCAGGCCGCTCTTCGCGTTGAACTCCTCGCGGGCATGGTTGACCGCGTCGGCCGGCAGCGAATCACTGCAGATCCGCTCCTTGCCCTCGTTCCAGCAGTACAGCTTCTTTTCCGTCTTGCCGCTGTCGCGCGACTGCGCCAGTACGGTGAACGGCACGGCCAGCAGCAGGCCGGCAAAGAGCACAGCAGGAACTCGGGACATGACCTTTCCCCTGGGTCGGTCAGCGGATCGAACGGACGCCGTACTGGGCCCGGTAGGCTTCCAGCGGCTGCCGGTAACCCACAAGTTCCGGGTTGCCGGAGGCGAAATCAAGCAGGTCGGCCAGCGACGCCACGGCGATCACCGGAATGCCGGCCTCTTCGGCCACCGACTGTGCCGCCGAACGGCGATCGGTTTCCGAAGCGATCTCCTGGCGGTCCAGTGCCACCACGATGCCGGCCGGGGTGCCACCGGCGGCGCGGATGATGCCCAGCGCTTCGCGGATCGCGGTACCCGCAGTGATCACGTCATCGACGATCAGCACGCGCTTGCCGTTCATGTCGGCGCCGATCAGCTGGCCGCCTTCACCGTGGTCCTTGGCTTCCTTGCGGTTGAACGACAGCGGCAGGTCACGGCCACGCTGGGCCAGCTCGCAGGCCATCGCGGTGGCCAGCGGAATGCCCTTGTAGGCGGGGCCGAACACCACGTCGTACTTGATCCCGGTGGCATCGATGGCATCGGCGTAGCAGGCGCCGAGCTGCGACAGCAGCGAACCGGAGTCGAAACGACCGGCGTTGAAGAAATAGGGGCTCAGCCGGCCGGACTTGAGGGTGAACTGGCCGAAGCGCAGGGCGTCGGCGGTCAGGGCCAGCTGCAGGAAACGGTGGCGGTGGTCGCTCATCAAAACTCGATTCATCTTCATTTGGAGCACAAATCCTAATCCAGCTGGGCGTTTCGCGCTCGTCCGGGGCCCTGTGAAGGGTGTCGCGGCCCGGCCTGGCGGACTGCGCAGCCCCGCGGGCAACCGGTATGCTTGCCCGGTTTCCCGCCGCAGGTCCCCCGCATGCGCATCATCAGTTTCAACGCCAATGGCATCCGCTCCGCCGCGACCAAGGGCTTCCTCGACTGGTTCCGGTCCCAGGACGCCGACGTCCTGTGCATCCAGGAGACCAAGGCCCAGGAAGACCAGCTGACCGACCCGATGTTCCGCCCGGACGGCCACCACTGCTTCTACCGCGACGCCATCACCAAGAAGGGCTACAGCGGTGTGGCGATCTACAGCAAGCGCGAGCCGGACCAGGTGATCACCTCGCTCGGCTGGGCCCCGTTCGACGACGAAGGCCGCTACATCGAGGCGCGCTACGGCAACCTCAGCGTGGTCTCCTTCTATATCCCGTCGGGCAGCTCGGGCGACCTGCGCCAGGGCTTCAAGTTCGAAGTGATGGAATGGCTGCGGCCGATCCTCGAGGAATGGGCGCGCAGCGGCCGCGACTACGTGCTGTGTGGCGACTGGAACATCGTGCGTTCGGCGCTGGACATCAAGAACTGGAAGTCCAACCAGAAGAACTCCGGCTGCCTGCCGGAAGAGCGTGACTGGCTCAACGCCCTGTGCGCCGACCACGGCCAGGCCACCGATGTCGCCGCCGGCCGTGGCTGGGCTGACGCCTACCGCCTGCTCAACCCCACCGGCGAGGACTACACCTGGTGGAGCAACCGTGGCGCGGCCCGTGCCAACAATGTCGGTTGGCGCATCGACTACCAGTTCATCACCCCGGGCCTGCGTGACCGCCTGCGCAGCTGCTCGATCTACCGCGACGAGCGCTTCTCCGACCACGCGCCGTTCATCGTGGACTACGACCTGTGACCGAGGCGGCCACGCCGGTCAGCTACAAGGGCTGGGCAGGAATCAAGCGTGCCTTCGGTACCCCGTCGGCGCTGACCATGGCCATGCTTGGCTTCGGTAGCGGCCTGCCGTTCCTGCTGATCGCTTCGCAGACCCTGTCCACGCGCCTGCGCGACGTCGGCCTGGACCTGGGCAGCATCGGCCTGATCAGCCTGGCCAGCTTCTTCTACCTGCTCAAGTTCCTGTGGGCACCGTTGCTGGACCGCTATGCGTTCCCGTTGCTGGGCGGGCTTGGACGCCGCCGCTCATGGTTGCTGGTATCGCAGGTCGTTGTGCTGGTGGCCCTGGTTGCGTTGGCCTTCGTGCGGCCCGAGCAAGGGGTCTGGTCGTTGGTGATGTGGGTACTGGTGGCCTCCTTCGCCGGTGCCACCCAGGATTCCGCGGTCGATGCCTATCGCATCGAGATCGCGCCGCAGTCTGCGCAGGCCGCGCTGGCCGCAACCTATACGCTGGGTTACCGGATCGGCCTGATTCTGGCCGGCGCTGGTGCGCTGTACCTGGCTCAGTTCGAAGGTTGGATCGTCGCCTACCTGGCGATGGCCGCGCTGATGCTGCTGCCGATCGTCACCACCCTGCTGTGTGCCGAACCAGAGCGCCCGGCCACCGCGGTGCAGCGCCGCATCGACATTGCCGAAGCCTTCGTCCAACCCATTTCCAGCTTCTTTACCCGCAATGGTGTGGCACTGGCGCTGGCGCTGCTCGCATTTGTCGGGTTCTTCAAGTTCCCCGATCAGGTCATTGGTGTGATGGCCGGTCCGTTCTATCTTGATTCGGGGTTTGACAAGGCCGACATCGCCACCGTCTCCAAGCTGTTCGGCGTGTGGATGGGAATCGGCGGTGCTTTCCTGGGCGGTATCGCAGTGGCCGCGTTCGGCTTCCGCCGCATGCTGCTGGTGGCCGCACTGGGCGTGGCGCTGTCCAACCTGGCCTTCCTGCTGATGGCGCACAACCCAGGCAAGCTGTGGGCATTCTATGCCGCGCTCAGTGCCGACAACCTGTTCCAGGGCTTTGCCGGCACCGTGCTGGTGGCCTTCATGTCGTCGCTGACCGACCGCAACTTCACCGCAACCCAGTACGCGCTGCTGGTCTCGCTGGCCAACCTGCCCGGCAAGTTCGTCGGCGGTGTCTCCGGCTACATCGTCGAAGCCACGTCCTACAGCACGTTCTTCATTCTCAGCTCGGTCACCGTGGTGCCGACCCTGCTGCTGCTGGCCTGGCTGTGGCCGCGCATCGCCGACCGCGGGCCACCGCCGGTCGCCTGATTGCCTGCCCGCCCGGTCTGCGGGATCATCGCCCCCGACGCGCCGAGGGGGCGGTGCCTTGCGAACGGGGAAGTGAGCATGGCCGACGTTGTGCTGCGGGACCTGGACCCGCTGCTGCTGGAACGTATCCGACGTGTCGCGGTTGCCCGCGGCTGGACCCACGAACAGACCTGCGCCGCCTTGCTGGAGCAGGGCCTGTTCAGCAGTGAACTGGAGGTCCGCTCCGGCTTCGGCGATCCCGAAGTGAACGCGCTCTCCGACGCCATCGCCGCCCTGCAGGCCCTGCCCGCAGGGCAGGGCTTCGATTAGCGCCCTTGTAGCGTCGAGCTCCGCTCGACTGCCGTTCCCGGTAGATCCACGCCATGCGTGGATGGCACCACCTCACGCCAGGTGGATTGCACCCAGGATCCGCGGCCCCGTCGCCCCGGTCACGCTCGGCAGGTTGCCGGCCAGCCCGTCCATCGTCCGCTGCGCCAGCCAGGCGAAGCCCATCGCTTCCACGTACTCCGGGTCCAGCCCATGCACCGCGCTGGACTCCACCTGCACCCCCGGCAGCCGTGCAGCCAGCCGCTTCATCAGCTGCCGGTTGCGCACCCCGCCGCCGCAGACCAGCAGGCGCCGGGTCTGCGGCTGCTGCGCCAGCAGCGCATCGGCCACCGTTGCCACGGTCAGCTCCAGCAGGGTGGCCTGCACATCGGCGGCAGCGTACTGGCCTTCGCCCATGTGGGCCTCGGCCCAGGCCAGGTGGAACTGTTCGCGGCCGGTGCTCTTCGGCGGCGGCAGCGCGAACCACGGCTCCGAACGCCAACCCGCCAGCAGGCTCTCGTCCACCGCGCCACTGGCGGCATACGCGCCGTCGGCATCAAAGGTGCGGCCGGTGTGGCGCTGGCACCAGGCATCCATCAGCGCGTTGGCCGGGCCGGTATCGAAGCCACGCACCGCGCCTTCGCGCGGGATCAGGGTCAGGTTGGCGATCCCGCCCAGGTTGAGCACGGCGCGGTCTTCATCAGCCGTGCCCAGCATGCCGAGGTGGAAGGCCGGCATCAGCGGCGCACCATGGCCTCCGGCTGCCACGTCGCGGCGGCGGAAATCACACACCGTGGTGATCCCGGTCAGCTCGGCGATGCGGTTGCCGTCGCCCAGCTGTACGGTGAAGGCCGGATTGGCCAGCGGGCGATGGCGCACGGTCTGGCCGTGCGAGCCGATCGCGCGGACCTGGCTGCGGTCCACACCGGCCTCGGCCAGCAGTTGATTGGCGGCTTCAGCGAAGCTGATCGCGATCCGCGCGTCCAGTTCGCCCAGCTCCTCCAGCGAGTCCAGCGGGCCCCCTTCGCCCAGTGCCACCAGCCGCGCCCGCAGCACCGGCTCCCAGCGGGCGGTCAGGCCATGCACGAAGCGGCAGCCAGCGCCGCTGGGGAACTGCACCAGCGCGGCATCGATGCCATCGGCGCTGGTGCCCGACATCAGGCCAAGGTACAGGGGGGCGTCAGCGTCGACAGTTGTGTTCATGGCAGGCATAAAAAAAGGACGCGGCAAGCTTGGGCTGCCGCGTCCTTCTTCGTCAACGCAGGGGCTCAGCCGCGCTTGCGGCCGGTTGCCTGTTTGTCCTTGGCGCTGGCAACCTCGGGGGCGGCCTCGTCGCGGCTGGTCGGTGCCGGGCTGGCGTCGGCGTAGATCAGCTTCTCCATGCCCTGGATGCGCGCCATCGCCGGTGCGGTCTGCGCGCGGAAGGCGACCAGCTCGGCGCCCTTCAGCGGCTCCGGCGGCGGCATGGTCACGGTCAGCGGGTTGCGGTGCTCGCCGTTGACGCGGAATTCGTAGTGCAGGTGCGGGCCGGTCGCCAGGCCGGTCGAGCCGACATAGCCGATCACCGTGCCCTGGGCCACACGCTGGCCGGTCTTGATGTTCGCAAAGCGCGACATGTGGCCGTACAGGGTGGTGTGGCCGCGGCCGTGGTCGAGGATCACCACGTTGCCGTAGCCGCGCTGCACCCCGGCGAACTGCACGCGGGCGTCGCCGGCGGCCATGATCGGGGTGCCGGTGCGCGCGGCGTAGTCCACGCCCTTGTGCATGCGCATCTTGCCCAGCACCGGGTGCTTGCGCGCGCCAAAGGTCGAGCTCAGCCGTGCGAACGGGATCGGCATGCGGATGAAGCTCTTCTTCAGCGAACGGCCGTTGATGTCGTAGTACTCGGACTTGCCGTTGCGGTCGAAGCGGAAGCCGGAATAGGTCTTGCCACCGGTGGTGAAGGTCGCCGCCAGGATCTTGCTGGTGTCCACCTTCTCGCCTTCGCGCCAGGTTTCATCCATCACCACGCTGAAGCGGTCGCCCGGCTGCAGGTCCTTCGAGAAGTCGATGTCGTACTTGAAGATGTCGTCGGTCATCGTCGCGATCGCCGACGGCGACAGCCCGGCGCGGCGGGCCGCGGCATACAGCGAGCTGGTGATCTCGCCGCTGGTGACCACCGTGCGCGTGGAGGTCTCGCGTTTGGTCACCTTCTCCTTGATGTCATCGCCGGCCAGGCTCAGTTCCACCCGGTTGTCGGCATCGCGGTCGAAGCGGATGCTGCGCAGGTCACCGGACAGCGGCATGTCGAAGGCGATCTCGGCACCCGGGCGCAGCTTGGTCAGGGCCTCGCGCGCGCCCGGGTGGTCCAGTACCCGGTGCAGGGTGGTGGCCGGAATGCCGGCCTTGTCGAACAGGTCGCTCAGGGTCTGGCCGCGCTGCACCCGCAGCACCTGCCAGCTGTCTCCGGGCACCTGCTGCTGGCGGGCCATGGTCAGCGGCGGCAACGGCAGCGCCAGGCTGGTGTGGCTGTCGGCGAAGGGCGCGTCGATGGTGTGCGAGAAACCCGGGACGATGGTCGCCACCAGGGCGCCGATCGTCGCGAACAGGCTGGCATGCATCCAATGACGGCGCGTCCAGCGCTCATTGAAGGCGGCGGGAAGATGTTGCCTGAGCTTCCGATGCAGGGCGTTGTCGTGCAGGACGTGGAGGCGTTCCTGGAAGCGCTGCTTGCGTGCGCGCCCTTGTTCGGAATTGTGCATCGGCGGTTCTTTCCTGGCAGCCCGGGAGCGCGGGCCTGATCGCCGGTTACCATAGACACCTGAGAAAACCGCGTCAAACCCTTGTGCCCATTGGCTTTTGTGAAGCCAATCGGGTTAACTTTGCTTTAACACCCCACACAAGAATCGGCGTTGCCGGGAGTAGTCACGTGTCCTCGATTGAAGAAGCCCTTGCCCTGATCGGCCGTGGTGCCGACGAGATCCTCAAGCTCGAGGATCTGCGTGCGCGCCTGCAGGAAGGCCGCCCGCTGCGGATCAAGGCCGGCTTCGACCCCACCGCGCCCGACCTGCACCTGGGCCATACGGTGCTGCTGAACAAGATGCGCCAGTTCCAGGACCTCGGCCACCAGGTCATTTTCCTGATCGGCGACTTCACCGGCATGATCGGCGACCCGTCCGGCAAGAGCCTGACCCGCAAGCCGCTCAGCCGCGAGGACGTGCTGGCCAACGCCCGTACCTATGAGGAGCAGGTGTTCAAGGTGCTGGACCGCAGCCGTACCGAAGTCCGCTTCAACTCGGAGTGGTTCGGCAAGATGGGCGCGGCCGACATGATCCGCCTGGCCGGCCAGCACACCGTGGCGCGCATGCTGGAGCGCGACGACTTCGCCAAGCGCTATGCCGCCCAGCAGTCCATCGCCATCCACGAGTTCCTGTACCCGCTGGTGCAGGGTTACGACTCGGTGGCCCTGGAAGCCGACGTCGAACTCGGCGGCACCGACCAGAAGTTCAACCTGCTGATGGGCCGCGGCCTGCAGGAGCACCACGGCCAGAAGCCGCAGGTGGTGCTGACCATGCCGCTGCTGGAAGGCCTGGACGGCGTCAACAAGATGTCCAAGTCGCTGGGCAACTACATTGGTATCAGCGAGCCGGCCATCGACATCGTCACCAAGACCATGAAGGTGGACGACACCCTGATGTGGCGCTGGATCGAGCTGCTGTCCTTCGACATCAGCCAGGCCGAAGCCGTACAGCTGCGCGAGCAGGTGGCCAATGGCGGCCTGAACCCGCGCGTGGTCAAGCTGCGCCTGGCGCGTGAACTGGCGACCCGCTTCCATGACGCCGCAGCGGCCGAACAGGCGGTTGCCGGTTGGGAAGCGGCGGTGACCGGGCAGGGCGACATCACCCAGCTGCCGCTGCAGGACGTGGCGATCCCGGCCGAAGGCCTGCGCATCGCCGCGCTGCTGACCGCGGCCGGCCTGACCCCGAGCAACTCCGAAGCCAACCGCAAGCTCAAGGAGCGCGCGGTGAAGGTGGACGGTGAAGTGGTCGAAGACGGCCAGCAGGTGCTGCAGCCGGGCTTCGAAGGCCTGCTGCAGGTCGGCAAGCGCACCTTCGCCCGCGTGCGCCTGGTCGCTGCCTGACACCAGGGAAGGGCCGGCGCAGCCGGCCCTTCCTTTTGTAGA